>JANYHS010000298.1 GCA_025358945.1 Acidobacteriota bacterium
TTATAGCGGCAACCTACCCTGTATTCGATACGGCGAGATCTATACAACGCACGACAATTACGCAAGAACGTTTCGCTCGTGGATTTCCAGCGATGTTGCGACAACCGCGAGACTTCTGAAACGCGGCGACCTATTGTTCGCGGGCTCTGGCGAGACGAAGGAAGAAATTGGCAAGTGCGTCGCGTTCGTGCACGACATAGAGGCGTACGCCGGCGGCGACATTGTGATCTTGCGGCCCAGCGACGTCGATTCGCTATTCATGGGGTACTACTTGAACACACCGCCGATTCGTGCGCAGAAGGCCAGTCGCGGTCAGGGTGACGCCGTTGTTCATATCAGTGCTAAGGCTCTTGCCGACATCGAGCTCCGCATACCCAAGCCTTCCGAACAAACTGCGATTGCCATGGTCCTCTCGGATATGGACGCGAACATCGCCGCACTGGAGGCGAAGCTCGCCAAAGCCCGCAGCATCAAGCAGGGCATGATGCAGGAGCTGCTGACCGGAAGGATTCGGCTGGTATGACCAGTGGCGAACAGCCGACGTGCTGGATCATCGCCGGTCCCAATGGCGCCGGGAAGACGACGTTCGCGCTCACGTACCTTCCCGAGGTCGCTGGCTGCCGGAACTTCGTGAATGCGGACCTGATTGCCGCGGGGATGTCTCCATTGGCGCCCGAACGCGAGCGAGTGACGGCAGGCCGGCTGTTCCTGAACGAGATCGAACGGCACATTCAGGCGCGTCACGACTTCGGTTTCGAAACCACACTGGCGGGCCGAGGCTACGTGCGACTGATCCGGCGGCTCAAGGCCACTGTCTGGCGGGTGGAATTGATCTATCTCGCTCTGCCGGGCGTCGGGATGGCGAAACTCCGTGTCGCTGAGCGGGTGGCGGACGGCGGTCACGATATCAAGCCGATGGATATCGAACGTCGATTTGTCCGGAGCCTGGAGAACCTCTTCGGCGCGTATGCTGGGGCAGTGGACCGAGCGGTCTGCCTGCTGAACACCAGGGAAACGCCGGATCTCGTGTTCAGGCAGATCGGTGAGCAGCGCGAGGTGTTGCAGCCGGCGGTCATGGAATCGTTGCAGGCCTGGAGGAGAAATGACCCACGATGACGACTACGAAGCCGGAGTGCTCGATGCACTGCAACGGGCCGTGGCGAAGGCCCTTGATCGCAAACGCCGTCTGGGCCAGTACGCGGTGATGTGGCGTGATGGCCGCGCCGTCTGCATCGGTCCCGATGCGCCACCCGCCCCAGAGAAAGTGGCGACGGAATAGACTGCTCCGTCAACGTCGTTTTCTGAGATCAGGATGAAGACCGTCAACATCCGCGAAGCCAAAAGGTGCCTCTCGACGCTCGTCGACTGCGCTGTCAGGGGCGAAGTGTTCGCCATTTCCCAGGCGGGCAAGCCGCTGTCATGAAAGAGCACCAGCACGTCGAATGGAAGGAGTCGTGGCGGGACGAGTATCTGAAATGGATCTCGGGGTTCGCCAACGCTGAAGGCGGCGTGCTGATCATCGGCAGGAACGACAAAGGCCAGGCGGTGGGCGTACCCGACGCGAAGAAGCTGCTGGTCGACCTGCCGAACAAGATTCGCGATGTACTCGGTATCGTGGTGGCGGTGAACCTGAAACGCGTCACGGGCAAGGAGACCATCGACATCGTCGTCGAGCCTTACCCGTACCCGGTGAGCTACAAGGGCGAGTATCACGTTCGCAGCGGCAGCACGAAGCAGGAGCTGAAAGGTGCGGCCCTCGACCGGTTCCTGCTGAAGAAACAGGGCAAGCGTTGGGACAGTGTTCCCGTGCCGCACGTCGGGGTCAAGGATCTGTCCAGGCCCGCGATCGACGGCTTTCGAAAACGCGCCAGACAGAGCCGGCGATTGGACGCCGCCGTCTTGCGCGAGTCCGCTCGCGGTCTGATTGAGAAGCTACACCTGCGGGACGGCACATACCTCAAGCGCGCGGCCGTGCTTCTGTTCCATCCAGACCCGGAGCGCTTCGTCACAGGAGCCTTCGTGAAGATTGGCTTCTTCCGCACGAACGCCGATCTGCTCTATCACGACGAGATTCACGGCGATCTGTTCACCCAAGTCGAGAAAACGATCGACGTCCTGCTGACCAAATATCTCAAGGCCGGCATCAGTTACCAAGGCATCCAGCGCGTGGAGACACTCGCCGTACCGGAAGCCGCTCTGCGCGAGGCCGTGCTCAACGCCGTGATCCACAAAGACTACGCGTCGGCGGCGCCGATCCAGATCAGCATGTACGCGGACAAGTTGATGATCTGGAACCCTGGCGAGCTGCCGCAGGACTGGACCGTGGCCAAGCTCACGGACAAACATCCCTCACGGCCGTTCAATCCGGATGTCGCCAACGCGTTCTTTCGCGCAGGCATGATCGAGGCGTGGGGACGCGGCATCGAACGGATCCTGCAGGCATGCCGGGCAGCCGGCACATCCGCGCCCGAGTTTCGATCCGAACAGTCCGGGTTGTGGGCGGAGTTTGCCTTCAATCAGGTGGTGACCGGCACAACGCTGGTAAAAACGTCGGGGAAAACGTCGGGGAAAACGTCGGGGAACATTCTGGCCCATCTTATGGCGAATCCCGACGTCACGATTCCGGAGCTGGCCCGCATGCTGGGCACAACGGAGCGGTCCATCGAGCGGAATCTCAGGCAACTCCGGCAGCAGAACATCGTGAGGCGAGTCGGCCCGGCCAAAGGCGGCCATTGGGAGGTCGTGAAGTGAGCGGCGTCGGCCAGTCCGAGCGCGCCACGCAGAACCGCGTCATCGCGCTGTTTCGCGATGAACTGGGCTACCGGTATCTGGGCGACTGGACAGACCGCGCCGGCAACAGCAACATCGAAGAAGGTCTGCTCTCGCATTGGCTGGCCACGCGAGGTTACTCCGCCGCGCAGATCACCTCCACTCTTCATAGGCTTCGCACCGAGGCCGGCAATCACAGCCGCACGCTCTACGGGAACAACCAGGCGGTCTACAACCTCCTTCGATACGGCGTGCCGGTGAGAATCGAGGCGGGCAGGGTCACCGAAACCATTCCGCTCATCGACTGGAAGGACCCCGGGCGAAATGATTTCGCCATCGCCGAAGAGGTGACCCTCCACGGCAACCACGAACGGCGGCCCGACATTGTGCTCTACGTCAACGGCATCGCCGTGGGTGTGCTGGAGTTGAAGAACAGCCGCGTCAGCATCGGCGACGGCATCAGGCAGCTGCTCTCCAACCAGCAGCCAGAATTCAACGAGTGGTTCTTCCCGACGGTTCAGATCGTGTTCGCCGGCAACGATTCGGAAGGCCTGAATTACGGGGCCATCAAGACGGAAGAGAAGTTCTTCCTGAAGTGGAAGGAAGACGAGGCCGACAACCGCCGCTTCAAACTGGACAAGTATCTGCTCAAGATGTGCCGCAAGGACCGGCTTGTCGAGCTGATGCACGACTTCGTCCTCTTCGACGGCGGCTTCAAGAAGCTGCCGCGCGCGCACCAGTACTTCGGCGTCAAAGCTGCGCAGGCGCACGCGCGCGAGCGCAAGGGCGGCATCATCTGGCACACCCAGGGCAGCGGCAAGAGCATCGTCATGGTGCTGCTCGCGAAGTGGATCCTCGAGAACAACGCGAACGCCCGCGTCGCGATCATCACCGATCGCGACGAACTGGACAAACAGATCGAGCGCGTGTTCACCGAGACAGGGGAGGCCATCACCCGTACCAGCAGCGGCCGCGATCTGATGAACCAGCTCAGTCAAGCCACGCCGCGCCTGCTCTGCTCATTGGTCCATAAGTTCGGCCGCAGGGACGTGGACGACTTCGACACCTTCGTCAGGGAACTGGAAGCGCAGCCCAGCGCGACGGTCGGCGAGGTCTTCGTCTTCGTGGACGAATGCCACCGCACCCAAAGCGGCAAGCTGCATCGGGTGATGAAGGCGATGATGCCAAACGCCGTGTTCATCGGCTTCACCGGCACGCCTCTTCTCAAGAAGGACGCACAGACCAGCCTGGAGGTATTCGGCGGCTACATCCACACCTACAAGTTCAGCGAAGGCGTCGAGGACGGCGTCGTGCTCGACCTTGTGTATGAAGCACGAGACATCGATCAGCGGCTCGGCTCCGAAGACAAGATCGACGCCTGGTTCGATGCCAAGACGAAGGCGCTCAACGACTGGCAGAAGGACGAGCTGAAGAAACACTGGGGCACGATGCAACACGTGCTCAGCTCGAAGTCGCGGATGGACCGCCTCGTCTCCGACATCATCTTCGATTTCAGCGTCAAGCCGCGTCTGTCGAGCGAGCGCGGCAACGCTATCCTCGTCGCCGCGAGCATCTTCGAGGCGTGCAAGTACTTCACGCTCTTTCAGAAAACGCTGTTCAAGGGCAAGTGCGCCGTTGTGACGTCTTACAATCCGCAGGCCGGTGACGTCACCCTGGAGGAAACCGGAGCCAACACCGAGACCGACAAGCAGTTCATCTACAACACCTACACCGAGCTTCTGGAAGACGTCGACGCGAAGCCCGGGCTGACGAAGACCGAGACCTACGAGGACCGCGCCAAGGCGCTCTTCATCAAGGAGCCGGCGAACATGAAAGTGCTGGTCGTGGTGGACAAGCTGCTCACCGGTTTCGACGCGCCTCCCTGCACGTATCTCTACATCGACAAGTCCATGCAGGACCATGGTCTGTTCCAGGCCATCTGCCGGACGAACCGGCTCGATGGCGACGACAAAGACTTCGGCTACATCGTCGACTACAAGGATCTGTTCAAGAAGCTGGTCAACGAGAAGGGGACCGGCGCGCTGCAGGTCTACACCTCGGAGCTGGATCACAGCGCCGACGGCGTCGATCCGCAGGTGCTGATGCAGGATCGGCTGAAGAAAGGCAAGGAGCGCCTCGACAACGCCATCGACATGCTTGCCTTGGTTTGTGAGCCGGTGGAGCCTCCTAAGAGCGAACTGGAGCACATCCACTACTTCTGCGGCAACACCGAAATCCCGTCGGACCTCGAGGAACGGGAACCGCAGCGCGTCGCGCTTTACAAGGCAGCCGTGGCTCTGGTGCGGGCTTATGCCAACATCGCCGACGAATTGGAGCCGGCCGGATACGCCGCCACCGATATCCGTCGCATCAAACAGCAACTGACGCACTATCTGAACGTCCGCGAGATCATCCGCAAGGCAAGCGGCGAGAGCCTCGACCTCAAGACCTACGAGGCCGATATGCGGCACCTGATCGACACCTACATCGAGGCAGACGAGCCGAGGAAGATTTCGCCCTTCGACAATATGGGCCTGCTGGACTTGATCGCGAAGACCGGCATCGGCGAGGCGATCGCGTGGCGGCTCGGCGATCTGAAGGGCAATAGAGACGCCATCGCGGAAACGATCGAGAACAATGTCCGCCGCGCGATCCTGCAGGAGCAGCTGACCGACCCCGCGTACTACGAGACGATGTCGGCGCTGCTCGACGAGATCATCATTGCGCGGAAGGCCAAGGCGATCGAGTACGAGGAATACCTGAAGCGCATCGCCGCCTTGGCGCGGCGGGTCGAAGCCGGAGTACCGGACGATGCGCCGGAACCGCTGAAGCGCAGTCAGGCCTTGCGGGCGCTGTACAACAACTTGAAGAAGGCTCCAGAAAGGCCGGCTCTGGCGAATCGCGTCTCGGAAGCGCCTGCCGTGTACACCGTTTCGGGTGATCCGGTCCTCGATGTGGCGATCGAGCTTGACTACGAGATCAAGCGCGTTCGTCCCGACGGATGGCGCGGCATTCAAGCTCGTGAGAACGTGATCAAGGCCGCGTTGCTGCCCCTGCTGAAGAACGACGAGGATGAAGTGGAGCGGATGTTCCTGATCATCAAGGCGCAGACCGAGTACTGACGTGGCGCAGATCAATCTCGGGAACATCGCGGTCGATGTGATCCTGAAGGACATCAAGAACGTCCACCTCACGGTTCATCCACCGACTGGCCGGGTAAGAATCTCTGCGCCGTTGCGCATGCGCGTGGACACGATTCGTCTCTTTGCCATCTCGAAACTGGACTGGATTAAACGTCAGCAGACGAAGCTGCGTGAACAGGAACGAGAAGCGCCTCGGGAGTACGTGGAGCGCGAGAGTCATTACCTGTGGGGCAAACGCTACTTGCTGACCATCCGCGAGAGCGATGGGCCGGCTTCTCTCGAGATGAAGCACAACCGCATGCTTCTGCAGGTACGATCGCGCACCAGCCGGGACAAGAAAAAGGCGCTTATCGAGGAGTGGTATCGCGGCCAGTTGAAGGAAGCAGTGGGCCCGTTGCTGGCCCGTTGGCAGCCCAGGCTGGGCGTTCACGTGAAGCGAGTATTCGTGCAGTCGATGAAGACCAGGTGGGGGAGTTGCAACCACAGGTCAGGGACGATTCGCCTCAACACCGAGCTGGCGAAAAAGCCAGTGGAGTGTCTCGAATACATCGTCGTCCACGAACTTGTTCACCTGCTCGAGCCAACCCACAACGCCAGATTCGTCGCGCTGATGGACCGCTTCATGCCGAATTGGCAGGTCTATCGCCAGTTGCTCAACCGTCTGCCGATTCGAGGCGGGAACTGGGCGTATTGACCCAAGTGCCCTCGGGCAACCAAGGCACCGGGTCTATCGTCCCAGGAACGGCAGCGCGGAACTCGGGCCCGTGTCCTGCATGATCTCGCCGTGCTGGCTGAGATCCAGCCCGATCTCCTCCTGCTCGGCCGTGACGCGCAGCGGGATGATCAGGTCAGTCACCTTGTAGAGCATCCACGAGCCGCAGAACGAGAACGCGGCAACGAACAGCAGCGCCCCGCAGTGGATCAGGAACGTCGTCGCGTGGCCGGATGTCAGGCCGACGTCCTTGGCAAAGAACCCGGTCATCAGCATGCCGACCATGCCGCCGACGCCATGGCACGGGAAGACGTCGAGCGTGTCGTCGAGCGCGGACGAGTTCTTCCAGTGCACCATCAGATTCGAGATCACACTGGCGACCGTGCCGATGAAGATGCTCTCGCCGATGCTGACGTAGCCGGCCGCCGGCGTGATCGCCACCAGGCCCACGACCGCGCCGACGCACGCGCCGAGCGCAGACGGTTTCTGGCCGCGCATGCGGTCGAAGAAAATCCAGGCGATCGCCGCTGACGCCGATGCCGTGTTGGTGGTCGCAAATGCCATCGCCGCCTGCCCCGACGCCGACAGCGCCGAACCCGCGTTGAAGCCGAACCAGCCAAACCACAGCAGGCCCGTGCCGAGGATCACGAAGGGGATGTTGGCCGGGATGTGCGATTCACCGGCCTGGTGCGTGCCGCGGCGCCCAAGCACGATCGCGCCGGCGAGCGCGGCGAAGCCCGCGGACATGTGCACCACCGTCCCACCCGCGAAGTCGAGCACGCCCAGTTTGTGCAGGAAGCCGTCGGGATGCCACGTCCAGTGCGCGAGCGGCGAGTAGATGAAGATGCTGAACAGGCACATGAACAGCAGATAACTGGAGAAGCGCACGCGCTCGGCGAACGATCCGGTGATCAGCGCCGGCGTGATGATGGCGAACTTCAGCTGGAACAGTGCGAAGACGATCAGCGGAATCGTCGGCGCGAGATCGGGATGCGTGAGCGCCCCGACGCGCGTGAACATGAAGAACGTGCGCGGGTCGCCAATCAGGCCGTGAAAGCTGTTGCCGAACGCGAGGCTGAAGCCGACGACGATCCAGAGCAGGCTGATCACGCCCATCGCCACGAAACTCTGCAGCATCGTGGAGACGACGTTTTTGGCGCGGACCATGCCCCCGTAAAAGAAGGAGAGGCCCGGGGTCATCAGCAGCACGAGCGCGGTCGCCGTCAGCATCCAGGCGGTATCGCCCGCGTTGATGGGGCCGCCGGTCACCTCTTGCGGCGCGGGCCGGAAGAACACGCCCAGCAGGCTGACGGAGGCGACCAGAACGAACGGCACGGCCGAGAATTCCCGAATCCGCTTCGTCGTGCTCCGTACCGAGTCCAGTGTCATTCGAAACAGCCTCCAGATGGTCGAGTTTGATGATATCAGAATCGTGCATAATCCGTAGGCTGAACGCGACGATTCGCATATTGGATGGCATGGACTGATAGAATCAGCCGCTGCTAGTGCATATTTTGCATAAAGTTACGTTCGCCTTTACTCGGGCTCGCCTGAAGCCGTAGTGTCTGTGGAGCCGATGCACGCCCCTCCCCATGACCGCGAGCCGACGCCGGCGTCGCTGATTGCCGACGCGCGAAGAGAGCTAGCCGACCAGTCGGCGCGCGGGCAGGGCGGCCGAGCCGCGGTGGAGCGTTATGCCGGCCGCGCCGACGCGCTGCTGCAGCGCCTGTGTGTGGACGCGCCGCCGCCGACGCATCCGATCGCCGTGGTGGCGCTGGGCGGTTACGGCAGGCGGCACCTGTGTCTGCATTCCGACATCGATATCCTGCTGGTGGTCGGCGGGCCTATCGAGGCCGCTGACGAGCGGTTTCTGACCGGGGTCCTGCACCCGTTATGGGATCTCGGCCTCGCCGTCGGCCATCAGGTGCGTGAGGTCGACGAATTCGCCACCCTCGAGCGTGACAACCCCGAATTCCTGCTCGCGCTCGTCGATGCGCGTCCGGTCGCCGGCGATCGCGCATTGTTCGAGCGCGTCACCGGCATGGTGCGGCGCTGGGAGACGCATGCGTATCTCCTCGACGCGTTGCAGCAGCTGGCGGCGCAACGGCATGCGCTCTTCAACGACACCTTCTACCAGCTCGAGCCGGACGTCAAAGACGCGCCGGGTGGGCTGCGCGATCTGACCGCGCTTCGTACCCTCGGGCGGATCACCGATCCGGCGTGGCTCGGCCTGACCGGGGCCGATCGCGCGCGTCTCGACGAGGCCGAAGAATTTCTTCTCCGTGTCCGTTCCGTGCTGCATCTTGAAGCGAAGCGCAATCACAACGTCCTCAGTCACGATCTGCAGGAGAAGGCGGCGGAGGCGCTCGGCTACCCCGGTTCGCAGCCGCAACAGCGCGTCGAACGCCTGATGGGCGACTATTTCCGCCACGCTCGCGCAGTGGCCCGCGCGCTGGAGCGTGCGCGCAAAACGGCGCCGACTCCGGTTGGACCCAATCTGGTGCGATCGCGTGATGGCGTCGGTTTTCTCGACGTGCAGGACGCCGCCGTCCGGCCGGAGACGTGGCTCGATCTGTTTCAGGCAGCCATCGATCTCGGCGAGCCGGTGCGCGACGAGGCGCTGGTCTGGATCAGTCAGCACATCAGCGAGTGCGCCGCCGAAGATTTTTTTCCGTCGGCGTCGCGGCGCGCGGCGATGGTCGCCTGCCTGCGGCCGAAGCCGGGACTGTATGCGCGGCTGTCGGAGATGCACGACTGCGGGTTGCTCGGACGGATGTTCCCCGAGTTTCAGGCGATCGCGTCACGTGTGGTTCGCGACTTTTACCACAAGTACACCGTGGACGAACACACGCTCCTGACGATTCGGAACCTGGAGCGCCTGGCGTCACCGCCCACGCCAAGCCAGGCGAGGTTCGCGTCCCTGCTGGTCGATTTGCCGTCGCCGGAACTGCTGGTCCTGGCCCTGCTCTATCACGACGTCGGCAAGTGGCGCGACGATGACCATGCGGTGGAGAGCGTGCGGATGGCGCAGCACATGCTGGCTCGCCTGGAGCTTCCGCGCGAGTCGCGCGACACCGTCGAGTTTCTGATCGGCAACCACCTCCGCATGTCGATCGTGGCGTTCCGGCGCGATACGGAAGATCCGGAGGTCGTCAAGCAGTTGGCGGCGCTGGTGGGGACTGAAGAGCGGCTGAAGATGCTCTGTCTCCTGACGCTCGCGGACGTGGCGGCCGTCAGTCCCGAAACGATGACGCCCTGGCGGGAAGAATTGCTCTGGCAGCTGTACATCGATACCTACAACGTGCTGACGATCGGCTACGGCGACGACTTGATCGAGCAGAACGTACCGGGGCTTGCCGGCCTGCTGGCAAACCGGCCCGCCGACGTGTCCGACGCCGAGATCAGCCGCTTTCTCGCGGGGCTGCCGAAGCGCTACCTCCAGCTGTTCAGCGAAGGCGCCATCTATCAGCACGTCCGGCTCTCCCGCAACATCCATCCCGAGGAAGTACACGTCTCGCTCGAGCGGCGCGATTCCGCGTGGGAACTCACGGTCGTCACGCTCGACAAGGCCTTTCTCTTTTCAAATCTCTGCGGCCTGCTGTCGGCGTATGGCATGGACATCCTGCGCGGCCACGCGCTGACGAATCCGAACGGCCTGGTCCTCGACGTCTTCCGGTTCACTGACCAGGATCGGTACTTCGAGTTGAATCCGGACGGGCGCGAACGGTTTCTGCGCGAGCTCGAAGATGTGGTCCGGGGCCGTTCCGACGTGAGCACGCGCCTGCGCGCGCGCGAGCGCGGCGTGTTGCGGCGCGTGGTGCCGAGAAGCGTCCCGACCGTGCACGCCGACAACCATTCGTCGGCGCGCTATACGATTGTCGATATCATCGCGAGCAATACGCTCGGTCTGCTGCACCGGGTCAGCCGCCTGATGTCCAATCACGGCTGCGAAGTGGATCTGGTGCTGATTTCGACCGAAGGGCAGAAGGCGATCGACGTGTTCCATATCACCAAGGGCGGGGCCAAGCTGGCCGCGGAGGCGCAGCAGGCCCTCACCGCCGATTTACAGCGCCTGCTGGAGGGCCACGATGAAGCTGATTAAGAGCATCATTCGACCGAACAAGGTCGACGAAGTCAAAGACGCGCTCACCAAGCTGAATATTTCCGGTATGACGGTGACGGAAGTGCGCGGCCATGGCCGGCAGAAAGGACACACCGCCATCTACCGTGGCAAGGAGTACAACGTCAGCCTGCTGCCGAAGATGGAGGTCGAGGTGGTCGTGGCGGACGACCTCGTGGACGAGGCGATCAAGGCCATCATCCAGGCAGCCAGGACGGGTGAAATCGGCGACGGCCGGGTGTTCGTGATTCCGGTCAGCCATAGCTACAAGATCCGGACCGGGGAGCAGGAGCACGGCTGACGCGCGCCGCCAGACGCCGATGACGCGCAACCTATCTCTTATGGTTATGCGTCATATGTAATCATTCTATTTTACTTCTACACTCAGCTCCCTCATAACTGACGGTCACGTGACCGTCAAGCGATCAGACCCCATCCCCGCCGCCGGACTCGTCCCGGCCGCCGCCGGCCTGTACGACCCGCGCGACGAGCACGATGCCTGCGGCGTCGGGTTCGTGGCCCACATCAAGGGCCAGCGCTCCCACGCCATCGTCGAGCGAGGGCTGCAGGTGCTGATCAACCTGCTGCATCGCGGCGCCTGCGGCTGCGAAGCCAATACCGGAGACGGCGCGGGCATCCTGATTCAGATGCCCGATCGCTTCCTGCGCAAGGTCACCGCGCCGCTCGGCATCACGCTGCCGCCGGAAGGGTGTTATGGCGCCGGCCTCGTGTTTCTGCCCCGCAACGCCGGCGAGCGCGACAGGCTCCGGCGTCTCTTCGAGACGACTGCCCGGGAAGAAGGGCAGGAGGTGCTCGGATGGCGCACGGTTCCCACCGATCTGACGCAGGTCGGCGCGTCCGCGGTGGCGGCGGCGCCGGTCATCGAACAGATCTTCATCGCCGGAGGGGCGGGCCAGACGGGCGGAGACGCCGCCGATCCGATGCGGCTCGAGCGGAAGCTGTACGTCATCCGCAAACGCGTCGAGCATGCGGCGGATCAGCTCGAGCTGAGCGAGCGCCACTTGTTCTACGTGCCCAGCCTGTCGTCCAAGACGCTGATCTACAAGGGCATGCTCACGGCCGATCAGATCCGGCCCGCTTTTCCCGACCTGGCTGACCCCGACGTCGAATCGGCGCTCGCGCTCGTCCATCAGCGCTTCAGCACCAACACGTTTCCCTCCTGGCCACTCGCGCACCCGTACCGCTACGTGGCGCACAACGGCGAGATCAACACGCTGCGCGGCAACATCAACTGGATGCGCGCGCGCGAAGGACTGCTCCGCTCGCCAGTCTTCGGCACCGACCTGCAGAAGGTCCTGCCGATCATCCGCGAAGGTGGGAGCGACACGGCGACCTTCGACAACGTGCTCGAGTTCCTGGTCATGGCCGGGCGGTCGCTGCCGCACGCCATCCTGATGATGATCCCCGAGCCGTGGTCGGCCGACGAGGACATGCGACCGGAGTTGAAGGCGTTCTACGAGTACCACTCGTCGCTGATGGAGCCGTGGGACGGCCCGGCCGCCATTGCGTTTACCGACGGCACGCTAATCGGCGCCGTGCTCGATCGCAACGGCCTGCGCCCGTCACGCTACTACGTCACCACGGACGACATGGTCATCATGGCGTCAGAGGTCGGCGTGTTCGATGTGCCCGACGAACAGATTCTGCTGAAGGAACGGTTGCACCCGGGTCGCATCTTCCTGATCGACACGGCGCGCGGACGCATCGTCTCCGACGAGGAGATCAAGCGCGAGCTGGCGGGGGCGCAGCCGTACGGCCAGTGGCTCGCCCAACATCTGGTCGACATCGAGGACCTGCCGCCCGCGCCGTACCTCCCGCGCGTCAGCCACGAGGCGGTGCTCCGCCGGCAGCAGTTGTTCGGCTACACGCAGGAAGACGTGCGCCTGCTGCTCGGGCCGATGGCGACGACCGGCGACGAGCCGATCGGTTCGATGGGCGCCGATACCGCGCTGGCCGTCCTCTCCGATCGCCCGCGCCTGCTCTACGACTATTTCACGCAGCTGTTTGCGCAGGTCACCAACCCTCCGCTCGACGCCATCCGCGAGGAACTGGTGACGACGATGGCGTCCACGCTCGGGCCCGAGAGCAACCTGCTCGATCCGCGCCCGGAATCGTGCCGCCAGATCAAGGTCAAGTTTCCGATCATCGACAACGATCAGATGGCCAAGCTGCGTCACGTCTACGAGCCGGGATTCCGCTCTACGACGCTGCCGATGCTGTTCGACCCGACGCAGGACGGACCGGGGCTCGCGCGCGCGCTCGACGATTTGACGCGCCGGGCCAGTGATGCGGTGGAGGCGGGCTACACGCTCCTGGTGTTGTCGGACCGCGACGCCGGCCGGGATCGCGCGCCGATCCCCAGCCTGCTGGCGACCTCCGCCGTGCACCATCACCTCGTGCGCCAGGGTCTGCGCACACGCTGCGGGCTGGTGATCGAGACCGGCGACGCGCGCGAGGTCCATCACTGCGCGCTGCTGCTCGGATACGGCGCCGGCTTCGTCAACCCATATCTGGCGTTCGAGACGCTCGACGATCTGATTCAGCAGGAGACGATTGCCGGCGTGACTCACGACGAGGCGGTGGTGCACTACATCCACGCGCTGAATAAGGGCATCTTGAAGGTGATGTCCAAGATGGGCATTTCCACTCTGCAGGGTTACCGCGGTGCGCAGATTTTCGAAGCCGTCGGCCTCGGCCGCGAGTTCATCGACACCTACTTCACGCGCACCACATCGCGCATCGGCGGCATCGGCGTCGAGGCGGTGGCGGAAGAAGTCGTCCGGCGTCACCGGCAGGCGTACCCGACGCGGTCCGCGCAGCCGTCGGATCTCGAGCCCGGCGGCGAGTATCAGTGGCGGCGCGACGGCGAATATCACCTGTTCAATCCGGACACCGTGTTCAAGCTGCAGCACGCCACGCGGAGCGGGCAGTACGAGGTGTTCAAGGAATACACCGCGCTCGTCGACGACCAGAATCGCCGGTGCGCCACGCTGCGCGGCCTGCTCGAATTTGCGCCGGCGGGTCGCGGGATTTCGATCGACGAGGTGGAGCCGGTCGAGAGCATCGTGACGCGCTTCGCCACCGGTGCGATGTCGTACGGATCGATCAGTCAGGAGGCGCACGAGACGCTGGCGATCGCGATGAACCGGATGGGCGGGAAATCCAACACCGGTGAAGGCGGAGAGGATCCGGCGCGCAACCACCGCGACGCTAACGGCGACTGGCGGCGCAGCGCGATCAAGCAGGTGGCGTCCGCGCGGTTCGGCGTCACGAGCGAGTACCTGGTGAACGCCGCCGACCTGCAGATCAAGATGGCGCAGGGCGCCAAGCCGGGTGAGGGCGGACAGTTGCCCGGTCACAAGGTCTATCCGTGGATTGCGAAGGTGCGGTACGCGACGCCTGGCGTGGCGCTGATCTCGCCGCCGCCGCATCACGACATCTACTCGATTGAAGACCTCGCGCAGCTGATCTACGACCTGAAGAACGCCAACCCGCGGGCCCGTGTGTCCGTGAAGCTGGTGGCGGTCTCGGGCATCGGGACGATTGCGGCCGGCGTGGCCAAGGCGCACGCCGACGTCGTGCTGATCTCCGGCCACGACGGCGGCACCGGCGCAGCGCCGCTCACCAGCATCAAACACGGCGGCGTGCCGTGGGAGCTCGGTCTTGCCGAAGCGCAGCAGGTGCTGCAGATGAACGGTCTCCGCGACCGCATCGTCGTACAGGTCGACGGTCAGCTCAAGACCGGGCGCGATGTCGTGGTCGCCGCGTTGATGGGCGCCGAAGAGTTCGGGTTTGCCACCGCGCCGCTGGTTGTCTCCGGATGCGTGATGATGCGCGTGTGCCACCTGAATACGTGCCCGGTGGGCGTGGCGACGCAGGACCCGGAGCTGCGGAAACAGTTTTCGGGCAAGCCGGAGTTCGTGATCAATTTCTTCCACTACATCGCGCAGGAAGTGCGCGAGCACATGGCGCTGCTGGGATTCCGCACGATGGACGAGATGATCGGGCGGATCGACTGCCTGAACATGCGCACCGCCGTGGATCACTGGAAAGCCCGCGGCCTCGACCTCTCGGCGATCCTGCACGGGCCCGCGCTGCCGGCCGCCGCGCCGCGGCGTCAGACTCAGGCGCAGGACCACGGCCTCGAGCGCGCGCTCGATAACCAGATCATCGCAGCGTGCGGCGACGCGCTCGAGCATGGCCAGCCAGTGTCGCTCGAGTACGCGATCCGCAACGCGAACCGCGCGGTCGGCACGATGCTTGGCTCCGAGCTGACGCGACGATGGGGTGGCGACGGTCTGCCCGACGACACGATTCGCGTCCGGTGCCTGGGGTCGGCGGGCCAGAGCTTTGGCGCGTTTGTGCCGCGCGGCATCACGCTGGTCCTCGAGGGTGACGCGAACGACTACGTCGGCAAGGGTCTGTCGGGCGGGACGATCGTCGTCCGGCCACGCGCCGGCGCGACCTTCGTCGCGGAAGAGAACATCATTGTCGGTAACGTCGTGCTCTACGGTGCGACGAGCGGTGAGGCCTACATTCGCGGCGTCGCGGGCGAGCGGTTTGCCGTTCGCAACAGCGGCGCGGTGGCGGTGGTGGAAGGCGTCGGCGACCACGGCTGCGAATACATGACGGGTGGGCGTGTCGTGGTGCTCGGACCGACCGGTCGCAATTTCGCCGCAGGGATGAGCGGTGGTATCGCCTACGTCTTCGACGCGGCCGGGACCTTCGCCCGCCGTTGCAACCGTGAGCTCGTCGATCTCGAGACGCTCGATGCGCCAGACGATGCGGTGCTGGTGCAGGACCTGATCGGCCGCCACGTACGTTGGACCGGTAGCGCGCTCGGCGCGCGGCTGCTGCACGACTGGACGGCCACTGCGCGTCGCTTCGTCAAGGTGATGCCGCGTGATTACAAGCGCGTGCTTGATGCCCAGCGCAACGACGGCGCCGTCAGCATCGCGTTTGCAGGAATGTCGGGTGCGGCCCGTGGGTAAGCCGACCGGGTTTCTGGAAATCGTCCGCGTGAAGCAGCCGTCGCGTCCCGTCGCGGAGCGCATCGGCGACTGGCTCGAGGTCGCGCTGCCGTATCCACCGGGGGCGCTCGAGGGCCAGGCGGCCCGCTGCATGGACTGCGGCATTCCGTTCTGCCATCAGGGATGCCCGCTCGGCAATCTCGTTCCCGACTGGAACGATCTCGTCTACCGCAACCACTGGCGCGCGGCGATCGAGCGCTTGCATGCGACCAACAATTTCCCGGAGTTCACCGGCCGCCTGTGTCCGGCGCCGTGCGAAGGCGCGTGCGTGCTGGGCATCAATAATTCGCCGGTGACGATCAAATCCATCGAAGCGGCGATTGTCGATCGTGCGTTCGACGAGGGTTGGATCACAGCGTCGCCGCCGGCGTCTCGCACGGGCAAGCGGGTGGCGGTGGTCGGTTCGGGTCCGGCGGGACTCGCGGCGGCCGCTCAGTTGAATCGGGCGGGGCACTTCGTCACCGTGTTCGAGCGGGCCGATCGGATCGGCGGCCTGTTGCGCTACGGCATTCCCGCATTCAAGCTGGAGAAGCGATTCCTGGATCGGCGTCTTGTTCTCCTGCAGGAGGAAGGCATCGTCTTCCGCACCAGCTGCGACATCGGCGGCACTGTGTCGGTCGATGAACTCCGTGGCCAGTTCGATGCGGTGGTGCTCGCGGGCGGCGCCACCTCGCCACGGGATCTCAAGGCGCCGGGCCGCGAGCTGGCGGGCATCCACTTCGCGATGGAATATCTGACGCAGCAGAATCGTCTGCGCGAAGGCGATGCCGTTGTGGACGCCGATCTGATCTCTGCGAAGGGCAAGCAGGTGATCATCAACGGTGGCGGCGATACAGGCGCCGACTGCCTGGGGACGGCGCATCGTCAGGGCGCACGCTCGGTGCATCAGCTCGAACTGCTCGAGCGTCCACCGGACGCGCGGTCGGCAGGAAATCCGTGGCCGCTCTGGCCGAACATGTTCCGCGTGTCGTCGGCGCACGAAGAGGGTGGCGATCGCGTGTTCTCGGCGTCCACCGAGCGGTTCTCCGGCGAGGGCGGCCGCGTGCGCGCATTGCACGGCCTGAATGTGGAAGCCGTTCGAGAGGGCGGTCGCGTGGTGATGCGGCCGCTGGCGGACAGTCGCTTCACCTTGCAGGCCGATCTCGTCCTGCTCGCGATGGGGTTTGTTGGCCCCGAGCGGGGCGGTATGCTCGATCAATTCGGCGTGGCGCTCACCGACCGTGGCACCGTGCGACGCGACGCGAACTGGATGACCAGCGTCCCCGGGGTCTTCACCGCCGGCGACATGCAGCGCGGTCAGTCGTTGATCGTGTGGGCGATTGCCGAAGGCCGCAGCTGCGCGCGCGGCGTCGATCTCTTCCTGATGGGCGACTCCGACCTGCCGGCTCCCGTCCGATAACGGTCGAACTTACGACGCGCGCCCGCCTGGTTTGTCGTCGACGAGGGCGTCGAGTTAGCATCAGGCGCCCGCGACCACGAATTCATGCCGAACCCCATCGACACCGTCCAACAATTCTACGCCGCTGCGCACCGCCAGGACTTCGCGGCGGCTCGAGCGCTGCTGGGTGAACCGTTTTCATTCGTCGGCTGGTTCGCTCGGTTCGACAAGCCGGACGCCTATATCGATGCTCTTCGAAAGCTGAGCGGTTTCGTCGTGAAGGCCGACGTCCTCAAGGTGTTCGTGGATGGAGGGGATGTCTGCTTGCTTTACGACGCACACACGGCGCTCGGCGCGACGACGATGGTGGCGGCGTGGTACCGGCTGAGTGAAGAGAAAATTGTGGCCGTTCGCATCGCCTGCGACTCGCGGCCGTTCGCGGAGCTGTGGGAAAAGCCGTAGCGGCGTAAGGAGGATGTGCTCACTATGTGGAGCTGGATCTACGGGATTCCGTTGTCGGTCCTGGGCATCGGCACGGTCCTGGTGTCGACGGTCGTCAGCGTCGCCGCGATGTGGCTGGTCGCCCGTTTTGGCTGGCGCCTGGATGCCGAGGACAACGAAGCGGCCGGGTATCGCCATGCGTTCGTCAGCGTCGTCTACGCCGTCGCCCTGGCACTCATTGTCGTCGCCGTGCATGAGCGTCACGCGCGCGTCGAGCAGTCGGTGCTCGACGAGGCCAACGCCGTCGGCGACCTCTCTCGATCCTTTGACGGGATGCCGCGCGGAGCTCGCGAGCGTCTGCAGCAGCGCCTGATCGCGTATGTGACCGACGAGGTGAACGACGAGTGGGAGATCGTACGGCGCGGCGGGACGCGCGAACGCACGTGGACCCTGGCCGATGATCTGATGCGGCAGTTGCAGCGGCTCGAGCCGGTGGACAAGCGTGACGAGCGCGCCCAGAACCATGCGCTGACGCAAGCCGAGAAGCTCCTCGATGCGAGGCGGACGCGCCTGTTCATGGGGCAGCGTGGCGTGGGCAACGTCGCATGGGCGGCGATCATCGTGGGCGCCGTGATCACGCTGGGCTTTGCCTGCGTCTTTTCGGGCCCGAGCCTGCGCGCCCACCTGCTGATGATGGCGATGGCCGGCGCGATGTTCGGGGTGATGGTGTTCTTCTTGGTCGCACTCGATCGCCCGTTGCGGGGCCCATACGGGGTCGAACCGACCCATCTCAGGAATCAGTTGAGCGTGATCGAACGGTTGACGACGGAACCGCGGCCCTAGAGGGCGCCGGCGTCTCAGGCGCGCGCGGCGGCCGCTTCGACGACGGTGTGGCCCGATGGGAGCGCCTGCACGCCGGTGACGCGGAACCCGGCCTGCACAGCAAGTCCGGACAACGCATCGGCGCTCCTCGGCGTCGCCCCGGGCTCGCAGATCACGAGCTGCAACAGATCGTCGAGGGCTTTGTACAGTCCGCCCATGCCGCCGCCGATGACCGGTTCGATGATCAGGAGCCGCCCGTGCTCGACTTCCCTCAGGGCCGCAGCGATCGGGCGCAGGATGGCCACGGCACGTTCGTCGTCCCAGTTGTGCAGCACGTTCTTGAGGATATACAGATCGGCCCCTCCGGGAACCGACTCGAAGAAATCGCCGCCGCGATAGGCGAGACGATCGCGGAGCCCTGGCTCGACGTCGGCCCGGGCACGGTCGCACACATCGGGTCGATCGAAGCAGGTGCCGCGCAGATGCGGCACGGCCCGCAACAGTCCGCGCACGATGGTGCCGCGGCCACCGCCGACATCGACCACGGTTTCGACGCGAGAGAAATCGCGACTCGCGGCGAGGACGCCGGCCAGCGGACGGGCGAGGTCCTCCATCGCGCGGTCGTAGACGTCCGCCGCCGCCGGCGTGTGTCTCAGATACGAGTAGAGTGTTTCGCCGAGCACTGAATCGGCCGCCGGCTCGCCGGTGGCCACGGTGTGACTCATCGCGTGAAAGAGGCGCTGGTAATCGCCGGCAGCGAGCATGCACCACGCGCGCACCGACTGGGGATGGTCCGTCCTCAGGCTCTCTGAGTCGGGCGTGTTGGCGAACGCGCCGTCCGGCGTCTCCGCAAACAGGCCCACGGCGGCGAGCACGCGCATCAGGCTGGCGAGCGGCGCCGCGTGTACGCCAGTGGCGGCGGCAACGTCGGCGGCCTGGCGGGGTCCCTCAGCCAGCAGGTCGGCCACACCGAGCGACGCCGCTACGCCCACCGCCGACGCGATCCAGCCGCCGCACGCAAGATACGCCGCTTTCATTTATCGGGTCTCTGTGAGGGGGCTCTCGATCGTCGCCCGCAGTTGTCGCGCCAGGGTCTGTACGGCCGGCGTTCGCAGCATCGTGATGTGGGTCCCCGGCACCTCGGCCACCGTCACGGGTGCGCTGCTCCACCTGGCCCATTCCAGGCTCGGGTCCGCGGTTGCGTGCCCGGAACCGAGCGCGGCGTCGCGATCCGTCGCTTTCAGCACGACGATGGGCACATCGATCGGAGTGTGATCCGGATGGTAGATCGCCGCGGCTCTGACGTTGGCACGATACAGATCCACATAGCGGTGGAAGGCCTCGCGCCGCGTGTCGCGCGGCAGCACGCCCCCGCGCAGCAGCACGTCAATCAGCCAGTCCGCATCGGCCGGGCCGGATCGGTCGAGAGCCGGCGTGACCAGGCCGAGGTCAACGCCATAGAGGCGTTCGATTCGCGTCGCGATGTGGCGCACCCAGTCCCGCGTCTCGAGATCGCCGGGCTCCTCGCGGTCGACGCCGGGAGCCGAATTGTCCAGGACGACCAGTGCCGCCACGTGGACGCCGCGCGCCCGGAGCCGGCCTGCGACGTCGAACGCCACGAGAGCGCCGAAAGAGTGACCAATGAGCACGAGGGGCGAGCCATCGCGGCACTGCCGACAGATCTCGTTCGCGTAGATTGCCGCGAGCGTGGGAATGTCCCTGGGCATGGGCTCCTGCCCGTTCATCCCGATGGCCCGCGCGCCCCACACCGCAACGCCATGGCCGAGCGCGGTGATCAGGTCCTGAAAGTACAGGAGGCTCCCGCCCGCTCCGGGAAAGACGACAACGGCGGGTCTTCCCGCGATCCCGTGCTGCATCGGTACGATTGCGCTCAGGCTTTCCGCAGTCGTCGCGGTCCGCAGCAGCGTGGCCAATTGTTCGAGCGTGCGATGCGTGAACAGCGTGGCCAGCGGCAGCTCGACGCCGAACTCGTCGTGGATCAGGCTGGCCATCCGGACGGCGCGCAGGGAGTGCCCGCCGAGATCGAAGAAATCATCCGAGGGCGCCACCCGGGAAACGTCCAGCACGTCCATCCAGATGCGGCTGAGGCGCAGCTCCACCAGATCGCGTGCCATCGTCACGCCGGCATTGGTGCGCGCCTGCGGCAGCGTTCCTCGCAGCGACAGCACGTCGAGCTTGCCGTTGCCAGTGAGCGGCACCGTCGGAACGGACGTGATCGTCGACGGCAGCATGTATTGCGGCAACCGCTCGGCGAGCCACGCGTGCAGCGCCGGCACGTCGAGCGAGGCCGCCGAAACCGCCGGAACGACCCACGCGACCAGCGCCGTTGCGTCGGCGCCGTCGCGGTCCGGCAAGACCACCGCCTGCCGTACGTCCGGATGCGCCGTCAGCGCGTGTTCCACCTGCGCGAGCTCGATGCGGTAGCCGCGCAGCTTCACCTGCCGGTCGTCTCGGCCGAGCAGCAGCAGATCCCCCCCCGTCGTCAGCCGCGCGACATCTCCCGTTCGATAGGCGCGCGTGCCGTCGGGCAGCCGCACGAAGCGCTCATCGGTGAAGGCCTGGTCGTTGATGTACCCCCGCGCCAGCGACACGCCGGAGACGTAGATCTCGCCGGGCACACCGGCCGGCACCGGCCGTCTGGCTTCGTCCAGCAGCCAGACCGACACGTTGTCGACGACGTGGTTCAGCGGCAGCGTGGTCGTCCGCAGCGGGTGCGCGGAATCCAGCGCCAGCGTCATCACGCCGACCGTCGTCTCGGTCGGGCCGTAATGATTGAAGACGCGGCACGACGATGCGCGAGCCAGCATCGAGGCCCACGCCGTGCCGGAGGACTCGCCTCCGAGGATCAGCGCCTTTCGGGGCAGCACGGGATCGCCGGCATCGATAAGCGCCGCCAAATGGGACGGCACGATCTTCAGGTAATCGATGTGATGGTCGCGCAGGTACGACGCAAAGCGCGCGCGCTCCGTTGTATCCCGGTGAGACAGCAGGTGCAACGTCCCCCCGGTGACGAGCGAGGGCAGGAGCACGGTGTGCCCGAGGTCGGCGCCGATCGTGGACACCATCGCGTGCTGTCCGCGAGGTTCGATTGCGAGGTCCTCGACGATGCTCGCCACGTAGTTAGCCAGCGCGCGATGTTCGATCGCCACGCCCTTGGGCGCGCCGGTGGAGCCGGATGTGAAGATGATGTACGCGAGGTGATCGAGGCTGGGCGCGACCGGCGCGGCCGGGGATCCTGCGACGCCGGTCACCGTCTGCGCACCGCCGGACACGTGGACCATGACCGTGGCGCCGGCCCGACGCATCATGCCCGCTCGCACCGGCTCGGGTATGGCGGGATCCATCGGTACGAACGCGCCGCCCGCCAGCAGGATACCGACGAGCCCCACGACGAAGTCGGTTGTGCGCGGCGTGCACAGGCCGACGGAGACATCCGTCCTCACGCCTCGCTCTCGCAGGAGGGACGCCAGCGCCGACGCCGCGGTCATCAGTTCTGCGTAGGTCAACTGGCCGTTCTCCGCGACGACGGCCACGACATCCGGCGAACGACGGGCCTGCGCGGCGAGCTGCAGGTGCACCGGCTGCAGTCCTGCCACGTCGGTCTGCCTGCCCCGCAACACGGGCCGCGGATCATCCGCCGACAGCGGGATGCTGGCGATCGGCTGGTCTGGGTCGACGCGGATCGCCTCGAGGAGTCGCGTCCATGCGCGGCCCAGCCCTTCAATCGTGGACGGGTCGAACAGATCGGTGTTGAAACCCAGGGCCGCCCGCATGCCGCCGTCGTCTTCGACGATCGTGAGCGTGAGATCGAACTTGCCGTCGGCCTGCGGCAGATCGACGGTGTCGGGCAAGCTCAACCCGACGCCGCGCGCGGCCGCCGATCGGCGGCTGAGGAAGTTGAACGTGATGTCGAAGATCGGGTTCCGGCTCGGATCGCGGTCGACCCGCAGCCGCTCGACCAGCAGCGGAAACGGAAAGTCGGCGTGGCCCAGCGCCGCCCGGCTGCGCCGGTTGGCGTCGGCCAGGAACTCCGCGAACGTGGCCCCCTCGTCCACTCGCGCGCGCATCACCACCGGCTCGACGAAGTAGCCGACGATGCCGGCGAACTCGGGGAGACTGCGTCCGAAGGTCGGCGTGCCGATGATGAGGTCGCGCTCGCGCGTCCAGCGATGGAGCAGCGTGAGAAAGGTCGTCAGCATGAGGACGAACGGCGTCACGCCACGTGCCTTTGCCAGGTCCTGCAGCGCGGTCGCGAGGTCGGCGGGAATGGCCACGGTGACCGACTGGCCCCGGTACGTCTGAAGCGCCGGGCGCGGCCGGTCGGTCGGCAGATCGATCCGCGCGCGCGGCTCGGCGAGTACGTCGCGCCAGAACGCCCACAGCGCATCGCCGGCGTCGCCTTCGAGCATGGCCCGCTGCCACCGGACGAACTCGTGATACGTGCGGCCTGCCGGGGCCGCGTCGGGACGACGCCCGGCCTCGACGTCTGCGGCGAGGACCGCGAGGTCGCGCCGCAGCAGTTCGAGCGACCACGCGTCGCACGCGATGTGGTGCATGGTGATCAGGAGCGTCGCGCCGACGGCTCCGTCGAACCAGTGAAAGCGGATGGGCGGGCGCGCCGACAGATCGAACGGACGCTCATGCTGGCGCACCATCGCCTCCGCCAGCTGGCTCGCGGGCCAGCCCCGTGCATCCGTTTCGTGCCATTCGACGACCGGCGACTCGCTGACCTGCTGGCTCGGTTCGCCGCGCTCCTCGATGAATCGGGTCCGCAGCATCGGGTGCCGCAGCACGAGACGCGTCGCGGCCTCACGCCACGATGCCGAGTGCGCATCCGCGATGCGCAAGGGCATGGACTGGTTGTACGCCGTGCTGTCCGGTGCAAGCCGCCAGAGAAACCACAGCGCGCGCTGGCCGTGCGATAAGGGCGCGCGCGAGGACGCCCGCGACGGCCGCGCGAGGGGGGTGACCGCGCGATCGAATTCGGCGACCACGGTGCGCGCCAACGACGTCACGGTCGCTTCGTCCACGATGTCCGACGCGATCACGGCGACGCCGAGGTCCTGCTTCAGGGCGGCTGCCAGTTGCAGCGCCATCAACGAATCCAGTCCGGCATCGCAGAGCGGGAGCGCATCGCCCAGCGGCCGGTCCGGCGGCAGCCCCAGGATGCTGCCGACGATCTTCCGCACGTACCGCGCTGCCAGCGCTGGCCGTTCGTCAGCGGCGGCGCGGCGCAACCGGGCGGCAATCGTCGACTCGGACGAGGGAGCGGACGACTTCTCCGTGGAGGCAGGCCGCGCCAGCGCCTCGGCGCCGTCGATCCAGTACACGTCGCGCTCGAAGGGATAGGTCGGCAGGGGCGCCCGGGGTCCGATCCGGTACCGGGCGGGCCAGTCGATCGCGTCGCCGCGCTCGTAGGCGGCAGCGAGCGGTTCGGTCGCGCCCCTCGCGGGCTCGCCGTCGGCGATTGCGCACAGCCCGCTCACCGCTTCGCCGACGTTCGCCGCCACGACCGCGCGACGATGGGCGAAATGCGTGCGTCCTGCCGCGAGCGTCCGCGCGACATCCGCGAGGCCGCCTGCGGCGGTTCTCGTCAGATGGTTCACCAACTGCCGTGCGCGCTGACGCAACGCGGCATTCGAGCGCGCGGACACCGGCAGTATCCAGGCGCCAGTGCCGTCAGCCACCGCGGGCGCGACCGTTGGCGCGCCGGCGACCACCATGTGCACGTTGGTGCCGCTGATTCCGAAGCTGCTGACGCCCGATACCACATCCTCAGGCGCCGTCCACGCAGCGTGCCGCGTGACCACCTCCGCGTCGAAGCCGCGCCAGTCGGCCCGCGGATTGGGGGTGTCGAAGTGCAGCGTCGGCGTCAGCTCACGATGCGAGTGCTGGAGGACTACTTTGATCAGGCTGGCGACACCGGCCGCCGCTTCGAGGTGTCCGATGCTGGTCTTCACAGACCCGAGCCGCAGTGGTCCGCGGCCAGATCGCGGTTCGCCGAATACGTGACGAAGAGCGTTGATCTCGATCGGGTCGCCAAGCGACGTGCCGGTGCCATGCGCCTCGATGTATCCGATCTGCGCGGGCTCAGACGCCGCATCCTCCAGCGCCTGTCGGACGACGCGCTGCTGCGCGGGTCCGCTCGGCACGGTGAGGCCGCTCGTCCGCCCGTCGTGGTTCATCGCCGAGCCGCGAATGATCGACAGCACGGTATCGCCCGCGGCTGTGGCATCGGCGAGGCGCTTGAGGACGACGATGCCGCAGCCCTCGCCGCGCACATAGCCATCCGCAGCTGCATCGAACGTCCGGCACCGTCCCGACGGAGACAACGCCATCGCGTGGCTCAGAAGAATCGTCGTTTCGGGGCTGATGAGCAGGTTGACGCCGCCGGCCAGCGCCGCGTCACTTTCGCCGGAGCGCAGGCTCTGTACCGCGAGGTGAATCGCGGCCAGCGATGACGAACAGGCCGTGTCGATCGCCAGGCACGGCCCGTTCAGCCCGAGTACGAACGATACGCGGCCGGCCGCGGTGGCGGCCATGTTGCCGGTGCCCATGTAGCCGCCGACCGCGAGGCGCTCGCGCAGCGAGAGGCGGGAGGCGTAGTCGGCGTTGCTGATGCCGACGAACACGCCGGTTCGCGAGCCCGCCAGCGACCGGGGATCGATGGCCGCGTGCTCGAGGGCCTCCCACGCGACTTCCAGCAGCAGACGCTGCTGCGGGTCGAGTGTCAGCGCCTCCCGCGGCGAGATGCCGAAGAACCCGGCGTCGAAGCCGCGGATGTCATCGAGAAACGCGCCGAACGACGCCCGCCGACGCACGAGTGGGTCGTCGGTTGCGTCGAACCATTCGGGGCGCCATCGGTCGGCGGGCACGCCGCCTACCGCATCGCG
>JANYHS010000311.1 GCA_025358945.1 Acidobacteriota bacterium
GGCACCGATCGCGACGAGTCTGGCCAGCGCGCGTTGACGGTTCGCGGCGACGGCGAGAATCTCATCGACTTCATGTACGTCGATGACGCCGTCGACGGGTTACTGGCGCTCACCGCCGCCGCAGGCCAGAGCGGGACCGTAGACTTCGCGTCGGGCGTGCCGATCAGCGTCAACGAGGTGGTCCGGGCAATGGGGCGCACGCTCGGCGTCGAGATCGACGTCAGCCACGCCGGGCACAGCGAAGAGTACATCCAGTTCCACACGGTCGATACCGCCATGTCCGATCGTTTCGGCGTCCAGCCGAAGGTGGCGTTCGCCGATGGCGTCGCCCGTCTCCAGCACTTTCTCGCGCGAGAGGCCGTTTGAAGGAAAACATTGTCGTCCTGGGCGCCGGCCCCGCGGGGATCTCCGCCGCGTGGCGTCTGTCCAAGCTCGGGTACTCCGTGACGGTTCTGGAAAAAGATAGCGCGGTCGGGGGGATGGCGAAGACCATCGGTCTCGGCAAGTACGCGGTCGACTACGGCCCGCACACGTTCCACATTCGCGAGACGCCTGAGAGCCGCGCGATCATCGACGCGATCCGACCGTTCTTCGGCGAGGATCCGCTGATCCTCACACGCGGCACGCGGGTGCTGCTGCGCGGCAAGTACTACGTCTACCCCCTCGAGATGCTGCAGGTGCTGACCGGGGTCAGCCCGCTGCTGTCGGCGCGCATCGTCTTCGACTACCTGATGGCCACGGTCCGGTCCGCGCTGTCGCCGCCCAAGAAGGAGCATTCCTTCGAAGAGTGGGGCGTGCGGAACCTGGGGCGGACGCTGTACGACCTCTGCTTCGGCATCTATTCGGCGCGCGTCTGGGGGTTGCCGACGTCGCAGATCTCGTCGAAGCAGGCGCAGCGCGTCGCCAAGCTGAATCTGAAGAACATCATCCTGCGGACGCTGGGGATCAAGGCGGACCCCGCGACCTACTTCACGAAGTACATGTATCCGCGCAAGGGCATCAGCCAGCTCTTCGAGGGCATGGCTGACGAAGTACGCAAGGCGGGCAACGTCATCCGGCTCGACTCTCCGGCCGTGCGCATCGAGCGGACCGGTGAACGCATCACAGGCGTCGTGTACTCACACAACGGACAGGACGAGCGCATCGCGTGCGACGGCGTCATCTCCACGCTGCCGCTGCCGCAGCTGGTCTCCATGATCTCACCCGCGCTGCCGGCCGACGTCGCCGAGCACGCGTCACAGCTGCGCTATCGCAGCCTCAAGCTGATTTACATTGCGCTCAAGCGCCCGGTGATGACCGACTACCACTGGGTCTATCTGCTCGACGAGGAGTTCCGCGTGAATCGCCTCTCCGAGCAGAAGAACGTCAGCGCCGAGATGGTGCCGTCGGATCGCACGGTGCTGTGCATCGAGCTGTCTCTGTGGAAAGACGAGCCGTTGTGGAAGGCGAGCGACGAAGAGATCTACCAGCTGGCGCTGCGCGACCTGATGAAGATGGGGTACGACGTCACGGAGGCCGAGGTCGAGGAGTACCACATCACCGACATTCCCACGGCGTATCCAGTCTACGAGCTGAACTTCGAGGATCACCTCATCCCCGTGCTCGAAGGCGTGCACAAGGTGCCGAATCTGCTGACCCTCGGCCGCCACGGGTTGTTTCTCAACAACAGCATGGACGACAACGTGCTGCTCGGGATGAAGGTCGGCGATCAGATTGCCGCCGGCGGATTTCAGAGCGAGGTGTGGCTCTCAGAGATGCTCGCGTTCATGAACCTGCGGTTCGAGGGGAAATGATCGCCCGGTCAGCCATGCTGCACCCAGCACCGCCAGGATCAGCACGATCGGCTTGGCGGGCAGCGATTGCCGCGCCTCGGTCAGCAGCGGAACATGTACGGCGGTCACGTAGATGAGCGGCGCCACCAGCAACAGCGCGTCGACGAATCGGCGCGCACGCACCAGTGCCCACAGCCCGGCAACGGCCAGCGCCAGGATCACCACTTGAGCCAACCACAGCCCGCGGATCACCAGCGTCGGCATCCGGTTGATCTGGCTGTAGCGAATCGGAATGTCTGCGGACCACAGCGAGAACAGGCCGCGCGTAAGACGCCGCTTCAGGTGCGCCATCCGATCGTGCGAGATGTTGTGCAACCCCACACGCAGATACTCATCGTCCGCTTCGACGCGCGCCATGGCTCGGCGCATCGGATCCTCCGGCTCGGTCCAGATTTTCCGGATGTCCTGCCACTGATGCGCGTACTCGAGCATCGGCGCGGCGTTGACGTGCTCCGCCGCGGCGAGCGCCGCGACGCGCGCGTCCAGCTGCGCGGGATCGGCGGTGTCGGCGATCTCGGTCAGCTGCGTCTGAATGCGGCCGGGCCAATAGCCCTGCCACGAGCCCTCCCACGTGCCGCGGCCGATGCCGCCGGCGGGCGACAGCGTGAAGCGGTGCAGCGTGACGTAGTTGTAGGCGAACCACGGCAGCATCGCGACCGCGAACACGGCAAGTGCGACGGCCCATCGCGACCACGCCGGCCGCTGGGTCCAGCCGATCAGCGGAAACAGCACGATCGCCATCACGGCGATGCCCGGCAGGAACAGGATGAATGCGGGACGGCTCAAGGTCGTGGCGGCCGCGAGCATGCCGAGCGCGATGAACAGTCCCGGACGCTGCTCATGAACCGCGCGCACGAGCAGCCACATTGTCAGCGTGAACATCAGCGTGGTCCACACTTCGGTCAGGACCAGCGCCGCAAAGTACGGCAGCGTGGGGAAGAGCGCCGTCGCGCCCGCCGCGGCGAGGCCCAGTCGTGGGCCGCCGATCTGTCGTCCGATCGCGAACACCGCCAGGCAAATGACCACGAACACGCCGATCTGCACTGTGGCGACAGCCGCATGCGATTCGCCGAGCACCGTGTAGATGACCGCGACGAACGCCGGGTACACGGGTGTGCGAATGACCTCGGGCACGAATACGGGCGAATCGGGATAGCGGGTGAACTTGCCGGTTGACGCAAGAACCCTGGCGAGCCGGCGGTACCCGTCCTGGTCGGTCCACTCCGTTGTCCAGTCCGGTCGCTGGTACGCCATGAACGCGAGGCCATGGAGCGCCGCGACGAGACAGACGACGAGGAGCGATCGTTGGACAGTCACGGCCGTGATTCTAAGTCAGCAGATCGCGATACAGCACGTCGATGTCGTTGACGAGTCTGTCGATCCCGTATCGGGCCACCACCAACCCGCGGCCCGCGTCGCCCAGGGCGCGCCGCCGCTGCGGATCGGCGACAAGGCAGCTGACGTGATCAGCCAGCTGATCAGCATTTCCCGCCGGCGCCATGAGGCCGACGTCAGCCGCAGGCAACACGTCACCGACACCGCCGACGTCAGTACTCACGCCCGCGCAGCCGGCGGCCATGCTCTCGATGAGCGCAACCGGCGTGCCCTCGTTGCGCGACGTGAGCAGGAAAATGTCGGTGGCGCCGTACACCGTGTCCAGATCGCGGCGCCAGCCGAGGAACCGCACGCGGTCGGCGACGCCGAGCGATGCCGCAGCGGCTTCGAGCGGTCCACGCAATTCACCGTCGCCGACGATCAGGAAGATGGTGGACGCGTGCGATCGGGAGACGCGCTGCGCGACCTCAAGAAACAACTGTTGATCCTTGATCGCCGTCAGCCGGCCGACCGTAGTGACGACCGTGGCGCCTGGCGGAATGTGCAGCGCCGCTCTTGCCTGAGCGCGCGCCGCAGCGTCGACGGCGGCGAGGGCATCGAGATCGAAGCCGAGCGGCACCACACGGTACTGCGCGGGCCGGCCAATCCGGTACTCGTGGATCAGTTCCTCGCGGATCCGCGGCGAGATGGCGACGATGCGATCTGTTGCGGCGGCGAGACGCTGTTCGGCGGTGATGAACAGCCGCGTCTTGGCCGCGCCGAAGTACCCCTCGAGCACGTGGCCGTGATACGTGTGCACGAGCCGCGCGCGCGCGTGACGGCCGGCCGTCCTGTTGTACGCCAGCGCCGCCAGGCGTCCGACCGCTCCAGCCTTGGCCATGTGCGTGTGGACGATGGCTGGTTTGAACGCGCACAGCAGACGGTAGATCTGCCAGGCCGCGCGCGCGTCGCTGGCCGGGGCGATGGGTCGCTGCAGCGCCGGCAGATGTTCGGTGCGCGGACGCGATGCCGCGCGATCGAGCAGGTAGCTCATGTCGCCTTCGCCGGCGCCAATCTGTC
>JANYHS010000313.1 GCA_025358945.1 Acidobacteriota bacterium
AATTGACAGCATTCGGCTTCCTGGTCGCGGCGACCGGGCACGCGATGCTCGAGGCCCTGCCCCAGCTGCACGGCGGCTGCATCAACTACTGGGAGGCCGGCAACTGGGCGCTCAACAACGATGCCGAGCCGAAGGGACCGAAGGTGGCGCGCGCGCATCGCTCGATGCATCTGCACCTGCTCGGCAGAAGTCCGACCTCCATAAGCCCGTCGTGGCAGTGGGGCGAGTCGCCGCGGTTCCCGCGGTTTGCCGAGAGAGAGTCCTGGGCGAAGGACTTTGAACCGCTGACCGCGTACGAGTGCAGCCGGGTTGTCGAACGGACGGAGGCCCTGCTACGAACGAAATACCACGCCGAGCCCTGAGGACTCGAGCAAGGCGATGAGATCGGGCGGGACAGGTGCTTCGAGTCTCAGCCGCGTGCGCAACGTCGGGTGCACGAACGCGACGCGCCATGCGTGCAGCGCCTGCCGCGGAAACGCGCGCAGCGTCGCCGCGAGCGCCGGGTCGGTGATCTCTGCCCAGCGCGGCTCGCCGTACGTCGGGTCGCCGACCAGTGGCCATCCGCGGGCCGAGAGATGCACACGGATCTGATGCGTACGTCCCGTCGCCAGACGACAACGCAGCAGTGAGAGCCCCACGCGCGGCGCCGCCACCCGCGCCAGCCGCTCGAACCGCGTGAGGCTCGGCGCCCCCACGGTCACCGACGCCACGACCCTGCGTCGATCGGTGAGATCGGCGCCGAGCCGGAAGTCGATTTCTCCGCGCGCCACGTTCACACGCCCGTAGACGACAGCCAGATAATCTTTTTCTGAATCATTCGCGGCCATCTCGCGCTGCAATGCCGTGTGGGCGGCCGCCGTTTTCGCGACGATGATGATGCCGGATGTGAGCTTGTCGAGCCGGCTGACGAGTGACGGCCGCTGCGGTGCGGGCCACACCCGCGCGTGCCACAGCAACGCATTCATCAGCGTCCCAGCCGTGTGTTTGTAGGTGGGATGTACGACGAGTCCCGCCGGCTTGTTGATCGCCAGCAGGAAGTCGTCCTCGTAGATGATGTCGACGCGAACGTCCTCGGCGGCCATCGCCACCCGCGGCGCCTCGTCCGGTAGCGTGACGCCGACGAGATCACCCAGCACCGTGCGCGTGGACACGCGGCGGACCACGTCGCCGTTCACCGTGACCAGCCCGCTCACGATCCACGCCTGCACGCGCGTCCGCGTGGCGCTCTTTACATCCGTCAGGTGACGGCGGAGCACGAGGTCGAGGCGCAGGCCATCATCACCCCGATCGGCGATGACGATACGTGGCGGGAGAGACATGGCGTGCCATCGTACCGCGCGCGAGCAGCGATATGATCGCGTCATGAGCGATCGCGACAAGGGCCGGCTCGTATATTCGACCGGCCTGGGGAGCATCTGCCCCGGCTGCGGCTGGCCGGACAAGGACTGCAAGTGCAGTAGCCAGAACACCCCGAACGCCGCGATCCCCAAGCGCATTGTCGCGAAGCTCCGGATGGAAAAGAAGGGGCGCGGCGGGAAGACCGTGACGGTGGTCGATGGCCTGCCGAACAACGCGGTGTTCCTGAAAGGCCTCTGTTCGGAACTGAAGCGCGCGTGCGGTACCGGCGGCGCGGTTGATGCGGGGATGATTGAGCTACAAGGCGATCTGCGCGATCGCGTCCGCGAGTGTCTCCTCAAGAAAGGCTACGGCGTCAAAGGCTGACCTACAATAGCGGGATGCCAAAGCTGACGGTTGAAGGATACGGAACGTTCGAGGTGGTGGCCGGAAAGCGCCTAGTGCTCGCGATCGAGCAGGACGCCAAGGTCGACATTCTCCACGCCTGCGGCGGCAACGCGCGCTGCACCACCTGTCGCGTCGAGTTCATCGACGGCGAGCCCGCGACGCACACGGCCGCGGAGCAGGAGCGGCTCGTCGCGCGTGGGCTGACCGGCGTGCGGCTGGCCTGTCAGATCCTCTGCGATCACGATATGACCCTTCGCGCGATCAGCCGGCTCGAAGGATCCGGCCGGGCCGATCCCGGCGGCGCACCGACGGAGACCATCGCCCCACCGCCGGTCTGGGTCTGAAGGAGGCGCTCCGGACAGATGGCTCCGACTGTTCTCATCGTCGACGACGACGCCGCGGTGCGGCGAACGACTGCGAAATTCCTCGCGGCCGACGGATTCGCCGTGGCTGAAGCGGAAAACGGTGAGGCCGCGCTCGCGTATCTCCAGAGCGGCAGCCCGGCGAACGTCATCCTGCTGGACTTGCGGATGCCGGTGATGGACGGCTGGACGTTTCGCCGCGAACAGCGGCGCATTCCCGAGTTCGCGGCGATCCCGGTGATTGTTCTCTCGGGTGCTGACGTGCCCCGGTTTTTCGAACTGGACGTCGCCGCGACATTTCAGAAACCGGCCAGCCTGATCGACCTGCGTCTCTGCGTTCGTCGTCTCTGCGAGAATCCCGGAACGGCGTCCGTCCAACCATAAGGCTTCAAGCGTCCCGCACGATGTATCTTTTTGCGAGCGTCCCTGTCTAAAGGGCGGAGAGAGAGACTTTGGAAGAAAGAGTTCAGAGCTGACGTGCCAGAATCGGATTCCCTCGTGTCCACGCTTTGCCATCCGTCGCGCCGAATTTCTGGGCGCACCGCGTTGGCCGTCGCCATCTTCGTCATCACGCTGTGGCCCTCGGCTGCGGATGCGTCGGAGCGCGTGCTCGCGTCGAAAGGCGATGCCTCGGTTGTCAACGATCTGGCGGCGGATACGTGGACGATTAGCAGCGCGGGGATCGCGCTCACACTTGGCATGGACGCGAATCAGCAGCTCGTCGTTCGCCGGATCTTCAATCCGCAGACGCGGCGCATTCTGACGGACGCGTCGGCGCCAGACACCGCGCTGAACCTCAATGGCCAGTCGCTGGCGCTGGCGGAAGGCGCGACCGGATTTCATTTTGACGGCGCGGCAGCGGAGACGTCGCATGGTGGCGTGCATCTGGCGTTCACCTACAGCCACCGGGCGCTCCAGACCTCCGTCGTCCGCCACTACGCCAGCTATCCCGGATCTCCCACGATTGAAGTGTGGACCGTGGTGCAGGTGTCCGCCGGTGGCGATCCGGTGATCTCGTCGCATTGGGTCGGCTGGCAGTTCACCGTGCCGGCTGGCACGGTGCGATGGATCAATGGACTGCGTGGTGATGCTCCTGATACGCCGGCCGACGAGGCCTTCAGTCTCGTTCATCAGGATCTCGCGCCCGGCGAATCCGTCACGCTGCAGGCGTACCGGCGATCCTCGGAGTGGTTCATGCCGTTCGTGATGGTCGACAACGGTGTTGGCGAGTGGTTCGGCGGCGTTCAGTGGTCGGGCGCGTGGCGCATCACGTGCGCGCGCGGCTCCGCCATGCAGATCACGCTCGAGTATCCCGGCACCACGACGACCGTTACCGACGCGGCGCCGCTGGAAATGCCGCACAGTTTTTTCGGCAGCTCCGTCGGTGGACCGACATCGGTCGGCGCGGCCCTTCGCGGGTTTCTCGCGACGGGCGTGCGAGGCGACCGCCCCATTCGGCCGCTCGTGACCTACAACACCTGGTACCCGTACGGGACCCGGATCGATGAACCGACGATGCTCGACGAGATCGATCGAACCGCGTCGGCCGGGATGGAACTCTTCGTGCTGGACGCCGGATGGTACCAGGGCGCCGGTGCGCTCGGTGTTTTCGACTTCGACACCGGCCTTGGCACGTGGGCGGCCGACAGCGAGCGTTTTCCGAATGGCTTGCGGCCCCTTGCCGATCGGGCGCACGCACGCGGGATGAAATTTGGACTCTGGGTGGAGCCGGGACGCGTCAGCCTGGATACGGTCGGTGTGGATGGATTGGCTCGCGCCGAGTGGCTCGCCCAGTCCAACGGGCAGAACGTCACGCCGACGTCTGGACAACTGTGTTATGGAAATCGCGCGACCCGCCAGTGGATTCAGCACCAGCTCTATGCGCTTATCGACGAGGTGCAGCCGGACTATCTGAAATGGGACAACAACGCCTGGACGAACTGCAATCGATCCGGGCACGACCACGGCGCTGGCGACGGCAACTTCGCGCAAGTGCAGGGGCTGTACGCGCTCTGGCAGGATCTTCGAACGCGCTACCCGGATCTCCTGATCGAAAACGTTGCTGACGGAGGGAGCCGCATTGATTTCGGCGCGCTCCGCTATTCCGACAGCGCATGGATGGACGATCGCACATCACCAGCGACGCGCGTGCGGCACAACATCGAAGGGATCTCGGCGCTGTTTCCGCCAGGATATCTGCTGTCGTTCGTCATCGACGAGCAGGCGGCGCCGCTGGCTCAGTCGCCGGACCCGATTGCCGAGTTCCGCAGCCGGATGCTCGGCGTGCTCGGCTTCGGGTATCGATCGCCGGGGCTGCTGCCGCGCGTCGCAGACGAAATCGGTCAGGCGATTCAGGAGTACGGACAGTTTCGCGACATTCTGCAGGACGCCGATGCGCTGCTCCTCAGTGATCAGGCGCCGTCGGCGATGCCCGGGTGGGACGCTGTGGAACACCTCAACGCCGCCACGGGCGAAGCGGTCCTCTTCGCATTCCAGCAACTCGATGCCAACGACCGGGTCACGCTCCATCCGCTTGGCCTGATGGCCGATGCGACGTATGCGGTGCAGTCTCTGGATGCGGGTGACCTTGGCGACGCCATTGGCGCTGATCTGATGCGCGACGGTATCGAGATCGTCCAGGGCAACGGCACACAGGCGCACGTGCTGATTCTCCGCGTCCGCTAGTCAGGCGCCGCGTCCCTGGGCCTGAGATCCGGCGCGATGTTGCTGCCGGTGACGAGTACGACGCTCGTCCCGCCGAACAAACGCTATCGGGCAGCGGAGGGAACCGGCGGTGAAGGCTGGCCCTGTGGCGCCCAGAGGTCGACCGGCCAACGCTGGCTGGCCCAGGCGAAATCGAGATCGATTGTGCCCGTCTGGCGATAATGCCGGCTCACCAAATCGAGCGGGATGAGGCCATGACGGCGGTTTCGTATGATCAGCCCGAAGCGGGCGCTGGTGATGTCGCTCTCCATCTCGGCGACGAATGTGTCCCAGCGAGCGCTCAGCAACGATGCGGGCGCCAGGCCGGGCACCGGCAACTTCAGCGCCGTCTCCCAGAAGTATTCGGATTGCCCGCTGTCGAACACCGGCCGCCCGGCGAGGGCGAGCAACCCTGCCACTTCGGTCGAACCCAGCACGTGCTCCTCACCGTCGATGAGCCGGGACACCTGTGCGAATCCCTGTTCGGCCGCGGTAAACCGGGCGAACGTCAACGGAAAATAATGCGCATTGAGCACGAAGGCGAGGGGCAGGGCCGCGGCGACCACCGCCCGAGGCCAGGCGCTCCTTCCGATGTGAGGCCAGACCGCGAGGATCAATACCGGGGTCACGAGTTGAAACAGGTAGGTCATGTGCGCCCCCGGGTGCCACCCGAGCACGTAGAAGAAGACGCCCGCGTTTACTGCAGCGCCGAACGCGAAGACACTCGGCCGGGTGCGCCAACCGCGGAACGACCTGACGCCTGCCACTCCCTGCACAGCTGAAAAAATCAGCCCCAGCGTCAACGGCAGACTGAATACAAGCCAGTCCGATGTCTGCCGCCACAGATGGTCCGCGTCGCCGTAGCCGGTCTGAGCGTTTCCGACCACCGATAAACTCACATAGGCCGGATAGAACGTCGACAGCGCGAACAGGAGCGACACAGCGGCGGCCACGCTCGTCAACCCGTAGGCCAGGCCGCGGGGACGGGAAACGAACAAGAACACATACGCCGCCATCACGAAGGGCGGATACGCGAGATAGACCTTGGTCGCCAGCGCCATCAGGGCACAGCAAAGCCCGATCAGGAACGCTCCCGGCGTTACCCGGTCCCGGAACACCAGCGTCATGCTCGCCAGTGAAAGCAGCACGCCCAGGCTGTCAGGCCTGGCCAGCGGGGCCACGAAATACAAAGACGACGCATAGAAAAGCAGGACGCCGCAGGAGGCAAACACAGGATCGACCCGCTCACCCCTGAGCAGCCTGTAGAGCAGCAGACATGCACCCAGAATGGACAGCGCGGACACCGTTCGGTGCACCGTAAATCCGTTTCCGAAGATCAGGGCCAAGGGCCACGCGACGAGGTGGTAGAAGATACCGTAGACGTTGGCGCTGGCCGGTAACTCCGCGAGGTCGTAAGGGTTGCGTCCTTCGAGCAGCAGGCGCGTGATCCAGACGACGGCGCCCTCCCGCATTTCTTGAGGGGCGGGCGAGACGATCATGCGGATGTGAAGCAGGAACAACCAGCCGCCGAGCACCAGGGCCATCGCAGCAGCGGCATGGGCGATGCGTCGCGGGAGCCGCGAGGCCTCCATCAACGGTTTTCCGCGCGCCAGAACTCTGGTCGTGGATGTCCCCGGCGCTTTTTCTCGGCCACCCGCATTGCGCGCATTGCCGCTCTGCGAAACGTTCGCAGGTTCATATCAGTCCCGGCGCGATGTTGCTGCCGGTGACGAGCACGACGCTCGTCCTGGCGGCCGCCGGCTGCTTGAGCAGAGCGGCCGTCGCCGCCGCGCCCGCCGGTTCGGCGATCACCTGCTCGCGCGCGTAGAGCAGGTTGATCGCCGCGATCATCTCTTGCTCGCTGACCGCCACCACGTCATCCACCAGCTCGCGAATCGCTGCGACGTTCGGCGTCAGCGGACGCCTGATCGCGAGTCCATCCGCAATCGTGTCGCACGTCGCGGTCTCCACAACCCAGCCAGCCCCCGGTCCCAAGCCCCTGGCCCCTGTCTCGCGCCATGACAGCAGATACGCCGGCGCCCGCTCGGCGACGACGCCGACGATGCGGATCGACGGGCGATGGTGCTTCGCCGCCGACGCGACGCCCCGGATCAGTGCCGTGTCGCCCATCGGCACGTAGATGACGTCGACGTCCGGTAACTGATCGACGATTTCCAGACCGATGGTCGCCGTGCCTGCCGGCACGTCAGGGTCGCTGGCGTCGTGGAGAAAGAAGGCCGGCGCGTTCGCGGTGTACTCACTCGCGGCGTCGATGGCGGCGCTCAGATCCACGCCGCACTCGACACTGCGCGCGCCGAGGTCGCGGATACGGGCGGCTTTCACCGGGTTGGGATTGACCGGCAGAAAAATCGTCGCGGGGATGTGCAGCAACTGCGCGGCATAGGCCACCGCCGCGCCGTGGTTGCCGGTGCTCGCGCACACGACTTCACGCACCGCGCCACGCGCCAGGTTCACCGAGAGGGAATAGATTGCGCCGCGGACCTTGAAGGATCCGGTCGGCAGATCGGTTTCGAGTTTCAGGAAGACGTCGTGGCCGGGTGAGGAGAGCGACGCTGCCCGCGCGAGCCGGGTGGGCCCGACATAGCGCGCGAGCAGCGTGTGCGCATCCTGGATGCGCGGCGAATCGATCATCCGCTAGGCGATCTTCAACTTGCGCGGCGCCTGCGAGTTCTGCTCGAGGAACGACTTCTTGCTCTCGAGGTCCTTCTCGGTCGGCTGCACCAGCCCGGTCGCGTCGGTCGCGCGCGAGACGATCGTGTGATCGCCGGAGGTCGCGCCGTTCCAGGTGTAGGTGTAGAACTTCCAGCCGTACTTGTCTTTCGTGGCCGCGTCCGGCGTGGCCATCTGCCACGGACCCTCGTCGACCTTGATCTCCACCGACTTGATCGGCGTGCCGTCGTTCAGCACGACCGCGAGCACCTTGTGCGCGTTGCCGGCCTTGGTGACGCGCGCCACGAACGACTTCAGCTGCATGTGCGTGACTTCGGTCTCGCTGACCTTCATCTCGCCGTCGACCATTTCGGTCCGCACGGTGCGGTACCAGCGCGACTGATATTTGCCGACGTAGTTCGCCTCCTGCGCGTGAATTTCAGACAACCACTTGACGTTGGCCACACCGTACCAGCCGGGTACGATCAGCCGGAGTGGCGCGCCCTGATGTTTGGTGAGCGGCTGGCCGTTGAGCGCCCACGCCACGAACGGCTCGGCGCTGAGTGCCTTCTCGCGCGGCAGGCTGCGACCGAAGTGGTAATCGACCTTGTACTTCTGCGTGCGCCACTCGACTTCTTCTTCGCCGTGGTCCGCGCCGAAGAACACGATGTCGCGCGCATTGGCTTTCACGCCGGCTGCGGCCAGCACGGTTTTCAGCGACACGCCGGTCCATTTACCGTTGCCGCTGAGCCCTTGAAGCGGTCCGCGGTTGCCCGAACACTCGAAGCCGGCGACGAGCTCCGTGCTGCCCAGCTTCTTCAGATCGTCGATGGTGAGCGACTTCGGCGTGTTCACGAGCCCGCCGATCTTCAGCTTGTAGGTGGCCATGTCGACTTCCGGGTGGCCGTAGTGCTGCGTCGTGGCGAACTTATCGGCCGGTGTGAACGGTCCGTCGATCGTCCGCACGTCGAGCGTGCGCCGGTCGGGCGGGACTTCCCACCGGACGTTGTCGGGGATGTCGGTAAAGGGCACCAGCATGTCGCCCTGCGCGAGTAGCGGCAGCGCCCATTCCGGAATACCCGCGATGCCGAGGCCTGCCATCGCGAGGCTACCCTTCAGGATTGTTCGCCGCGTCGTCTGATTGTTCATATTTGTCCCTTTCGGTAACGAATCGTACAATCCGCTTCGGCCAATATCAAGGAGTGTCCGCATGGAACGAAAAACGGCGTCTGATTACCCGCAGGAGCTCTTGGACCTGTTCCACGAGTACCAGCACGGCGACATCGACCGGCGTACCTTCCTGGCTCGCGCTGGGAAGTTCGCGGTCGGCG
>JANYHS010000314.1 GCA_025358945.1 Acidobacteriota bacterium
AAACGTCTCGGCCCTCTCCTGGAGCACGTCGCGGATGATGCCGGTGGCGGGTATGCGGCAGCGGACGCGATGTTCCGGTATCCGGAGTTTTTCAAGGTCGGGATCGCGGAAGCCGGGAACCACGACAACCGCGTCTACGAAGACGACTGGGCGGAGAAGTGGCAGGGGCTGCTCGAGAAGAAGGCCGACGGCACGACCAACTACGACAACCAGGCGAATCAGCTGATTGCGAAGAACCTGAAAGGGAAGCTGCTGCTCGCCCACGGCACGATGGACGCCAACGTGCCGCCCAACAATACGCTGCTGGTGGTGAACGAGCTCATCAAGGCGAACAAGGATTTCGATCTGCTGATGCTGCCCAACCGCGGCCACGGCTTCGGAAACGAAGGCTATATGGTGCGGCGCCGGTGGGACTACTTCGTGCGCTACCTGCTGGGCGCCGAGCCGCCGCGGGAGTACGAGATGCGCGCGCCGGCGGATCAGCGGTAGGAATTCGCCGACAAGTCGTGTATCCTCATGGGTCTTCCTAGAGTCTAACGAGTTGTAAGGAGATTTCCATGGCCAAACGATCCACCTCCGGCATTGTCTGTCCCCGCTGCGGCGTGCCGAGCGCTCGCGTCATTGGACGGTCGGAAGCGCTGCCGGTGCTCTACCTTCGCTGCGACGATTGCGGCAAGACGTCAGTTTCCCCCGAATAGCCGACCGCCATTTTTCAACCGGCCAGGTCAGTTCGGACAACCTCCGCTGACCGGCCGGACGCTCTTCACCTTGAATTCCGTCAGTTCGACATTCCCCGGCCCAGCAGAGCCGCCTGCGGACGCGACCGCAGCCCGCGCAGGATCCATCGCGCCTGCCTGAGCGGCGACGTTCGCGTTCGGCGTCAGCCCACCCACGATGACGAGTCGTCGCGCCGGGACACCGCCCAGGATCTCCACGCGCTTGCCGAGGAAATCGCGCACGTCAGTACCGGTCAGTCGGTACTTCACTCCGGCCTCGGGGTCTTCGAGTGTGTAGCGGCCCGGCGCCGTTTCACTGCGGACGACGCAGCCGCTGAGGCTGATGATTTTGGGAGCCGCCTTGGCGGGCGGTTTGGAGGTTTTGTCCTGCGCGAGCAGGAGGGATGAGCAGGTGAGCGCGAGACAGGCGATGACCATGTTGCGCATGGTCCATCGTTGCACACAATTCGGAGTCTGCAATGAAGGATTCGGCGAGCCCGCGGAGTGATCCGAAGATCGCCGAACCCTCACACAGTGCAGATTTCAGACTTGAGACTTCAGAGTTGAGACTTCAGACTTCTCAGTTCTCAGTTCTCAGTTCTAACTTCTATCGTCCCCCGGCAGTTCCACGCGTGGCCGACGCCGGCAGCGCGAAGGCAATGTACTCGCCCGAGTAGTTCCCGCCGCTGACTGCGACGATGATGTACTGGCGGCCGTCCACCATGTAGGTCATCGGCGAGCCGCTCTGCGGCGCGGGCATCCACACCGCGCCGACCTGCGCGCCGGTGTTCTTGTCGTACGCGCGCAGCATTGCGCCACGCGGATGTTCCGGGGTCGTCGTCACGCTCGGATCGCCGGCGACCACGAGGGTCTTGGTCACGGCGACGCCGATGTTGCCCTGCTGACCGGTCTTCGGGACGTTGACGCCCTTCAGTGCCGGGTGATTGCGCACGGCGTCCGGTGTGTCGCCGTGCGGTGTCGACCACATCAGCTCACCCTTGTCGAGGTTGATCCCGACGATCTGGCCGTACGGCGGCTTGACGATCGAGAGACCCTGCACGGTGGCGCCGAATCCGCCGCCACCGCCGCCTGCCGCCGCTGCACCACCGCGGCCGCCGGCCGCTCCGGCCGCTGCCGGAGGAGGTGGCGGGGGCGGAGGAGGTGTGGCTCCGCGCGCCGGACGAGGCGCGTCGGCCGCTTCACCTTCGCCGCCACCCGTGATCGGACGGAACGTCGAGCCGGCCGTGCCCATCACGTAGTCGAGGTCGGAGAAGTCCTTCGGCGGCGCGACGAGACCGAGCGGCGAGATGCACGAGTTGCACGCGTGCGTGAAGAAGGCGTGCATTTCCGGGTCATACGCCGAACCCGGCCAGTTGACGCCGCCGCTGAGCGTGCCGGACGTCAGCGCGCCAATCGGGCCTTCCGCCTTGCTCACGACCGGCGGCAGGAACACGGGGCCGAGGCGGAAGCGCTTCGACGCCTCGAGTCCTGCGGCTTTCAGTTCCGGCGTGAAATCGATCAGGTCGCTCTCGATGACGCCGTTGCGCGAGTAGGCCGGCGGCCTGCTCGGGAACGGCTGCGTCGGCGACGTGCGCTCGCCGGGGACGTCGGTCTGCGGGACGGGCTTCTCGTCGATCGGCCACACCGGCTGACCGGTGACGCGGTCGAATACGTAGAGCAGACCCTGCTTGGTCGACTGCGCGACCGCTTTGATCGGCTTGCCGTTGACCACGATGTCGGCGAGGAGCGGCGCGGCCGGCATGTCGTAGTCCCAGATTGGGTGGTGCACGATCTGGTAGTGCCACTTGCGCACGCCGGTCTTCAGGTCGACGCAGACCAGGCTGTCGCCGTACAGGTTGTTGCCAAGGCGATGGCCGCCGTACAGATCCGACGTCGGATCTTCGACCGGCAGATACACGAGGCCGAGTTCCTCGTCGACCGTGATCTGGGTCCAGACGCCGGTGTTGCCGTTGTTCGCCCAGGATTCCTTTTCCCACGTGTCGTTGCCGAACTCACCCGGCTTCGGGATCGTGTTGAACGTCCAGAGCAGCTTGCCGGTCTTCACGTCGTAGGCGCGGACGAGACCTTTGGTGTTGTTGTGCGTCTTCACGGTCAGGCCTTCGCGGAACGAAGATCCGACGAGAATCACATCCTTCGCAATGGTCGGCGTCGAGTGGAGGCCGATCTCGCCGGTCTCCAGGTCGATCTGTGTGCCCTTGCCGACGACCGCGCCGACCTTCATGTCGACGACGCCGGCGGCGCCGAAGCCGGCAATCGGCACACCGGTCTTCGCGTTCAGCGAGATCAGGCGGTAACCGGTGGTGACGTAGATGACGCGGTCGTCACCCTTGCCGTCGGTCCAGTACGAAAGACCGCGGCCCGAGAGCTGACGCGGCGCGTTGACGGCGCGCGCGCCTTCTTTCTCGGCGTGCACCCAGATCAGCTCGCCGGTCTTCGCGTCGAGCGCGACCACCGAGCGGCGCGTGCCGCCGGTCGCGTAGACGACGCCCTTGACCATCAGCGGCGTGCCTTCGAGTTTGAACTCGGGGCGCGTGCCGAGGTTGTCGGTCTTGAACCGCCACGCGACTTCGAGCTGGTTGAAGTTGCTGCCGTTGATCTGATCGAGCGGGGAATAGCGCGAGCCCTTGACGTCGGCGGTGTAGTACGGCCATTCGCCGTTCTTGGTGCTCGGGAATCCCGGGGCCTGCCCCGAGAGCTGGGCCGTCATGCGCGGCCCGACGGTCATCAACCCTGCGACGCCTGCGATGGCGGTCGCCGCCAACACCGTTCGTCTGAATGTTCGTGTCATATGTGCCCTTTTCGATGGAGTAAGAATGCCTGGCGCTGCCCGACGTTGGTATTTCTCGCCGCGTTCGGCAGTGCGAACGCGAGGTATTCGCCCGAGTAGATCCCGCCGCTCACCGCGACCACGATGTATTGCTTGCCGTCTGCCACGGAGAGGACCGCGAGATTGTTCGAGTCATTGTTCACTCCTGCGGAGCCTGCGGGAATAGCGACACCATTGTACGTTGTGCACAATATATGGCGAGAGGGCATGGCATCAAAGTGAAAAGTCAGCGGGGAACCAGTGCACGTCGTCCAGGTTAACTACGCGTTCGACAAGGGGTTGACCGACCCCGACGCGCTTCTGGACCGCTATGTCACACTCACCGGCTGGAGCGGCGCGCTCGCCGACTCCGGCGTCGGCACGGCTGCCGTCGTCCAGCGGTTTCACCGGGACGCGCAGATTCAACGGAACGGGATCGATTATCGGTTCCGCGCCGGGCGACTCGCCGACGCGGTGGCGGCGCTACGTCCCGACGTCGCGCACGTCAACGGTCTCACGTTTTCGGTGCAGACCTGGCTGTTGCGCCGGGCGCTCGGACCGCGCACCGCGATCGTCGTGCAAAACCACGCGGATGGCGGACCTGTCGGCCGCGCACCACTGCTGCGGTTGCTCGGCCGCGCCGCGAGAAGACACATCGACGCGTTTCTCTTTGCTGCCGCGGAGCATGTCGAGCCGTGGCGACGCGCCGGCTTCATTGCGCCAGGACAGGCCACGTATCAGGTGATGGAGGCCAGCACCGCGCTGCAGCCGGTGCCGCGCGTCGCCGCACGCGACGCGTCAGGCCTGCGCGGATCGCCGGCCGTGTTGTGGGTCGGCCGTCTGAACGCGAACAAGGATCCGCTGACCGTCCTCGACGGCTTCGCGCGCACCGCTGATGCCCTGCCTGACGCGACGCTGACGATGATCTACAGCGAGGCCGATCTGCTGTCGGCTGTGCGCGAACGGCTGCGGCGATCGCCGGCGTTGTCCGCGCGTGTCCAGTTGCTCGGCGAGGTGCCGCACGACCGGATGGCATCGTTCTACAGCGCAGCCGATCTCTTCATCGTTGGCAGCCACCATGAGGGGAGTGGGTACTCGCTGATCGAAGCCTGCGCATGCGGCGCCGTGCCCGTCGTCACCAATATCCCGAGCTTCCGTCTGCTGACTGGGAACGGATCCGTCGGCGCGCTATGGGAGCCGGGAGATGCTGACAGCTGTGCACGCGCGCTGCACGACGTCGCGCAGCGCGATCTGACCGCGCAGCGCAGGCGTCTCGCCGAACACTTCGCGCGCGAGCTGAGCTGGAGCGCCGTCGGCCGACGGGCGATAGAAATATACGACGCAGTTGTGAGTTCTAAGTTTTAAGTTCTAACTTCTCAGTTGTAACGTCGGGTAGTACGGCTTGTCGAGCGTCTGGAATTTGTCGAGCCACTTTCTGTTGGCGTCCGGCGCGAAGCTCCATTGTTGACGGTGATAGTTCCAATCGGCTGGGTTCAACGCTTGCGCGCGCGCAAAATGTTTATCGGCAAGGTCGGCGTTGCCGGCCTGATGAAACCAGATGGCGAGCTTGAAGCTGGCATCGGCTTCCATGGCATCTGGGGACCGCGGCGACACGCGCCGCGCGAACGCCTCGTCGGACAGAACGAACGCGCTCGCCTCGCCGTTGATGACCCAGTCGCGTAAGGCGGCGACATAGGCTTCGCCTTCGATCGCCAGCGGCTTGCCGCCGAACACGTCCGTGCGCGTCGACGTCCACGCCGGCTCTGCCGGACGAACAATGCGGCCCCGCTCGTCGATCCAGACAGCCATCGGCACGTTGAGGAATCCAAACGCGGAACTCACGGCGTGGGCGGCATCGATGAGCGTGGTGAACGTGGCCTGTGCGGCGTCATACCATTTACCGGCGACCGCTTCGCCGCCGGTGTCCTGCGCGGCGGCGATGATTTCGAAGTTCCGGTCACGAAGTTCAGCGTAAACATTCTGCCAACCTGGCAGATCGAAGCGGCATCCTCACCAGGAGGCCCAGGTGATCACCAGCGCCTTCTTGCCGCGGAAGCCGGCAAGGTGCACGGGACGGCCCAGGCGATCCGGCAGAGTGACGTCGGGAGCGATGCGTGAAGTCGCAAGATCGCGACCGTGCGCCGGCATCTCGCCGATGCTCCAGACGCGCGCGTCCGGTTCGGCCACCACACATTGGCCGACGCTCTGCGCGAACGCCGTGAGGTTGACGGCATCGCCGCGTACCATGTCCGGCGCGACCGGGATGCAGAGCGGGCCGAGGCAGGCTCCTTCGGGCTTCAAGATGAAGCCGTTGACGCGCGGCAGGTCGCGCGCGCGGATCCACAACGTGTGGCTCGACGGTTCGCGGTCGATGTCCACGGGCTCGAGCGCCACAGAGTTGTCGCTGATAAGTACGGTGTCGACCGGGGCGTTCCGCTCCTGCACAGAGCCGACGGTACGCGCCGCCATGGAGGCTGTCAATCTGGCATACTCTGGAGCAGACATGGCTGCCAACGTCCTCGTCGTTGATGACGATCCGAATCTGGTCCGGTTGATGAGCAAGTTTCTGACGCTGGAAGGATTCGCGCCGGTGCCGGCAGCCAATGGCGCCGAAGCGCTGCGGTATCTGCGCGGTGGCGGCGATGCAAGCGTCATCCTCCTGGATCTGCGGATGCCGGTGATGGACGGCTGGACGTTCCGACGCGAGCAGAAGGGTGACCCCGGACTCGCCGGCATTCCGATCGTCGTCTTGTCGGGCATGGAGTCTGACGGTGTGCAGGACATGGACGCCGCGGCCTCGTTCCACAAACCGGTCAGCTTTCCCGAAGTCGTCGGCGTGATCCGGCGCCTCTGCGAAAACCCCCGCTAGATCTGCTGATCCGTGAGCGATCGACAGGATCAGACCGGCGGCGTCGTCAAGGAACGGGTCAAGGTCGAGAAGAAAGAACCGACCCTCTACAAGGTCATCCTGCTCAACGACGACTACACGACGATGGAGTTCGTGCTGCATGTGCTGGAAGGCATTTTCCAGAAATCGCCGGCCGAAGCGTACCGAATCATGATGCAGGTGCATCTAAACGGCAGTGGGATCGCGGGCGTGTACCCGTGGGAAGTTGCCGAGACGAAAGTGGAAACGCTGACGTCCCAGGCCAAACAGGCGCAGTACCCGCTGCGCGCCGCCATAGAAGAAGCGTGAGCTGACCGTGTTTTCTTCCGCCATCGAAGTTGTCCTCACCATCGCGTATCGCGAAGCCGTCTCGCGGCGGCACGCCTACGTCACGCTCGAGCACCTGCTGTACGCGCTTGCCCACGACAATGATGGCGAGCGGATCCTCGCCGCGTGCGGCGCCGACCTGCCGCGGCTACGCCGCGATCTCGACGCCTACCTCAGCGAGTCGCTGGAGCAGATGAAGCGCGGCGACGCGCGCGAGCCGGAACAGACCGCGGCGTTCCGCCGCGTTCTGCAGACCGCCGTGCTGCACGTCCAGAGCGCGCAGCGCGGCGAAGTCGGGGCCGGCGATCTCTTCGCCGCCATACTGCAGCAGCCCAAGACGCACGCCGCGCAGTTGCTGGCGGAGCAGGGGGTCACGCGGCTCGACATCCTCGAATACATTTCCCACGGCATCGCGAAGGTGCCGGCGGCCGGCGCGCCAGGCGCCGGTGAGCACGGCGTCGAAGCCGGTGGTGGCGACGAGGGATCCTCGACGTCGCGTGATCCGCTCGCCGCGTACTGCTCGAACCTGACCGACCGCGCGCGACAGGGGCAGCTCGACCCGCTGATCGGCCGCACGCTGGAACTGCAGCGCACGATCGAGGTCCTCTGCCGTCGCCGCAAGAACAACCCGGTGTTTGTCGGCGAAGCCGGTGTCGGCAAGACCGCGATGGCCGAAGGGCTCGCGGTGCGGCTGCTGGCCGACGATGCGCCAGCGGCGCTGAAGGATGCGGAGATTTTCGCTCTGGACACTGCTGGCCTGCTGGCGGGCACGCGCTTCCGCGGCGATTTCGAAGAGCGCTTCAAAGCGGTGATCAAAGCCTTGAGCAATAAGCCCAAAGCGATTCTGTTCATCGACGAAATCCACTCGACCGTCGGCGCCGGCGCGACATCTGGCGGCACGATGGACCTCGCGACACTGATCAAGCCGATGCTGACGGCGGGCGAGCTGCGCGTGATCGGATCGACGACGTTCGACGAGTACAAGCACATCGAGAAGGACCGCGCGCTCGCGCGCCGTCTGCAGAAGATCGCGATCGAGGAGCCCACGCTCGAGGAATCGGTGAAGATTCTCGCCGGTCTGAAAAGCCGGTACGAAGCGCACCACCGCGTCACCTATACCGATGCCGCCATTGACGCCGCGGTGAAACTCGCGTCGCGCCATCTGCGCGACTACCGGCTGCCCGACTCCGCCATCGATCTGATCGATGAGGCAGGATCCGTAGCGCGGCTCGCCGCGCCTCCATCCCAGCCCGCCCTGTCAGACTCACCTGACCCACATGACTCACCTGACCCACGTGACCCACCTGACCCACATGACTCACCTGACCCACGTGACCCACGTGACTCACGTGACTCACGTGACCTATCGGTCCCGCCTGTCCCGGTCATCGTCGACGCGACGGATATCGAGAAGATCGTCGCGCGTATCGCGCGAATCCCGGCACGGCAGGCGTCCTCCTCGGATCGCGAACGGTTGCGCACGCTGGAGGAATCGCTGCAGCGTGTGGTCTTTGGACAGACCGAGGCGGTGCACCTGGTGGCGCAGGCGATCAAGCGATCGCGCGCGGGCCTGGGACAGCCCGATCGCCCCGCCGGCTGTTTCCTGTTCACGGGACCGACCGGCGTCGGCAAGACGGAACTCGCCAAGCAGCTGGCGATCCAACTCGGGAACGAGTTCTCGCGCATCGACATGAGCGAGTACATGGAGAAGCACGCGGTGGCGCGGCTGATCGGCGCGCCGCCCGGCTACGTCGGCTTCGAACAGGGGGGACTGCTCGTCGACATGGTGCGTACGCATCCCTACAGCGTCGTCCTGCTCAACGAGATCGAAAAAGCCCATCCGGATATCTTCAACATCCTGCTGCAGGTGATGGATCACGCAGCGCTGACCGACAATACCGGGCGCAAAGCCGATTTCCGCAACGTCGTGCTGATCCTGACGTCGAACGCGGGCTCGCGCGAGATGAGCGCGCAGTCGATTGGGTTCACGGACGGCGGTTCTGGCGATGCGCACGACGAGCGCCTGCGCCGCGCCGCGGCGGGGAAGTCGAAGACCGCCATCGAGCGCGTCTTCAGCCCGGAGTTCAGGAACCGTCTCGATGCGATCGTTACGTTCCGCACGCTGACGGCTTCGGTGATGGAATCGATCGTCGAGAAGTTCGTGCTGCAGCTCGAACAGCAGCTCGCCGAGCGGCACGTGGCGATCACGCTGACCGATGGCGCGCGCGCGTGGCTGGCGGTGAAGGGCTACGATCCGGTGTTCGGCGCCCGGCCGCTTGCGCGCGTGGTGCAGAAGGAAGTGCGCGACCCGCTGACGGATCAGATCCTCTTCGGTGCGCTCGAGCACGGCGGCACGGTGACCATCGGTGTTGCGGACAACGTGCTGACGTTTGCGTACGAAGCCAAGGCGCTCGGCTTTAGCCGAGCGTTTTCTCCCAGCGCATGAAGAGGAAATACGGAATGCGCGTCATGGGCTCGAACCGCGCTGACGCCTGCAGATCCGCGTCGGTCGCCATCGGCTCCTGGAAGTCCTGCAGCACGAACCCCGCCTGTAGCGCGCCGCTGAGATAGTCCTCGAGCGGGCGATGGCGCCGCAATGTCGGCGTGCGGAAGGTGGGCGCGATGCGATCGTCCCACGCGATGCGCTCGAAGTAGCGGTCAACCGCGAAATGCCTGGGCACGCGGCCCTTGCCACGCACCCAGTCGGACACCGGAGCTGAGAAGCACGGGTGCGTGAGGCTCATGCAGAGCGCGCCGCCCGGCGCCAGGACGCGGTGCGCCTCGCGGATCGCGCCGGGGTAGTCCTCGACGTTCATGAAGATCATCGACGCGACAATCAGATCGAACGAGGCGTCGGCGAGGCTGTCGAGGGCGCTGGCGTTCAGGCAACGGTGGTCGATCGCGACGCCGGACGTTGACGCCCGCACGCGCGCGATGTCGACGAGCCGCTCGCTGCCGTCGATGCCAGTGACGCGTGCGCCGCAGCGAACCAGTTCGCGTGAGTACGCGCCTTCGCCGCACCCGAGATCCAGTACCCGGCGACCGGTCACGTCCCCGGCTAGCGCGAGCATTCGCGGCTGGAGAAACAGGTGCTGGTAGTCGCTGGTGTCGGCGTGCGCGACCCAGTCGTCGGCCGCTGCGTCCCAGGATCGCGTGGACGAATCGTTCACTTCGGCGGCGCCTTGCCAAAGACCTCGACGATCGTTGCGGCGACCGTGCCGGTGTTCTTGAAGGTGTGTTTGGCGCCGCCCTGCAGATGCAGCACCTGCCCCTGCGTCACCTCGACCGGCGTCCCGCCTTCGATCGTCATCAGGAGCTGCCCGGTGACCAGCGTGAACACATGCCACGTCGCGTCATCGTGCGAGTGCATGCGGCGCACGGCGCCGGGTTCGGCGTAGTCGCGCAGGACGCGGTATTCGGGCTGCTCCAGGACCACCATCGACGAGATGCCGGGATCGCCCGCGACGGGCTTGGCCTTGTCGGCGCCGCCGACGGCCTGCATCGCAACGAGGACGAGCGCAAAAACGATCTCCACCATGTATCCTTCTCCTATGAAACGTTCGCATATCTTACAGGGGGCGGCGTTCGCTGCGCTGCTGCTGATGGTTCCAGTCTCGGCGCAGCAGCCGCCGCGCCCGGCGCCTGCGGTCTATCCCGGTCTGCCGAGTGAGACGCCGGCGACATTCGAGCCGGTGACCGACAGCTTCGACTACGTCAAGCGCGACGTCATGATCCCGATGCGCGACGGCGTGAGGCTGCACACCGTCGTCCTCGTGCCGCGAGGCGCCAAGGGCGCGCCGATCCTCCTGACCCGCACCCCGTACAACGCGACCGAACTCACGAGCCACGCGGCGAGCGCACACCTCGGACCGATCCTGCACGGCTACGACAATGCGACTGACGTCATCGTCGGTGGCGGCTACATCCGCGTCGTCCAGGACGTGCGAGGGAAGCACGGGTCCGAGGGCGACTACGTGATGAACCGGCCGCTGCGCGGACCGCAGAACCCGACGCAGGTCGATCATGCCACCGACACCTACGACACCATCGACTGGCTGGTGAAGAACACGCCCGAGAGCAACGGCAAGGTCGGCATCCTCGGGATTTCGTACGACGGCTTCCTGCCGCTGATGGCGCTCGTCAACCCGCATCCGGCCCTGAAGGTGTCGGTGCCGATGAACCCGATGGTCGACGGCTGGATGGGCGACGACTGGTTTCACAACGGCGCCTTCCGCCAGCAGATGATGGACTACATCTACGATCAGGAGGCGACGCGCGGGGGAGTCGCGAAGTGGTGGACAAGCCACTTCGACCAGTACGACATGTTCATGGAGGCGGGATCGGCCGGCAATCTCGGCCGTCTGCGCGGGCTCGAGCAGGTTGGCTTTTGGCGCAAGATGCTCGAGCACCCGGGGTACGACACCTACTGGCGCGATCAGGCGGTGGACAAGCTGCTCGCGGCGCAGCCGCTGAACGTTCCGGTGATGCTGGTGCACAGTCTCTGGGATCAGGAAGATATCTATGGCGCGATGGCGGTCTACCGGGCGATCAAGCCGAAAGACACCGCGAACGACAAAGTGTTCCTGGTGATGGGCCCGTGGTATCACGGCCAGGCGATCTCCGATGGGAGCACGCTCGGCGCGCTCAAATTCAACAGCGACACGGCGCTGCACTTCAGGCAGGAGATCCTGCGGCCGTTCCTCGATCAGTACCTGAAGGACGGTGCGCCGAAGGCGGACGTGCCGCCGGTCACGGCGTTTGAAACCGGCACGAACGCGTGGCGGCGTCTGCCCGCCTGGCCGGCGGGCTGCGCCGCCGGATGCACCGTGCTGCCGACGCCCATGTACCTGCGCGCGGGCCTCAAGACCGGGTTCACCGCGCCCGGCGCCGGAGACGCCGCGTTCGACGAGTACGTCTCCGATCCGTCGAAGCCGGTGCCCTATCGCGCGCGTCCGATCAAGCCCGCCGGCGCACCGGGGTGGTCCGAGTGGCTGGTCGACGATCAGCGCGAGGCATCGGGCCGTCCGGACGTGGCGGCGTTCGTCTCGGACGTGCTGCGCGCGCCGGTCAAGATCAGCGGACAGCCGATCGCCAACCTGATCGCGTCGACGAGCGGCAGCGATGCCGATTGGGTCGTCAAGCTGATCGACGTGTATCCCGATGAAGTCGCGGGGCAGCCGGCGATGGGCGGCTACCAGTTGATGGTGTCCGCCGACATCTTCCGCGGCCGATACCGCGAGAGCTTCGAGACGCCGACAGCGATCGCGCCCGATCGCCCGCTGTCTTACCGTTTTGCGCTGCCGGCCGCCAACCACGTGTTCCTGCCCGGCCATCGCATCATGGTCCAGGTGCAATCGAGCTGGTTCCCGCTCTACGATCGCAATCCGCAGACGTTCGTGCCGAGCATCTTCCGCGCGACGCCTGCCGACTACCGCAAGGCGACGCAGCGGATCTATCACGCGCCCGGACAGGCGAGCTTCGTTGAACTGCCCGTCGTGATTACACCCTGAAGCCGATGCGTTCCCGCGTCGATCGGGAGGGGATCATCAGTTTTCGAATCTCGCCGAAGACGACGGCGAATTTCCGGTCGGACTTCTCCTCGAGCTGGTCAAGCCGGTCCGTCAGATCGCTGCGCGATTCGAGCACGCGCCTGAGCGTGACGAAGGCCCGCATGATCTGGATGTTGGTGCGGATCGCCAGCGTGCTGCGCAGCACGCTCGACAGCATGGCGACGCCCAGTTCCGTGAACGCGTACGGCGCATAGGTCCGTCCGCCGCGCCTGGCTTTTGAGGTCACAATTTGTGACCTCAAAGATCGGATTTCCTGCGCCGTCAGCCGGAACATGAAGTCCGCGGGGAAACGCTCGCGGTTGCGTTTGACCGCCTGATTGAGCGCTTTGACACTGACGCCATACAACCTCGCCAGATCCTCGTCGAGCATGACGCTTTGTCCGCGGAGCCGCAGCACGTTGCGCTCGATCCGCTCCGGCCTGATCAGAAGATTTCCAGTCATCGATCGATTGTCGCGGATCGGCGCGGAACCGTTCCCGCCGTGCGGCGAGTCTGCGTGCAATCGGTGCGGGTGCGCGGCCGGGGTATCCTATTCCCGTGGGGAATGTGTCGGGACGATCGAGCGCTGGCGCGGACACGAGGCCTGGCGCAACCGTGGTGGGTGTGCTTGCCGCCATCAGCGTGTCGCATTTGCTGAACGACACGCTGCAGTCGCTGATCCCGTCGATCTATCCGCTGCTGAAAGTCTCGCTGCAGTTGAACTTCGCGCAGATCGGGCTCATTACCCTGACGCTGCAGGTGACCGCGTCGCTGCTGCAGCCGGTCGTCGGCATCTACACGGACCGCCGGCCGATGCCGTATTCGCTGGTCGGCGGGATGGCGTTCTCGCTGGTTGGCCTGCTGCTGCTGTCCGTCGCGGCCTCGCTCGGCGTGATCCTGTTCGCGGCCGGATTGATGGGCATCGGCTCATCGATTTTTCACCCGGAGTCGTCGCGCCTCGCCCGCCTGTCGTCGGGCGGCCGTCACGGCCTCGCGCAGTCGGTGTTCCAGGTCGGCGGCAATCTGGGATCGTCGATCGGTCCACTGATCGCGGCGTTCTTCGTCGTGCCGCATGGCCAGTCAAGTCTGGCGTGGTGCTCGCTGATTGCGGTGGCCGGGATCGTCCTGCTGTTCAAGGTCGGCGGCTGGTCGGCGCGCCATCGGCCCCCTGCGTCGCATCGGCCGGCGGCCGGATGGGAGCCACACCCCGGCCTGACTCGCGGCCGCGTCGTCGGCGCGTTGATTGTGCTGGGCGTGCTGATCTTCTCGAAGTATTTCTACCTGGCCAGCATCAGCAGCTATTACACGTTCTACCTGATCAGCAAGTTCGGCGTGTCGGTGCAGAGCGCGCAGGTCCACCTGTTCGTGTTCCTCGGTTCGGTGGCGGCGGGGACCATTCTCGGCGGGCCGATCAGCGATCGCATCGGGCCCAAGTACGTGATCTGGGGATCGATTCTCGGTGTCTTCCCGTTCACGTTTGCCTTGCCGTTCGCGAGCCTGTTCTGGACCGGCGTGCTCAGTGTGGCGATCGGACTGATTCTGGCGTCGGCGTTTTCGGCCATCCTCGTCTACGCGCAGGAACTCGTGCCTGGGCGTGTCGGCACGATCGGCGGGATCTTCTTCGGGTTCGCATTCGGGATGGGCGGCCTCGGAGCGGCCGCGCTCGGACGGATCGCCGACGCGACGAGCATCGAATTCGTGTACCGGCTGTGCGCGTACCTGCCGCTGATCGGGTTGCTTACGGCATTCCTGCCGGATCTCGATCAGCCGGCCACTGCTCACGCGCCCGCAGCGCCAGGCCGGTAGCCACCGACGTCAGTTCCTCCCCGCCCGTCACTTTGTGATCGCCGAATCGATCGACGAAGATCTGTCTGACGGCTGGCACGAAGGACGAGCCACCGGTCAGGAACACGCGGTCGATGTCGCCGAACCCCAGGCCGGACGCGCGCACCAGTCGATCCACACACTCGGACATCGACGCCAGTTCCTCGGCAATCCACTTCTCGAAATCGGCACGCGTGACCTTCTTGCGAATCGTCACCGGACCCGATTCGAACGCGAATTCCGCCTCGGTCGCTGACGACAACTCGAACTTCGTCCGCTGCACGGCCTCGTGCAATTGGTAGCCGAGTTCGTTCCGGATCAGCAGCAGAAACGATTCGAGGCGCTCTGGCGTTGAGGCCGTGCGCCGGATTCGCTCCAGCATCTCCAGCGTGGCCGGCGACTTCAGGAACGACAGGTAGTGCCAGCGCTCGAGCCGCTCGTACGGCCAGCTCGGGACCGGCAGGAACTTGCTGGGCGGAGACAGATACTCGCCGCCCATGCCGAGGCGCGGCGCGACGAGGTTGCGGATGATCCGTTTGTCGAAGGCGTCGCCGGCGATCGGGACGCCGTCCGTGCCGATGATGTCGGCCGCGCGCCGGCCGCGTTGCCGCACGCCGGGGCCGACCGAGATGATCGTGAAGTCGCTGGTGCCGCCGCCGAAGTCACCAATCAGAATCCGCTCGTCGCGCTGCAGGCGCGCTTCGTAGGCGTACGCCGCGGCGACTGGCTCGTACTCGAACACGATCTCGTCGAAGCCGGCGAGTCGCATGGCGGCGAGCAGCCGCTCCGTCGCGAAGGTGTCGGTCTCCTGATCGGGCGGGTTGGAAAAGTGGACCGGCCGCCCCAGGATGATTCGCCGTGGCGACGGCCATGACGCCAGGCCCAGCTGATCGCCGATGTGCTTGCCGATGATCGCGATCAGCTTTTCGAGCGAGTAGTACTGGGCGCCGATGCCGGTGCCTTCAAACGAGCGGTCCGCGAGATACGCCTTCAGCGACTGGATGAAGCGGCCCTTGGTCTCCGCCGCGAGGTAGTGCTCGATCGCGGTGGAGCCGCCCACGGTCGGCTTTCTGGATTCGAAATACAGGACAGACGGACACGTGGTCCGCGGACCCTGCGCGCTCGGAAACTGCGCGAGATGCGGCAGTCCCGCCGCATCGGCGAACGCGACGGCGCTGTTGGTCGTGCCGAAATCGACACCGACCCACCGGCCGTTCATTCCTGCCGCAACGCGACCATTACGTCGACCGATGTCGCGCGCCGCGCCGGCAACAAACTGGCGAGGGCGGCGACCAGCAGGAGAATCGCAGGCACGCCGATAAACACCGGGAGGCTGATCACGCCGCCGAGCAGGTGCAGGGCGATCATGATCATCAGCAGCCACCCGCCCCAGCGCACCAGCGCCGACGCGGTGAGGGTTGCAAAGTCCTGTCCCGCCCGCATCGGAATGCCCCTCGTCTTGAAGTATGCATGGGACATCACGACCACCGGCGCGCCGCGGGCGCGTTCGACTTCATCCGCCACGCCTGCCGCAGGTCGTTGATCATGTTGGCATCATCCACTCGCCTGAAGGCTTCGCGCTACGCTCTTCCGGAAAACTCGCGCGACTCGGTGTGCACTTTGATCTTCTCGCCCTCTTTGATGAACAGGGGGACGCGGATCTCCATGCCGGTCTCGAGCGTTGCGACCTTGGTCACGCTGCCGCTGGCCGTGTCGCCGCGCGCGCCGGCTTCCGTCGACGTCACGGTGATCTCCACATGCGCCGGGAAGACCAGGCCGAGCGGCTTGTCGTTGTAGGTGTGGATCTGGATCAGCAGATTGTCCACCAGTAGATATTTGTCGATGCCGACCACCTCCGGTGAGAGCGTGATGGTGTCGAACGTTTTCTGGTCCATGAAGTTGTAGCCCGACGCGTCAGTGTAGAGATACGTCGCCCAGACGAACGCCAGGTCCGGCTCGTCGAACTTGTCGCCCGCCTTGAACGTCCGGTCGAACACGGCCTGCGTGAGCATGTTGCGCATCTTGATCCGGACCAGGGTCTGCCCGCCGCGGGCGGTGGGTTTGGACACTTCGACGTCCAGGCAGTGGTACGGCGCGCCTTCGTATTCGAAATAGGTCTTTCGCTTGATCTCAATCGCTTCGAGCATGCTGGCCATGGTCAATATTGTATTCGGCCCGTGGGTCATTCGGTGTTCAGCTCGAACGCCGCCTCGCTGTCGCCGACGCGCTCGAGATCCGGCAGGGCCAGCTGCATTGAGGGAATGGCGGTGTCGTGGCCGAGTCGCTGCGCATACAGCTGATCGACCTGGCCCTCATCGCGGTCAGCTCAACGGGATAAGATAGAGGCGTGCCGATTGACGTGGAAATAAATCTCCGCATTCCCCGCCTCACGATCCGGTCCTCGACAGCTCCGGACAAGGTGATCGACAACAGCGTGGTGCGATTCATCCGGCACGCCCAGGTGCCCGCGATCCCCAAGCCCGGCGAGCCGCTCCAGTTGCCCACGCGCATCGAAGGCGAGAGCATCGAGTGCGTGGTCACGAGAGCCGACTGGAGCGAGGAAAAAGAGCGCTTCATCGTGTCGTGCAGCTATTCGAAGAAGTCGATCGCCGCGGTGGATTATGAAGCGCTGGTGAATGACGCCGACTGGACGATGAAACCGCTGATCTGAGTCGGGGTGCTGACGGCTAGAGCGTGTTCGGGCAGCCCGGACGGCAGCGGCAGGGGATCGTTCGTTCGCCGACCGTCGCGTAGTCGTAGGTGAGTTCGTCGCCGGCGCGGATCGACTTCGATGCGCGGATCCAAATGGTCGTGTCCACGATTTCAAACCAGCAGTTCGGCCGGCACGCGTGGTTGATGAAGCGGGCGATGTTGCCGCCGACGCCGGCGTCCCGGCTCCAGCGCCGGTTCACGCGGAACACCCAGATGCACCCCTGGGCGAGGTAGCGTTCTTCGCGCGCCTCGCTCTGATCGTTGCGGACGAGCTCGCCGGCGTAGTCGATGATGCGCCGGTTCTTGTTGATCGCCTCGCGCGCGAACACGCCGAAGCCGTGCACCCTGGAACGTTGGCGGCTGATGTGGGGAAGCGTCATCAATGCCGATTACCTACGAACGAGACGACGAGCGTCGGCGGATTGTCGTGACCACGATTGGCATCGTCGGCCTCGACGACATGCTGGCCGTGGTTGAGCGGCAGGCGACTGATGGGACGTGGCAGTACGGGATGCTGTACGACTCGCGCTGTGTGACCAGCGTCGCCAGCCAGACCGACGTGCGTGCCGGGCTCAAGCATGTCGAGACCCTGTCGCGCGAGCACGGCCGCCGCGGACCGGTCGCGTTCGTGACGACCATACCGGCGGCGTTCGGAATGGTGCGGATGTATTCGACGTTGGCTGGGCAGCTGCATCAGGCGGTTGAAGTATTTCGCGACATCGGCGACGCGGAGCGGTGGCTCGCCAGTCGGCTTACCGGCTCGGAACCATGATTTCGTCGTTCGGCTGCACTTTGTCGTCCGGCCCGGAAGCCATTTTACCGCTCTGAGGGATTGCGTGTTCGGAGCGCGGTTTGATCGTGATGCCCGTATTCGAACCCCGATCTGTGAACCCGCCTGCCGGAGAATGGCCTGCGCGACCGTCGTGCCGTTGTGCAGCGGATACGAACCGGGGTTCTTGACGTCGCCGGACCAGAGTTTATCAAAGAATCACATACAGACGTAAGATACGATTCATACAGATCGGTGACATATGGCACACGTCAAAGAAGTGAATCTGTCTCGTCGCTCCAGCAAGACCGGCCAGAAACCATCGCGGGGACGCGGCGAGGGCTGGGTGCGGAAGAACGTCATCATGGATCAGCGAAAGCTCGACGCAGCACGCCGCGTGCTTGGCGTGGCGACCGAGACCGAGGCGATAGATGTCGCCCTCGACCTCGTCGCATTCCGTCGTGAACTTGTCCGTGGGATTGCCGCCGTTCGTCGGGCGGGGGGCATTAAAGACGTGTTCGAAAAACGCGCGTGAAGTTCGCGCTCGATACGAACGTGTTCGTGGATGCGTTCCGCGATGAAACATTCGCTGAAGCGCTGGCCGGTTTTCTGGAGGTTGCGCTTCCGTCGACGTTTCTCAGCGCCGTGGTCGTGCAGGAACTTGCCGCCGGCGCACGCACGCGAGAACAGGTGCGGGAACTCGAATCGTCGATTCTGCGGCCGTTCGAGCGCCGCGGTCGTGTGTTCGCGCCATCGACGATAGCGTTTAAGGAGAGCGGCCGACTCCTGGCGGACCTCGCTGCGCGCGAGGGTTGGGCAGCGGTTCATTCACATGCGTCACTGGCGAATGACGCCCTGCTGGCGGCGTCGTGCCGCGAATCCGGCATTACGCTTGTCACGAGTGACAGAGATTTCGATCGGTTCGTCCCGTCCCTCGGGCGTTGGCGCCACGTGAAGCCCTGGCCCAGAGTTGGCAATCCCCGCTAATTGTCAGCCATGGTCGTGGGAATGGCGGATCTTCTTAACGGGAGCCGATATAGCCCTGCCGAACGGATATGGTGAACCGCGAACAGAGTAGCGGCCGTCCGTGTGTGCGCGGCTTGCGCATCCGTGTGACCGACGTGCTGGACCTGCTCGCTTCAGGCTTATCCCCGGAATCGGTGGGAGTCCACAGAGGCGTCGGCGTGTGGCGCAGCATTCCCACAGCCTATCTCACTGCCGAGTCGGTGTTCCGTTAGGGCCTGTCAGGAAATAACTGCTTGTACTGTTGATCGGCGAGTAGTACGCTGCGCCCGTGGAGTTGGCCACCCTGCGGGCAAAGCATGCCGCGCTGGCGCCGGTATTGACGGAGCGGTCGCGCCGGGTGTGGGCGGCCACTGAGGCCCAGGCGATCGGCTACGGCGGGACGGCGCTGGTCGCCCGAGCCACGGGCATGGCGGCATCGACGATTCAGCGGGGCCTGCGTGAGTTGGCGGCGGGCGCACCGCTCGCGGGAGGCCGCACGCGGAAGACGGGCGGAGGCCGCAAGCGGGCGATCGACCTCGACGCGACGCTGCTGTCGGACTTGGACGCGTTGGTCGAGCCGACCGCGCCCGGTGATCCCGAGTCGCCGCTGCGGTGGACCTGCCTGAGCGCGCGGACGTTGGCCGTGGCGCTCGACGCGCTGGGGCACCGCGTCAGTCACACGGTGGTCGCCGAGTTGCTGCACGGTCTGGGCTACAGCCTGCAGGGCAACGCCAAGACCCGTGAGGGCCGCCAGCACGTCGATCGGGACGCGCAGTTTCGGTACATCGCCCGGCGCGTGCGAGCCGCGCAACGGCAGCAGCAACCGACGATTTCGGTCGACACGAAGAAGAAAGAACTGGTCGGCGCCTTCAAGAACGCCGGCCGCACGTGGCGCCCGGCGAAGACGCCGCAGCGAGTACAGGTCCACGACTTCGTGATCCCCGCCACCGCCACTGCGGGGGGCAAGGCCATTCCGTATGGCATTTACGATCTGCATCGCAACGAAGGCTGGGTGAGTGTCGGGATCGATCACGACACCGCGAGCTTCGCCGTCCGGTCGATCCAGCGGTGGTGGCAGCACATGGGGCGCCCGGCCTATCGCCCGGCCCAGTCGCTCCTGATCACGGCGGATGCGGGCGGGAGCAACGGCGCGCGCCTGCGCTTGTGGAAGTGGGAACTGCAGCGTCTCGCCAATCGGACGGGCTTGGCGATCACGGTGTGTCACTTCCCCCCAGGCACGAGCAAGTGGAACAAGATCGAGCATCGGCTGTTCTCGCACATCGCGATGAATTGGCGTGGCACGCCCCTCGTCGACTTGGCCACCATCGTGAGCCTGATTGGGTCGACGCACAGTCAATCCGGCCTCCGCGTCCGGTCGGAACTCGACCGCGGCCAGTACCCGGGTGGCGTCACCATCACCGCTGCACAATTGGCGACGGTACACCTCAAGCGCCATCGGTTTCACGGTGACTGGAACTACACGATCCATCCCACCACCCCGAGATCACAATAGTCAGTTATTGTCTGACAGGCCCTAACAGTCAGGCGCAGGTAGTTTCGGTCACACCAGTGACGGCGACGTGCCAGACCGTTACATTCGAGCTACAGGGCCCGCTCAGGCTAGCAGTAGGACTATTTTCGGTGGGCGTCACGCAAC
>JANYHS010000161.1 GCA_025358945.1 Acidobacteriota bacterium
CGAAAGCCGAGGGCACATACCTGATGTGGCTGGACGTCAGCCAGGTCGCCGAGAAGATCGGCGCCAAGGAGAAGGCTGCGGCGGAGGTCAAGGCGGGCAAGACCACGACACCCGAGCAGATCGTCGAGCGCTGGTTCCTCAAGAACGCCGGCGTCGCGCTCAACCCGGGCCACACCTACGGCGCCGGCGGCGCGAACCACATGCGCATGAACATCGCGTTGTCGCGCAAGACGCTCCAGGCGGCGCTCACCAGCATGCAGAACGCGCTGAAGAGCCCGTCGCTCTCGACCGCGGCGATCTAGCCACCACTGACGCGGCGGGTTCGGATCGGAAACGGTTCGAACCCGCACTGCCTTTCTTTATCTCACCCCAGCCAGAAACGATCGAGCGCAGAGTCCGCAACGGCCATAGAGAGGAATCTCCGTTTAGCGCTACGTACCTCGTCACCTTCGCTGAGGCCGGATCATTTACAATCCACATCATAGTGAACCGAATGTGGGAATGGTCTCTGGCGCACTGGACGTGGTTGGCGTTTGCAGGCGCCCTGCTCGTGGCGGTCGCAGCTCTTCTCGGCCAAATCCAAAGGTCCCGATCGGAACGACGCCTGACTGGCTCCGTCACAGGCGGCGACACCTATTGCTATGTTGACGTTTTCGCTGACTCTCCCACTGATACCGTCGGCATGGTCTTGAAACGCGTCGGAGAGTTCCCTCTGTACGACGTACAGGTAAGCGTGCAATATACGACCGGCTTGATTAGCCGGCTCTCAGATCAGCCGCTGTTCTCGCCTGGCGAAGAACTCTCTCTTGCCAGCGCCAGAAAGGCCCTCGAAGGTGGAAATCTCGACAACTACAGCTTGGGCAATATTGTGCCTAGCTTCGAGCCTGAACTCGTTCGCGAACGCAAGCTGCTCCCTGGAAAAGCGGTGCATCACTTCCGAATCCACATCGTCGCGCGAAACGGGTTTTGGATTCAGGCGGTAGAGATGAAACGCGGTGCGGGCGACAACAGTTCCTGGCTTGCGGCATATCGAGTCGAGCACCATGCCAGACTGGGTCAGCCGATAGATCCACCTGTTGTGCTTCTCACACACGTCCCGGAGAACTACGACGGGCAACCGAGTTGGTGAGACGAGCCATCGACAGCCAGGTCGCGAGCTCGGCGTTCATCATGGCCTTCAACTCTAAATGGCTGCCGGCCCGATCGAAAGGATAAGCAGCGATGCATCCTCCTGCGTCCCGAAGTGGTCGATGCGGACGCTCTGATTCCGCAGCAATTCGGCGATCGCCATCGTTCCAGCGTTTCCGACGTCGAGCCAGATGGCCTTCGGCGGAAAGCCCTCGACGTAGCTGCGCTCACGGAAGTCGGTGTCTTTCGAAACGATGACGAAGCCCTGAGTCCGAGCGCGCTCCCAAATGCGGGCGTCTTCAGCGGCGAGGAGGCCGACATCTCGGACATGAACGGAGCCGGGAAACTCCGGAGCGAGCATGTCCACGAGCCGGTGACTCACGTTCTCGTCGAAGAGGAGCTTCACGCCACGGAGTTCGCCAGGCGTCGTTCGCGTGCGGCGGCAAACGCGAGGACCGCGCGAATGTCATGTAGGGCGAGATCGGGGAAGTCCTGCAGGATTGCATCCTCGGTCATCCCGCCCGCCAGATATTCGAGCACGTCGTACACCGTGATACGAGTGCCCTTGATACACGGCTTGCCGCTGCGAACAGCGGGGTTCACGGAGACGCGATCTTGCCACTCCATAGGGCCATTCTACTCCCGGCGCAAATGCCTCGGCGGCTGATTCCGACATCGTTGTAGCCACAGCGATCGACTCACACATTTTCGTCGCCTCACGACCAGCGCGTTACGCGAGCAATCCGCCGCGTTCCTGACGTTTTCCTCGGAAACCTCGCCATTTTCTCAGACGCGCCGCGCGGTCCCGCTGGTGTAGGCTTTGCTCCATCCACCACGCACACAGATCACGCGTGTTCAACGGGGAGGCATACATGCAGGTACGTATCGGTGCTTGGTTACTGGCCCTGCTGGCTCTCACGGCCGGACGCACAACTGCGCAGTCGGTCGGCGCCACGACCGGATCGCTGAACGGCCGCATCGCAGACGCCAGCGGCGGCGTGCTGCCCGGCGTCACAGTGACGGCCACCTCCCCCGCCCTCCAGGGCGCGCGGGCGACGATCAGTAATGAGGAAGGCGCCTACCGGCTGCCCGGCCTGGCGCCCGGCGTCTACTCTGTGCAATACGAGCTGGGCGGGTTTGGCTCGATCATCCGCGAAGGCATCAACATCGGCGTCGGCTTCACCGCGACGATCAACGTCGAACTGAAAGTCGCCTCGCTGCAGGAAACGGTGACGGTCAGCGGCGCCTCGCCGATGGTCGACGTCTCCTCGACGAGAACCGCCACGATCTTCGAAGCCAAACAACTCGAGTCGCTGCCCAACGCGCGCGACTTCTGGTCGATTATGGCGCAGGCTCCCGCCGTGCAGCTGACGCGCATCGATGTCGGCGGCAGCAGCGCCGGGACGCAGACGGGATACTCGTCCTACGACACCAAGTCCGACCAGCACCGCCCGATGGTCGAGGGCATCGTCAATACCGAAGGCACCAACGCCGCCGGCTTCTACTACGACTACGGCGCGTTCGACGAAGTCTCGGTCGGCACTGGCACGTCGAGCGCCGAAATGCCGTGGCCCGGCGTCATCTCGCAGTTCGTCTCGAAATCCGGCGGCAACACCTACCACGGCCGGCTGTACAGCGACTACGAAAGCCCGAACGTCCAGTCGACCAACATCGACGCCGCGCAGATCGCGGCTGGCCTGAAAGGCAGCGCGAGCCTGGCGCCGACCGAACTGAATCGCATGTTCAAGTACTACGACCTCAACGGCGACCTTGGCGGCTTCGTGAAGAAAGACAAGATGTGGTGGTACGCGTCGGTGCGCCAGCAGGACATCCAGTCGGTGCTGCCGAACTTTCCGGTCAAGCCATTCGAGACCGGCTTGAAGAACGTCTCCGCGAAGACCACCTACACGCTGAACAAGAACAACAAGTTGATCGGCTACGGCATGTGGGGGCAGAAGTATCAGCCCAACCGTCTCGACACCTTTCTGATCAGCGCGACGTCCGCGATTCACAACAGCGCCGACTCGACGCTGATCCAGCAGTACTGGGGACACACCTACAAGGGTGAGTGGGACAGCGTCATCTCGGACAAGATGTTCTTCGAGGTCCGCGGCGGACAGTTCGGCTATGACTGGCCGTACCGCCGGAACAGCAACGCCCCCGCCTTCCAGGATCTCAACACCAACGTCGTCAGCGGTGGCAACCAGGACGGCTGGTGGACCAACCGCCGGCGCAATCAGGTGTTCGCGACGCTGAGCATCTTCAAGGACGGCTGGGCCGGATCGCATAACTTCAAGATCGGCGGCGAGCTGTTTGACGAGAGCACCGAGTACAAACGCGGCGACGGCGGTGTGGGCAACGTGCCCGGCGACGTCCTGCACGTGTTGCGCAGCGGTAACCCGTCCGAAGTGCTGCTTTTCCAGTCGCCCGTCGACTCCTTCGACGGTCTTCGCACGCTGGGCCTCTACGTCACGGACACATGGCGCGCGACCAGCAAGCTGACGCTGAGCCTCGGCCTGCGGTTCGATCGTTACCGCTCGTATCTGCCGGCGCAAATCGGTCCGCCGACCAGCACGTTCAACACCGCGCCGCAGGCGACGTTTGCCGCCAACGACAACCTCCTGACGTGGAACCTGCCGGCGCCACGCCTCGGATTCACTTACGATCTGACGGGCTCCGGCAAGACGGTGCTCAAGGGGAACTACGCGTCGTACTGGTGGAACCCCGGCACCGCGGTGATCGCCGAGAACATCAACAACAACCCGGTCGACTGGTACAACCGCTACAACTGGACCGACAAGAACGGCAACGGCGTGTGGGATCAGGGCGAGCAGGGTCAGCTGACCGCCTCGCGCGGCGGCGTCGGCAGCGCCATCCTCGATCCGTCAGGCTTGAACGATACGTTCACGCGTGAGGCGGCCGCGTGGGTGGAGCACGAACTGGTGCCGAACGTCGGCGTCCACGCCGGCTTCGTCTGGCGCCGCATCTCGCAGCTCGTGCAGCTGAACAACGCCAACCGCCCGCTGTCGGCGTTCAACGTGCCGACGACGATTCTTGATCCGGGTCCTGACGGCGTCCTCAAGACGGCCGACGATGGCGCGTCGATCCCGGGATTCAACCTGAGCGCGAGCGCGCTGGCGCTGCCGGTGCTCAACCAGCTGCAGAACACCGGCGGGCACGACGACTTCTACACGATGGAGTTGAGTGCCAGCAAGCGTGCGATCGGCCACTGGTCGATGAGCGGATCGTTCTCGTACCGCTGGAACATGGACAACTCAGCAAACTACTTCGGCAACACGCTCCGCGGGCTGCAGGACGTGGCGACGCCCAACGATCTGATCAACACGGATGGCGGCCGGTTCAACTTCACGACGTGGGCGTTCAAGATCAACGGCACCTACGAAGCGAAGTACGGTGTCCGCGTCACGCCGTCGATCCGGAACCAGTCCGGTCAGCCCTACGGCCGCACGATCAGCGCGGCCGCGGCCAACGGCGTCAACTACGGCACCGCACGCATTCTGACCGAGGACATCAGCACCCGGCGGCAGGACAACATCGTGATCCTCGACGTGCGTGCCGAGAAAGCGTTCAAGGTCGGGGCGGGCAAGACGATCTCCGCGTTCATGGACGGTTACAACCTGACCAACACGAACGCGGCGACGAACATCAACTGGAGTTCGGGTGCGACGTTCCTGACGCCGTCGACCATCATTCCGCCGCGTCTGGCGCGCTTCGGCGTGAAGTTCGATTTCTAGAGGCGAGAGGTCACAGAGAAAGACGCGCCACAGAGTCACAGAGTCACCGAGACACAGAGGCGAGCAAAAAAGACAAACGGTTGCTCGGTGTCGGGGTGGCTCTGTGGCAGAATCCCCATCACGATGACCAAATATTGCCTGCTCCTCGTCGTCGCGGCCGGCCTGACGGCCGCCGCCGGTTGCTCGTCTCCCGCGGCCAAGGCCCAGAACGCAGCGCCGAAAGCCGTGGCCAAGAAGAAGCTCGGCATCCGGCCCGCCGGCGACACCGAAATTCAGCCGGACATGACGAAGATCTCGTCCGACGAGCTGAAAAAGGTCTACGGCTACATCGACGAGCACATCGACGAGCACGTCGAGAATCTCCAGAAATGGATTCGTCAGCCCAGCATCTCCAACAGCGGCGAAGGCATCCCTGAATCGGCCGAAATGGTGAAGGGCTTCTTCGAGCAGCTCGGCTGCCAGACGGCGCGCGTCTACGACGTCGGCATCACCGAATGGGGCGCGCCCGGCAACCCGGTCGTCTACGCGAAGTGCGATTACGGTGCGCCGCGCACGATCGCGATCTACTGGCAGTACGACACGATGCCGGTCACGCAGCCTGATGCCTGGAAACAGCCGCCGTTTGAAGCCAACCTGATCGAGCAGGGGCCGTACAAGAAAGTCCTGATCGGCCGCGGCGCCACCAACTCGAAGGGACCCGAACTGGCGTACTGGAACGCGTTGATGTCGATCAAGGCGGTCACCGGTTCGATGCCGGTCAACCTGATCTTCGTCGCCGAGGGCGATGAGGAACGCATGGACATCGGTCTCCGCAAGTTCGTGAAGGATCATCCGGATCTGTTTGCCGGCGCCGATGCGCTGATCGGTGAGGGCGGCGGACAGAGCCCGAGCGGCAGCGCGGGCGTGGGCGGCGGCTCTGAAGGCTGCGTCTACATCGAGCTGACGACGAGTGGCAAAGCGTGGGGCCGTGGCCCCGTGCAGTCCGACATTCACGGTTCCAACAAGCGCGGCGTCGACAGCCCGGCGTGGCGTCACGTCAAGATGCTGGCGTCCCTGGTTTCGGAGGACGGCAACACGCCGCTCATCAAAGGCTTCCTGGATGGCATGGAGCCGATGTCGGCTGCGGAGACCGCGGCGATGAAGAAAGCGGCGGAAAAGACGGACATGAAGGTCGCGGCCGAGAATATCGGCGTCGCGCGATTCATCTCAGAAGACCCGTTCACGATGCTGAAGATGCAGCGCTACGGCGTCTCGTTCAACATGGATGGCGTGTGGAGCGGCAACATGTACGCCGGCGGCGCCGGCGCAATCCTGCCGAACAAGATCACCTCCAAGCACAACATGCGCTACGTGCCGAAGATGGACGGCCTGCAGATGGTGAAGCGCATCCGCGAACAGCTCGATCGCAACGGCTACAAGGACGTCGAGCTGAAGATCATCGGCGATGTGCCGTGGTCGAAGATGTCGTACGACACCGACATCGCGCGCGCGATGACCCAGGCCTACGAAGAGTTCAACATCCCGCACGGTGAGCCGGCGAACTATCCGTCGATTCTCGGCGGCTACTGGCCCGCGTATCTGTTCTCGAACCAGGCGGTGGGCCAGCGGGTCGCCCCGGTGTCGATGCCGATCGGCATGGGCGGCGCCGGGCACGGCGGCAACGCGCACGCCGCCAACGAGTACTACATCATCGAGGGCGCGGGTAAAGTCTACGGAATGGCGGGCGCAGAAAAAGTGGCGGCGACGATCATCTACAACTTCGCGGGCAAGAATAAGCCGCCGACGGCCAAGACGACCAACTGATGCCGCTCCTTCGGGTTCGCGATCTCGTCAAGACGTATCAGGTCGGTGACGTCGCCGTGCGCGCACTGCGCGGCGTCACCCTCGACATCCACTCCGGCGAATTCGTCGCCGTGGTCGGACCGTCGGGCTCCGGCAAGTCGACGTTCATGCACATCCTCGGCTGCCTGGATCACCCGACGTCCGGCGAATACTGGCTAGAGGACCGCGACGTCTCCCGTCTGAACGACGATGAACTGTCGGAGATCAGGAACCGGCAGATCGGATTCGTCTTCCAGGGATTCAATCTGCTGTCGCGGACGTCGGCGGTCGAGAACGTCGAACTGCCGCTGCTCTACGGTAAAAGTGTATCGGCGTCAGAACGGCGCAAGCGCGCGCTCGCCGCGCTCGATGCGGTCGGCCTCGCCGATCGCGCCGAGCACCATCCCAATCAATTATCCGGCGGACAGCAACAGCGCGTCGCGATCGCCCGCTCGCTGCTGAACAACCCGTCAATCCTGTTTGCCGACGAGCCGACCGGCAATCTCGACAGCCGGACCAGTGTCGAGGTGATGGACATCTTTCAGCGTCTGAAGGAAGAGCGCGGCATCACCATCGTACTCATCACGCACGAGCCGCAGGTCGCCGAGTACGGCTCGCGGATCATCGCGTTCAAGGATGGGCAGATCGTGTCCGACGAAGCCAACTCCAGGCAGCGCATCGCCGTCGGCGAGCTGGCGCTGCTTCCCGCCGGGTAACCCGATGACGATTGGATCCAGCGTCTCCATCGCGCTCCGCGCCCTGTCGCGTAACAAACTGCAGACCGCGCTGACGACGATCGGCATGACGATTGGCGTCGCCACGGTGCTGACGATGATCGCGCTCGGCAGCGGCGCTGAAGCCGCGATCGAACAGCAGGTCCGTGCCGCCGGCATGAACCTGATCGTCGTCACAGCCGGGAACTACAAGGCGAAGACAGAGGACGACGGCGGCGGCGTGGTGGACCATCAGGCGCGCTGGGACGCGGACTCGCGTGTCCGTCAGGGCCGGCTGCGCCCGGTTTTCAGTCCTCAGCCCTCAGCCCTCAGCCCTAGAGTCGTCTTCGCAGCCTTTCACCCCGAAGACGATCCCATGGAAAAACACGATCACCCGACGGCGCGTCAGCGGCTGGGTGACACGGAAGCCGGCCTCGGCATGGCCGCGACGCTGACGCCGGCGGACGCCGAGGCGATTCGCAAGCTGCGCGGCGTGCAGTACGTGTCCGAAGGCATCCACGAAAACATCCACCTGACCGCCGGCGACAAGCGATGGTTCACGCGCTATCACGGTGGCGACGTCTCGCTGCCGTCAATCCGCCGATCGTGGACGTTCACCTCTGGCCGCTTCTTCACCGAGCGCGAACAGTCGAAGCAGGCGCCGGTCGTCGTCCTCGGCGCGTTCGTCGCGGACAAGCTGTACGGCGACGTCAACCCGGTCGGCCAGCAGATCATGCTGTGGAAACAGCCCTTCCAGGTCGTCGGCGTTGTCGGCAGCAGCAGCTTCATGATGACGCCCGCGGCCGGCGACGATCAGTTCGATGCGATCTACATTCCGTTTACGACGATTCACCAGATCCTGAACCTGTCGAAGCTGAACGACATCACGATCACCGCCGCCTCCACCGGCGAGGTGACGCGGGTATCGAAGGACGTCACCGAGTTGCTGCGCGCGCGGCACGGCATCAGCATGACGAGCCCTGACGACTTCACCGTGGCGACGCAGGCGCGGCAGTCGCTGGCCAAGGGCGGCCTGCGTCCCGACGTCGCGCGAGCCGTGGTCGGCAACGTCGGCGGCCTCGAGAAGGTGACACTCGAGCAGCTCGGCCGCACGCTCGATCGCGCGACCAAAACCATGACCGCGCTGCTGGGCAGCATCGCCGCGGTGTCGCTCATCGTCGGCGGCATCGGGATCATGAACATCATGCTGCTGTCGGTGACGGAGCGGACGCGCGAGATTGGCATCCGCCGCGCGGTCGGTGCGCGTGCCGGCGACGTATTGCGACAGTTCCTCGTGGAAGCCATCGCGCTCAGCGTCATCGGCGGGCTGGCCGGCATCCTTCTCGGTGCTGTGGCGTCAGGGATCATCGCGCAGATGCTGCGCTGGTCCACGTCGATCTCGCCGGCCTCGGTCGCGTTGTCGTTCGCCGTCGCGGCGGCGGTCGGCGTGTTCTTCGGCTACTACCCCGCACGGCAGGCCTCGCGTCTCGATCCGATCGAGTCGCTCCGCTTCGAGTGATGCCGCACAGCCTTCGCATCGCGCTGCGCGCGCTCGGCCGGCACAAGCTCCGCACGGCGCTGACCACGCTCGGCATGACGATCGGCGTCGCCGCCGTGATCACCATGGTCGCCCTCGGCACTGGCGCGCAGGAAACGGTGACCGACGATGTGCGGTCGGCCGGCACGAACATCATTCGGGTGGACGCCGGCAACTTCACGCGCGGCGGCGAGGAATCGAAAATCGCGACCGGACTCGGCGCCGCGACAACGCTGACGCCGGACGATGCCGCGGCGATCGGCGCGATGGAAGGCGTGAAGTTCTCGTCGAGTGTCGTCAAGCTGCGCGGCTTCGTCGCCAACGGCGCCACCCGCGAGTACCTGCAGATCCTGGGCACCGACGCCTCGTATCCCTCGTTGTACGGCTGGCGAGCGGCGCGCGGGAAATTCTTCAAGGCGAGCGACGTTAGCGGTGGCGCAGCGGTCGCCGTCCTCGGCAATGGCGCGCGCGACAAGCTGTTCGGCGCCGACGCCAACCCGGTCGGACGCGACATCCAGATCCGCGACGTGACCGCACGCGTGGTCGCCGTGGTGTCTGGCGGCGACGATGACCAGATGGAGATGGTCTTCATCCCGGTCGCCGTGTTGCAGCGGGTGCTCGGCATCTCGCACATCCACAGCGTGGTGGTGGCGGCGGCGCAGGCCGGCGATGCGACGCGGCTGTCCGACGACATCAAACCGCTGCTTCGCAAGCGGCATCACCTGGATACCGATGCGGCGATGGCCAGGCTGCGGGCTGGCGGATTGCTCGGCAACCAGTCGCCGAGCAGCGGCAGCGGCGGTGTTCCCGACGACTTCACCGTAAAAACCCAGGCGGCCGAGGCGCTGACCAAAGGGCTCTACACATCCGTGGCGGCATTCGTGCTCGCGAACATGCCGAAAGTTGATCAGGTGAACCTCGAAGAGATGAGCGGCACGCTGCAGCGCGCCGGCACGACGATGACGGCGTTGCTCGCCGCGATTGCAGCCATCTCGCTGGTTGTCGGCGGCATCGGGATCATGAACGTGATGCTGGTGTCGGTGAGCGAGCGAACGCGCGAGATCGGTTTGCGGCGCGCGGTCGGCGCGCGCCAGCGCGATGTGCTGCTGCAGTTCCTGGTCGAAGCGGTGACGCTCAGTTGCTGCGGCGGGCTGGCCGGCGTGATCTTCGGATTCGCGGCGGCGGCCGTCGTCACGCGCGTGCTGGAGTGGCCGGCGTCCGTGTCGCCGTCAGCGGTGGCGCTGGCGTTCGGTATCGCGGCGGCCATCGGTGTGTTCTTCGGTTTCTACCCGGCCCGCCGGGCGTCTCGGCTCGACCCCATCGACGCGCTCCGGTACGAATGACTGGCCCGCCGAAGCACCGACGGTGCGAAGGCCGGGTGCGCGGTGCAGGCGTCGCGATCGCAGCGTTCGCCATTCTCGCGGCATCGTGCGGCCGCGGCGCAGACGCCACGCCTGCTCAGACCGCACAACCCGCCACGGTGGCGCCGTCGGCGCAGACGGGATCGGCCATCCCGCACGGCGATCACAATCCGCGCTACGGCGGCCTCGTGCTGATGAACGGCGAGCTGCATTTCGAGGTGGTGCTGAACCGCGACGGCGCCTGTCACGTGTACTTCAGCGATGCGACGCGCGGCGAGCTGCCGGCGGCGACCGCGTCAGGGGTCATCGTGACCGTGACGCAGAAGGGCAAGGCGCCCGAGGCGATCGCGATGCGCATCGACGACAGCGGCGAGAGCTGGGCCGGCCGCGGCCAACCGGTCGCCGACCCGGCGGCGACCGCGCGCGTGGCGTACACCGCGTACGCCAAGCCATCCTTCATCGATGTGCCGTTTCCGCGCGAGAAATTTCCGCGAGAGAAGTAGCGCAGGACTTCAGTCCTGCGATTGGCGCGCCGCAACGCTCAGGCATTGCG
>JANYHS010000352.1 GCA_025358945.1 Acidobacteriota bacterium
TGATGGTGCAGTGTTCCGACTCCGAGAGCTTCGGGATGGCTGTCGTCGAATCGCTCGCCGCCGGTGTGCCGGTGATCGCCACCCGGACGTGTCCGTGGCGCGAGATCGAGACACAGGGCTGCGGCTTCTGGGTCGAGCAGACCGCGGCGGCGATTGCCGCCGCCATTCGGACACTTGCCGACGATTCGGGTCGTCGCGCGGCGATGGGCGCGCGCGCGGCGATGTTTGCGCGCCAACAGTACTCGTGGGATGCCATTGCTCCGCGGATGGCCGGCCTCTACGCGGATCTTCACTGACGTGTCCTTCCCTGTCGTGGTGCTGACGCCAAACCTGCGCGGCCGTGACGGCATCTCGAGACTGGCGCGCCTCGTGACCGGTACATTCGAAGCGGTGACCGTGCTCGCGCTGCATGAACCCGCGTCGCAGCGTTCGTTCGGCCGCGCCGTGGTGCATGGCGCCGATGGGCGCTCGTTCCGATTCGTGGCGGCGGCACTGCGGCGCGCGGCGTCGGCGGATCGGCATACGGCCGTGATCGTCACGCATCTCCACCTGGCGCCGGCCGCGCTCGCATTCACCGCCCGCGGCGCGTCGCTGACGACGATCCTCTGTGGAGTCGAGGCGTGGAAGCCGCTGAGCCGGCTGCAGCGCGCTGCGCTCGATCGTTCGGCGCGGCTGGTGGCCATTTCGCACTTCACCCGTGACGGCTTCCTGCACGCGAACCCGCGCTTCGGCGGGCGCGCGGTTGACGTCTGTCATCTGGGCGTCGAGACAGTGCCGACGCGGGATCGTGATGTTGTCGAGCCGCCGTCGGCGCTGATTGTCGGCCGGATGGCCGGCGACGAACGGTACAAAGGCCACGACCCGCTCCTCGAGATCTGGCCCGACGTCGCGGCAGCCGTCCCCGGCGCGATCCTGCGCATCGTCGGCGACGGCGACGACCGGCCTCGCCTCGAACACAAAGCGGCGTCCCTTGGCCTTCGCGGGCAGGTGGTGTTTCTGGGACGACTCGACGAGGACACACTGCAGCGCGAGTACCAGCGGTGCACCGCGTTCGTGATGCCCAGCCGCGATGAAGGATTCGGGTTCGTATTTGTCGAAGCCATGCGCGCCGGGCGCGCCTGCGTCGGCAGCCGGGGGGCGGCCGACGAAATCATCATCAACGAGGACACCGGGTTGATCGTCGAACCGGACAGTCGCGCGCAGCTGCTGCAGAGCGTGGTGCGGCTGTTGCGCGATCGCGCCACCGCCGACGCGATGGGCGCCCGCGGCCGCATCAGATTTCTGCAGCAGTTCACCGACGACCGGTTTCGCGATCGGTTCACGGCGCTGCTGCCGGTGGCCTCGTGAACATTCTCGGACTCAACGCCTACCACGGTGATGTGTCGGCGGCGCTGGTCCGCGACGGCCAGCTCGTCGCAGCCGTCGAGGAAGAGCGCTACCGCCGGATCAAACACGTTGCCGGGTTTCCGTCGCAGGCGATGCGCGCCTGTCTCGAGATGGGCGGGATCACGCCGGCCGACATCGACGTCTTCGCGGTGTCGCGTGATCCCCGTGCGCACCTGCTGCGCAAGGCCTGGTTCCTGCTGCGCCATCGGCCGAAGGGCACGGTGTCGGCACGCGCGCGCAACATGGCCAGCCTGCGCGCACTGCCGACGACCATTGCCGATGCGCTGGGCCTCGACGAGGCGCGCGTGCGGCCGCGGACGCGATTCGTCGAGCACCATCCCGCGCATCTGGCCAGCGCGGCGTTCGTGTCGCCGTTCGACGAGGCGGCGATCTGCGCGATCGACGGCTTCGGCGATTTCGTCAGCACCTCGTGGGGCCGCGTCACAGGGTCGCGCCTCTCAGTGGAGGGACACGTCTTCTTCCCGCACTCGCTCGGGCTCCTGTATCTCGCCATCACGCAGTATCTTGGGTTTCCGCACTACGGCGACGAATTCAAGGTGATGGGGCTGGCGCCGTACGGCGAGCCGCGCTACACGAGCGAGATCGCATCGCTCGTGCATCTGCGCGACGATGGCGGGTTCGAACTGGACCTGTCCTATTTCCGCCACTGGTCAGAAGGCGTCGCGATGACGTGGGAAGACGGCGAGCCGAAGCTTGGCCCAGTGTTCACACCGAGGCTCGAGACACTGCTCGGCCCGGCGCGCCGCCGCGATGAGCCGGTTGGCGCCGTGCATGAAGCCATCGCCGCGTCCCTGCAGGTCGCGTACGAACGCGCCGCGATGCACGTGCTCCGGCGCGTGCAGACGACCACAGGCAGTACGCGGCTCTGCCTGGCCGGCGGTTGCGCGATGAACAGCGTGGCAAACGGCAAGATCCGCGAGCAGACCGATTTTCGTGACGTCTTCATCCAGCCGGCGTCCGGCGACAACGGCACCGCGCTCGGCGCGGCGTTCTACGCGTGGAATCACCTCGAGGGACGGCCGCGCGGGTTCGTGATGGAGCACGGCTACTGGGGTCCCTCGTTCAGCGATGACGCCATTGCGGCGGCGCTGGACGCCGAGCACGCGTCGATCGACCAACGCGGCTGCACGCGCCGCCTCTGGACCGATGATGACGCGCTCGATGACTGGACCGCCGCGCAGATTGCCGACGGCCGCGTCGTCGGCTGGTTCCAGGGGCGGATGGAGTGGGGCAGCCGCGCGCTCGGTAACCGCAGCATCATCGCCGACCCGCGCCGCGCCGACATGCGCGAGATCATCAACACGCGGATCAAGTTTCGCGAGCGGTTCCGCCCGTTCGCGCCCTCGGTCCTCGAGGAGGCGCTCGACGAGTATTTCGTCGGCGCCGTGCCCGATCCATTCATGCTGCAGGTCTATCCGGTGCGTCCCGACAAGCGCGCGATCGTGCCCGCGATCACGCACGTCGACGGCTCGGGCCGGCTGCAGACGGTCAGCGTGCGCTCGAATCCGCGCTACTACAGCGTGATCAAGGCGTTCGCCCGCCTGAGCGGCGTGCCGATGCTGCTGAATACCTCGTTCAACGAGAACGAACCGATCGTGCTCACGCCAGCGCAGGCGCTCGATTGTTTTCTCAGGACGAGCATGGACGTGCTCGTCATCGGCCGCCACGTGCTCGAGCGCGCGCGCGTGCCGGCGCCGACAGTCGGCGCCCAGACCGCACGTATGGAGGTGTGAAGTGGCAAGCCTGGCATCGAAACGGGTCGTCGTCACCGGAGGCGGCGGCTTTCTCGGCCGTCACGTCGTGGCCGCGCTCGAGACGCGCGGCAGCACAGTGCTGGTGCCGCGAAAAGCGCAGTACGACCTGACGCACGAAGCCGATGTGGCGCGGATGTACGCCGATCTCAACCCGCAGGTCGTCATCCATCTGGCCGCCGTCGTCGGTGGCATCGGCGCGAATCGCGACTTTCCCGGACGCTTCTTCTTCGAGAACGTGATGCTCGGCGCGCTGACGATGGAAGGGGCGCGGGTGAGCGGGGTGGAAAAGTTCGTGGGCATCGGGACGATCTGTGCGTATCCCAAGCTGGCGCCGGTCCCGTTCCTCGAGCGCGATCTGTGGAATGGCTACCCCGAAGAAACCAACGCGCCGTACGGCATTGCGAAAAAGATGCTGATGGTGCAGGGACAGGCGTATCGGCAGGAGTACGGCTTCAACGCCATTCACCTCCTGCCGGTGAACCTGTACGGGCCGCACGATAATTTCGATGTGAAATCGTCGCATGTGATCCCGGCGCTGATCCGCAAGTGCGTCGAGGCGATGGAGACCGGCGCCAAGGAAGTGGTGTGCTGGGGCACGGGCAACGCGACGCGCGAGTTCCTGTTCGTCGAGGACTGCGCGGAAGCGATCGTGACCGCGACCGAGCGGTACGATGATCCTGAACCGGTGAACATCGGCGCCGGCTTCGAGATCGGTATTCGCGAACTGGCCGAACTGGTGGCGCAGCTGACCGGGTTCACGGGCACGCTCACATTCGATCGCACGAAGCCGGATGGCCAGCCGCGGCGCATGCTCGACGTCACGCGCGCCGCGAACCGGTTCGGTTTCAGGGCGACCACGGATTTCAAGACCGGCCTGCGCCGGACGATCGAGTGGTTTCGCGCGCATCGCGAGGTGGCGGTGTGAAGGTGTGTTTCTTCAATCGTTCGTACTGGCCAGACCAGGCCGCCACCGGTCAGTTTCTGACCGAGCTGTCAGAGGACCTGGTGAGCCGGTACGGCGCCGAGGTGACGGTGGTTGCCGGTCGCTCGCTGAACGCTCCGAGCGACGCCGGCCGCTGGCGCCTTGGTCCGGTCAGCCGCGAGTCGCACCGTGGCGTCGCGATCCGCCGGGCGAATGGGACCCGCCTGCGGCCGGGCCGCTTTGTCGCGCGCGTGTCGAACTACCTCAGTTATTTTGCGGCCGCGACCGTCGCCAGCTTCGGCGTCGGGCGGCCGGACGTCGTCGTGTCGATGACGGACCCGCCCATTGTCGGCCTGGCCGCGCTGTGGACGGCGCGGCGGACGGGCGCGCGGTTCGTGTATCTGTGCGAAGACATCTTTCCAGAAGTCGCGGCGTTGATCGAGGATTTCCATAACCCGACGGTCAACGCAGCGCTCGATCGGATCAACCGCTATCTGCTGCGCGAAGCGGACGGCGTCATCGCGCTCGGCGATCGCATGCGGCGGCGTTTGGTCGAGGAGAAGGGCGCCGATCCGGCTCGGGTGCACGTGATTCACAACTGGGCGGACTGCGAGGCGATCGTGCCCGGCCCGAAAGACAACGCGTTTGCGCGCGCGCACGGCCTGGTCGATCGTTTCGTCGTGATGCATTCCGGGAACGTCGGCCTGTCGCAGAACCTCGACGTGTTGATCGAGGCGGCCGATCGTCTGCGCTCGAAGGAGCGCCTGACGATCGCGATCGTCGGCGACGGATCCAAGCGGCAGGCGCTCGAGGCGATGGTCACCGCGCGCGGATTGACCAGCGTGCGATTTTTTCCGTATCAGCCGAAGGCGCAACTCCACGATTCGTTTGCCACGGCGGATGCGTTTCTCGTGTCGCTCAAGCGCGGTCTGGAAGGCTTCATCGTGCCGAGCAAGGTCTACGGAATTCTGGCGGCCGGGCGGCCCTACATTGCGGCGACCGATCCGAGCAGCGAAGCGGCGGCGATCGTGCGCGACGGGCAGTGCGGGCTGGTGGCGGCGCCCGGTGATCCGGCGGCGCTGGCCGACGCCATCGCGACGATGTACGACCATCCCGCCGCGACGGCGGAAATGGGGGAGCGCGCTCGCCGCGTGGCCCGGCAGTTCGATCGCCGCATCGCCGTCCAGATGTATCACGATCTGTTGACGCGCGTCGCCGGCGTGGCGCGGGCGGCATGATCAAGCGCGCGTTCGACTGCGGCGTCGCGGGCATCGGCCTGCTGGTGTCGGCGCCGCTGTGGGGTCTGCTGGCGATCGCGATCAAGATCGAGGACGGCGGTCCGGTGTTGTTCCGGCAGGAGCGCGTCGGGCTGGGCGGGCGGGTGTTCGAGGCGCTAAAGTTCCGGTCGATGGCGCCGGATGCCGAGGCGCTGACCGGACCGGTGCAGGCGACGCGTCACGATCCGCGCGTGACGCGTGTGGGCCGACTGATGCGCGCGACCGCGATGGACGAACTGCCGCAGTTGTGGAACATCGTGGCCGGCGACATGAGCTTCGTCGGCCCTCGACCGTTGCGGCCCGGCGAGGTCGACGTCCGCGGCGACGGGCAGCTCGTGCGCCTCGATCAGATTCCGGGATACGAAGAGCGTCACCGCGTTCGACCAGGATTGACGGGGCTGACGCAGGTCTATGCCTCGCGCGACATTTCCCGCGCGAGTAAGTTCCGGCTCGATCGGGTGTACTTGAACCGAGCCGGCTTCTGGCTGGATCTGCGGCTGATTCTGGTTTCGTTCTGGATCACCGGGACGGGCGCGTGGGAAAAGCGCGATCGCCGCATCCCGTAATACTCCGTTTATACTGTTCACCACGCATGGATAAGTCGGTAGACGTCCTCATTGTGGGCGGAGGCCCCGGTGGACTCTTTATGGCGGCGCGCCTCGCAGCGCGCGGCGTGCAGACGCTGGTGTGCGAAGAGCACGCGCGCGTCGGTGATCCGGTCCATTGCACCGGCATTCTCTCATCCGACAGCATTCCGGCATTCGATCTGCCGACGTCCGCCACGCTCAATCAACTGTCGGCGGTACGGTTTCTCTCGCCGGGCGGGATTCCGGTGGATTACACGACGCCGTCGCCACTGGCCACGGTCATCGATCGGCCGGCCTTCGATCGCGCGCTGGCGGATCGCGCGATTGGCGCGGGCGCCCAACTGCGGGTGGGTGCGCGCGTGTCAGCGATCGAAGTGGACGCCGCCGGTGTGCGCGCCGTGGCGGCCGGCGTCACGATCCGCGCGCGGCTGGTGGTCCTCGCCTGCGGGGCGAGCTACGCCTTTCAGCGTCGCTTTGGCTTCGGCCTGCCGACGACCTACCTGCAGACGGCGCAGCGCGAATTGCCGGTCGCGCACCCCGGCGATGTCGAACTGCATTTCGGCCAGGATGTGGCGCCCGGCGGATTTGCCTGGGCGGTGCCGGTGCTGCGGCCCGAGGGCGCGTTTGTCCGCATCGGTGTGATGGCGTCGCGCGACATCCTCGGTTGCTATACGCGGATGATGGGCCGCGTCGGCGACCGATGGGGCATGGCGAATCGCGATCTACCGCCACGCATCAAAATTCTGCCGCTCGGGGCGGTCGGGCGCACGTATGGCGATCGCATGGTCGCGATCGGCGACGCCGCGGGCCTGGTGAAACCGACGACTGGCGGCGGCATCCACTACAGCATCGTGACCGGCGCGCTTGCGGCCGACGTCGCCGTTGATGCGCTCGCGGCCGATCGGCTCGACGCGCAGACGCTGTCCGCGTACGAGCGGGCGTGGCGCACCGAACTGGCTGACGAATTTGCGGCCCAGTCCGAACTCCGCACGATTGTGACGAAGCTGAGCGATCGGGCGATTGACAGCTTTTTCGAACTGGCGCATACCGACGGCATCATGCCGATCGTTCGTGCGACCGCCCGCTTCAACGAGCATCGCCCTCTGATTCGAGCGTTGTTCAAGCATCCTCCCGCCCGCCGGATCCTGTTCCGCGCGATGATGGCCTGATGGCGCGGCTCACGGCATTCCTGAAGAAACCGCTCGCGGATCAGAGGCTGCTCGTGTTCGCGGCGCTCCTGCACGTGCTCGTCGCCCTGGCTGTGCGTGTGCTGCCGTTCGGTCTGGTTCAGCGCGCCCTCGGGCGCGTTGCTGCGACGGGGCCGGGTTGTCCAGGGATCGATGACGACGCCCGCGTCGTTCGGGCGGTGCGGACGGTGGCGTCCCTCCTTCCCGGCGCGACCTGCCTCACCGAAGCGCTCGTCGCCCAGTGCCTGCTCGCCCGACATGCCTCGGAGACGACGCTGTGCTTCGGCGTTTCCCGGACCCGGCCGTTCGACCGTCCGTTCGACGCGCACGCCTGGCTCGAGCGCGGCGGGTCCTGCCTCATCGGCACACGTGCGATCGTCTACGATCCGCTCCGTCCTTCCAGCCGATGCGTGTCCTCGCCGTCACTGCGCTAATCGTCGGCGCCCTCATCCGCATCGCGATCCTTCCCATCGGCGTGCCGGCCGTCGACGATTCGTGGCGCGCATGGAGCTTTCATGCGGCGACGCGAGGCCCGTGGAACCTGTACGGTCCGAAGGGGCACACCGTCACGTTCGGCGGCGTCGATTCGCCGGTCGTGTATCCGCCTCTGGCGTTGGATGAACTCGCGATCATCGGCCAGGCGCACCTGGCGCTCAACGGCGGACGCTTCGAGAACGATGTCGCGCTGACGCGCACGATCAAGGGCGCGATCGTGCTGCTCGATGTCGTGCTGACGCTGACGATTTTCCTCGTGGTCAGACCCGCGGCTGGCGCGACGCGCGCCTCGTGGGCGGCGATGGCGTACTGGCTCAATCCGGCCGTGCTGATGATCACCACGCTTGGGTACATCGACGTCTTCCTGGCCATTCCGGCGGTGGGCGCTGTGCTGGCGGCGTCGTACGGCCGTCCGTGGCTGACGGGAGCGTTGTTCACCGCCGCGGTGATGACCAAGCCGCAGGCGGTGATCGTCGCGCCCGCCGCCGCGCTTGCGCTCTGGAACGCGGGGCTGCCGCAGGACGCCGTGGCGCGGTTGCGCGGGGCGATTGCCGCATCCGCCGCCGCCGCGTCGGTCCTTGTCGCTCCGCTGCTTGTCGCCGGCACCACGTACTACATGCTCCGATCGGTCGCGGTGCTGGCGGGCCACGACATGTTGTCGGCCTTCGCCTGTAACGTGTGGTGGATTGTGAGCTATGCGTTCGCGGCCGCCGCCGAGCGGGGACACGGCGTTCGCGCCATGGTGCTGGCGCGGGCAGAAATTCTGACCCACGCGTACGCGATCGCCCGAGGGTTTCCGCAGCCGCGGGCGATCGCCATCGTGCTGATGGCCGGTCCGGTGCTGTGGTCGCTGAAGGCCGCCGTCCGGACGCGCGATTCGGGCTTGCACGCGGCGCTGGCAGCATTCATCGTCACGACGTATTTCATGCTGTCGGTGCAGGTGCACGAGAATCATTTTTTTCTGGTTGTGCCGCTCCTCGTGCTCGCGGCGGCGCTGCGGCCGGCGTTCGCGCCGATCCTGGCGGCCTTCAGTGTCACGTTCTCGCTGAATCTGTATTTGATGCTCGGCGTTCGCGGCGATGGCCCGCCCGAGGTCGCGCGTGCCGCCATGGGGATCGATTCGAGCGTGCTGATCGCGTTGGTCAATTGCGGGCTGTACGTTTGGTTTGGCGCGACGTTCGCCCGCGCCTGCCGTCTGGAGCAGACTAGAATTGCAGGTCTCGAACATTCGGTGAGGCTACATTCATGAGTCACGTATCGCTCAACGCGTCGTTCGTCGTGCCCGAGGATGTCATCTTCCGTGAGCTGGACGGCGAAGCCATCATCTTGAACCTGGCGACGGGCAACTATTTCGGCCTCGACGGCGTTGGCACGCGCTTGTGGGCGCTGCTGACGGAGTCTGGCGCCCTGCAGGGTGCGGTGGACGCGATGGCTGCCGAATACGAGATCGATCGTCCCGCGCTCGAACGGGACGTGCTCGACCTCGTGGACGCCCTGGTCGACAAGGGGCTTGTGCAGGTGAAGGCGTGAACCGCGGGTGAGCGGATTTGTCGCCGTCTTCAACCTCGACGGCCGGTTGGTTGACGCGCAGATCGCCGGACGCATGCTGACCGCGATTGCGCCGCGCGGCCCGGATGCGTCTCACGTGTGGACCAGCGGCGCAGTCGCGCTCGGACACTGTCTGCTCGCGACCACGCCCGAGTCGGTCGATGAATACCAGCCGCACGAGATAGCCGAGGCCGGTTTGTGCATGGCGTTCGACGGCCGGCTCGACAACCGCGAAGAGCTTGCGGAGCAGTTCGAGCGCGAGCGGGTGATGCCGGCCGCGCGCTCAGACGCCGCGTTCGTGATGACCGCGTACCGCTGCTGGGGAACCGACTGCGCGTCGCGGCTGCTGGGCGACTTCGCGTTCGCAATCTGGGACGCCAAGCGCCGCCAGATGTTCTGCGCCCGCGACGTGATTGGATTGAAGCCGTTCTACTACCATCACGGGCCGGACACGTTTCTCTGCGCGTCAGAGCCGCAGGCGCTGATGGCGCATCCCGCCGTCAGCCGCCGGGTCAACGAAGGCATGGTCGGCGAATACCTGTCGGTCGTCACGAGCACGACGGACACGCCGTTCGCCGACGTGCAGCGGCTCGCGCCGGCCGGCCGCCTGATCGTCTCCACCGATCGCTGTCGCGTGGACACCTACTGGGCGATCGACACCGCGAAGGAGATCCGCTATTCGAGGCAGGCGGAGTACGCCGAACACCTGCACGAGATTGTTCGTGACGCCGTGCGCGTGCGTCTGCGCAGCTGTACGCCGGTCGGCGTCCTGCTCAGCGGCGGTGTCGACTCCTCGTCGGTACTCGGATTGGCCACCGCGTTGCGGCGAAGCGGAGCCGTCTCGACCGAGTGCAATGCGTGGTCGCTCGTGGGTGCGGGCGATGTGCTCGACGAGAGCCCGTTCATCGCGCAGGTTGTGCACAAGAACGGCTGCCGTGGACGCCGGTTCCCGGGCAGTCAGTTTCCCGCCGAGGACTACCATCGGCACGCGCGCCAGCGCGCCGACGTTCCGTGTCCGCCGACCGGACGGCTGATGCAGATGCTGAAGCAGACGGCATACGCCGAGGGCACACGCACGTTGCTGTCCGGACTCTGGGGCGACGAGTGGTTTGGTGGCAGCTACTATCACTGCACCGACTTGTTCCGCTCGGGGCGCTGGCTGGCGCTGGCCAGGGAAGCGCGCGTTCGATCGCGGGTCCCTGAGCTCACGGTGCCGCATCCGCTGGCCAAGGTGCTGACGTGGCCGTTGCTGTCGAGAACGATGCGAAAGCGCATTAAGATAATGATCGGCCGGGACGGTGTGCCGGCGTGGGTGCGGCCCGATTTCGCGCGGCGGATTGCGCTGGCTGACCGTCTGTATCCAGACGTCCCGGATACAGCGTTTCCGACCATTGCGCAGCGTGAGATTTACCGAGAAGTCACGGGTGGTGTCTCCGTGCTTGGCACCGAAGAAGACGACCGCGTGATGGCGGAATTCGGCATCGAAGCCCGCCACCCGTTTGCTGATCGCCGCGTGATGGAATTCGGCATGGCGATTCCCGACCAGGTGCGGTGGAGGGACGGCGTCAAGAAGGCGGTTCTTCGCGACGCCATGCGCGACTATCTGCCAGACGATGTGGGCGCCCGACTGACGAGCGCGGAGGCCTCATCGGTGTTTCTGCCGCCGATTCGCGAGTGCATCGACTCGGGACTGCTGCAATCGTCGCGGATCGAACGACACGGCTGGGTTGATGTGAGCGAGGTGCGCCGGCTGGACGAGACCATTACGCGCCGCTATCGCAGCGGCGATCTGTCGTACGCGAGAGATGTGTGGCCGCTGTGGTCGACGCTGGCCGTCGAAATCTGGATGCGCGAGGCGGTCGAGACTTCGGGAACCGTGGAGGAATGATGAGTAGAGACGAGGACAAGCGGATTGGCGATGGCCTGGCGGGCAAAGGCAAGCGGCGGCCATACGCCAAACCGGTGCTTATCGAGTATGGCAGCATTGCGAAGTTGACCCAGTCTGGCGGCAGCACCACCAACGAACCGGCGGTGAAGATGAAGCCCTGTCTGTAGCCAGACGTGTCGCGCATCATCGACGCACACCGCCGCTTCCTGTCCGATGACGCGCGCGTCTCCGCCTTCCGGGCGGCCATCAACCAGGTGGTCAGACCGGGAGACGTCGTACTCGATCTGGGATCGGGCACCGGCATTCTCGGCCTGCTGGCGTGTCTGGCAGGCGCCTCCCGCGTGTATGCCGTCGACGCCGGCGGCATGGCGCAGCCCGCGCGCGCCATCG
>JANYHS010000045.1 GCA_025358945.1 Acidobacteriota bacterium
GCGCGCGTGTGCCGCCACCGCCTTACCCGCTGGCGTTTTCCGTCGACGTGCCTTCGCCACGCCTGCTCGAGACCTCGCAGGAAGTGGCGGTGCCGATGGCGGTTGCCAACCGCGGCGCGCGCGCGTGGGATCCCGCGCGCGTGCACCTCTCGTATCACTGGCTATGGCTGGCGCCGCGCGAACTCGCGCACCGCTCGCGGACCTCGCCGTATCACGACGGGATCAGAACCGATCTCGGCACGGCGCCGGTCGCGCCAGGCGCGCGCCTCACCGTGGAGGGACGCGTGCTCGCGCCGTCGTGGCCGGGCCTCTACTGGTTGCAGTGGGACATGGTGGAGGAAGGTGTCACGTGGTTCGCGCAGGTGGCGCCGCGCCAGCCACGCAGGCTCGTCCTCGTCGTGCCGCCGCCGGCGTGGATGTTCGCGCCGCTCCCGCTGCTCGTCGCATTGTGGGGCCTGTTTGCGCGGCGCCGGAGACCCGCAGAACTGAAGTTCCGCGCCACATCTGGAATGGCGCAAGGCCCTGGCGTTGCGAGCGTCGACGTGCTCTGGTGCGCGGCGACGCTGGCGACCAAGCCGCTGATCCTCGCGCACGATGCGCTGCTCGAGCCAACGGCGGTTGCGTACTGGTTGATCCTGGCGGTCGCCGTCCTCGTGCCGATGATCGCGCTCCTGATCCTGCCGCGCCGCGCGCGGCCGTGGGCGCTACTCGGAATCGGCATCTTCTGCTCAACGCTCATCCTCGCCGACGTCGTCTACTATCGCTTCTTCGGCGACGTGCTATCGACGCCGGCGATGCTGGCCGCACACCAGACCGGCCACGTGTGGGGTTCGGTCGGCAGCCTCTTGACGCCGGGACTCGTCTGGCTGCTGATCGACTGGCCGTTCGCGTGCTGGCTGGTGGTGGGGATGTCGCGCTGGCGCGATCCCGCGCCGATCTCACGCCCCGGCGTGTGGACGACGACGCTCGCGGTGCTGGCGGCATTGGCTGTCGGCTTCTTCAGCCTGTCGGTCCCGCGCGTGCTCGCCTCCACACCGCTCAATCAGATGTTCCGTGCGCGCTCGGTTGTCGAACAGCTTGGTCCGTTTGGCTACCACGCGTACGACACCTGGACCTACGCGAGGAACACGTGGATGCGGCCGCCTGCGACAGAGGCGCAGGTGGATGCCGCACTGGCGTGGTTGCGCGAGCGGGCGCCGCTGCGCGCGGGCGGACAGGATTTCGCCGCGGCTCGCGGCAAAAATCTGATCGTCGTCCAGGTGGAATCGCTGCAGGATTTCGCGGTCGGCTTCACGGTCGATGGACAAGAGGTGATGCCGCATCTTCGACGCTGGACGTCGGACAGCCTCCGCTTCACCAACGTCACCGATCAGACCAGCGAAGGCCGCACCTCCGACGCGGAGTTTACGACGATGACGTCGCTGTTGCCGCTGGATCATGGCGCGGTCGCGTTTCGTTTTCCCGGCAATCACTACGCCGCGCTGCCGAAAGTGCTGACCGAGCATGGCTACACGACGCTGTCGGCTGTGCCATTCGAGCCGGGGTTCTGGAACCGCCAGGTAATGCATCCGGCGTACGGGTTTCAGCGGACGCTGTTCGAGCCGGATTTTCAGATGACAGAACAGATCGGCTGGGGGCTCAACGATCACGACTTCCTTCAGCAGATGGCGCCGCGTCTCGAGCAGCTGCAGCAACCGTTTGGCGCGTGGCTCATCACGCTGTCGCTGCACCATCCGTTCGAAGATTTCCCCGCGGCGCACAAAGTGCTGAGGCTTGGCGCACTCGAGGGCAGCTCGTTCGGCAACTACCTGCACACGATGCGCTTCTTCGATCAGGCGCTCGAGGATTTCAAGACGGCGCTCGCGCGTGACGGACTCCTGGACAACAGTCTGCTCGTCGTCTTCGGCGATCACGACGCCGGCTTCGCGCGGAACGCGGGGCTGGCGCGCGCGATCGGCATCGGCGGCGACGCGGCCGCGTGGGCGCTGAACGATCGCATCCCCGTATTCATGAGGGCCGGAGGGTCGGGTAGGTCAAGTAGGTCTAGTGGGTCTAGTGGGTCAGGTGATGGTCTGGTCGGCTTGCGCTCGATGCCGGCGGGGCAGACCGATCTGGCGCCGACGGTGCTCGCGTTGCTCGGGATCGATCCGGCGCCGCTGCCGTACATGGGCCGGAATCTGCTGGGCGACACGGCCGATCCGCCGGTGCCACGTCCGTACGGCGACTGGCTCGACGCGCGCCATGTGTTTCTCGCCGGGGACGCGGACGCAGCCTGTTACGACCTCAGCCGCCGTCTCGTGGTCGCACGGTCGGAGTGCGCAACCGCTGACGCCGCCGCTCGCCGCGCGCGCGACCTCTCGCGCCTCATCGTCGTCGACGATCTGCAGCAGAGCCTTCGGGCGCGCCTCGCAGCGCCGATTCAATGACGAGTACAATACACGGCGTTCCCATGCGCGCTGCTGTTGTGTGTCTCGTCGTGGCGATCGGGTCGTTCGCGCGGCCGCTTTTCGCACAGGATCCGCCGCCGAGGATTCCGTTCGCCGTCATCGACGTCCACGGCTCGATTCCGAGTTTTCCGTCTGAGGATCCGCTGCTCGCGAAGAGCCGGGGGCTGAGCCTGGCGGAGCTGCCGGGTTCCGGACTTGGCACACAAGTGGCCGTCACGCTGTACCCGCTGCGCACGCGCCTCGTGACCTTCGGGATCGGCGGAGACGTGATCATCGCGCGCGCGAAGCAGACGCCCCTGGCCGGCGCGTTGATGGCTGACGGCGTGACACCGCTGCGATCGTCAGAGGAGGAATTCCGATCGTTCTCGCCGCAGATGTCGTTGAACTTCGGTTCAGGATCCGGCTGGAGTTATCTGAGCGGCGGGATCGGGCAATCCAACTGGTCACTGGCTCCGGCGCAGGGACTGGCGGATTATCCACCAAACACGGAGCCGCTGAAGACGATCAACTACGGCGGCGGAGCGCGCTGGTTCATCAAGTCGCATGTCGCTTTCAGCTTCGACGTCCGCTTCTACTCCATCAACCCCGGCGCGGCCGATCTCTATCCAGGCACGCCGCGCACAACACTCCTGATTATCGGCGCCGGCATCTCGCTGAAATAAGCGCCCGCCGCCTTATTCGCCTCTGCGCGCGATCATCGGATCGACGCGCGTCGCGCGTCTGGCGGGGATGTAGCTGGCGAGGAGGGCGACGCTGAGCAGGCCCGTGGCGGCCGCGATGAACGTGAACGGATCGGTCGCGCTCACCTGGAAGAGCAGCCCCCGAATCAGCCGTGCCGCCGCGAATGCGACGATCGATCCCACGGCGACTGCCACGTTGCTGAGGATGGTTCGGACCCTGCTTCAGCCGCTGCCTTTCAGGTTGCGGCTCAGTCCAGCGAGAACGGCGGGTAGTCGTCGATGAGCAGGAGCATGTAGGCCTCGACGCGAACCAGCCAGCGCAACGCGCCGACGCCGAAGGTGTGCAGGCCATCCGGCTGCTCGGCGGTGATCAGGATCAGGAACCACGAGATCACCGTCGTCACCCACCAGGCGCACATCACGAAGAACAGCGCGATGAAATGCGGGATCGCCAGGAACAGCCGGAAGCCGACGCTCACGCGATCGTGAGGCGTGTCGCGCTCGTCGAAGGTCAGCGCCGCCGGATAGGTTTCGTCACCGAACGGCGGGTAGCGATCGGTCAGCAGCATGAGATAGGCGAGCGAGCGGACACGCCAGCGCAGGTAGAAACGCGTGTAGCGGCGGATCGGCGTGTAGTGTTCGCCGCTGATGACGATCGTGAACCAGCTGACGATCGCCAGCGCGATCGCGACGAAGCCGAGCAGCCCCGTCTCGCCGCTGAACGACGATACGCTGTTGCTACCGCTGTGAACCGCGAAGCCGAAGCCGACGCTGCCGACGAGCAGCAGGTGTGGGATCGCCAGCACCAATCGAAACGCCGTCGTCAGCCGATCGCGGTCGGCGGCGACGGGTTCCACACGGACCGATACCGGGTACGGCATGGGGCCAATCATATGGCAGAGGGCTTACGGCTGAGAGCGCGCGTAAATGTGCGATCATGCTCGTCGTGCGAATCATTGTCGTCGCGACCGCCATCGGCGCCCTGCTCTTGCCCGGCGCGCCGGACCCCATCGAGCGCGGCACCCTGAGGCTGCACTACGTCCAGAAGCCGATCGGCTACGAAAAATATGAGGTCGTGCGCGACGGCGACGTGCTGACCCTGTCGTCAGATTTCGATTTCACCGATCGTGGCGGCCGCGTCCAGCTCGCCGCCACCCTCCGCACGTCGCCGGACTTCACGCCGCTGTCGTTCAAGGCGACGGGGAAGAGCTACCGGTTCGTGAACGTCGACTCCGACATCCGCATCGAGGGTGGCGCGGCGATCGTGAAGGCGGACGGCGCCGAATCGCGCGTTCCGCTGACCGCGCCGTTCTACACGGTGGACGGGTATGCGCCGTTCGCGGCGCAGATGATGATGCTGCGGTACTGGAAGCAGCACGGTGAGCCGCGGGTGCTGCGCACCGTGCCCGGCCTGCCGGCCAATGACGTGTTCATCGAGCCGCGCGGGCGCGAGGCGATGCGGATCGGATCCGCTGAGGTCCGCCTCGAGCGCTACTCGATCGACGGGGTCGTCTGGGGACGCGAGACCGTGTGGCTCGACGAGAAGGGCGGGATCGCGGCGGCGATCACGCGCGCCGGCGGACTCAGCTTCGAGGCGGTGCGCGAGGATCTGGAGCCGGCGCTCGTCGGGTTCGTTCAGCGCGCGACACGCGATCGCCTGACCGACCTCGAAGCGATCACCACGCGCACGAAACTCCTGAAGAGCGGCACCTACGCGATGGTCGGCGCGACGATTGTCGACGGCACCGGACAACCGGCGATCCCAGACGGCGTCGTCCTCATTCGTGATGGGCGTATCGCCGAGGTCGGTCCGCGCGCATCGGTCAGGATCCCGCCGGACGTGTCGACCGTCAGCGTGGAGGGGAAGACGATCATTCCCGGCCTGTGGGACATGCACACGCATGCCACCCAGGTCGAGTGGGCGCCGGTGTATCTCGCGGCCGGGGTGACGACGGTTCGCGACATGGGGAACGAGTTCGAGTTCATCACCGCATTGCGATCGGCGATCGCGTCCAAGCGCGTGCTCGGACCGCGGATCGTCGCGGCCGGACTCATCGATGGTCCGGGACCGAACGCGTTCGGCGTCTACTACGCGGCCACGCCTGAGGAAGCGAAGCTGGCGGTGGCGAAATATCACGATGCCGGCTTCGAGCAGATCAAGATCTACAGCCTGATCACGCCTGAACTGGTGAAGGTGATCTGCGACGAAGCGCATCGCCTCGGCATGACCGTCACGGGTCACGTGCCCAACGGGATGACGATCACGCAGGCCGCCGGCCTGGGCATGGATCACATCGCGCACCTCGGGATCCGCGGCGAGGCGGGGTCAGACGAGGTGAACGCGACGATCGCCTTCCTGAAGGCGCACCAGACGGTGATCGACCCGACGCAATCGTGGGGCGAGTTGCTCGGGCATGCGCTCGGGACACCGATTGCGGCGTTTCAGCCGGGCGTGCTGAAGATTCCTGCGCCGCTCAACCGCGTGTTCTCGAACGCCGGCGCAGCGGGTATCGACGCGGCCACGGCGCGTATACGCGTCGAGCGCGGGCTGCGGATCGTCAAGGCGCTTCACGATGCGGGTGTCCCGATTGTCGTTGGGACAGACGAGGGCATTCCCGGTCACAGCGTGCATCGCGAGATCGAGTTGTACGTCGAGGCCGGGTTCACGCCGATGGAAGCGCTGCAGGCGGCCACCATCGTCTCCGCGCGCGCGATGAAGATGGACGCCGACCTCGGGACGATCGAGCGTGGCAAGCGCGCCGATCTCGTGGTGCTGAACGCGAATCCGTTGGATGCGATCCGCAATATCCGCAGCGTGCGCTGGACGATCAGCGACGGCCGCGTCTACGATGCGCCCGCGCTTTGGCAGAGCGTGCGGTTTCAGCCGTAGCCAGTCACCTTCAAGGAGCGAAGTGCTGTGCGATCGTATTCTCTCGCTGTGTTTCTCGCCGTGGTCAGCGTCTCTCTTTCGGCACAGGTCACGCCCAAGCGCGCGCCGGTTGAGCCCAAGTGCCCTGCCGATCCCACATGGAACGATCCCGCGCCGCCCAGGCACATTTACGGCAATACCTGGTACGTCGGCACGTGCGGGCTCAGCGCGATCCTGATCACCTCCGACCATGGGCACATCCTGATTGACGGCGACACCGAGCAGGCTCCGCCGATGATCGAGGCGAGCATCCGCCTGGCAGGCTTTCGCATCAAGGACGTGAAGTTGATCGTGAACTCGCACGCGCACAGCGATCATGC
>JANYHS010000085.1 GCA_025358945.1 Acidobacteriota bacterium
TTCGCGATGCCGTACTATCTGATCTTCGAGGCGCTCGGGCCGATCCTCGAGTTGAGCGGCTTCGTGGTTACGATTCTCGCGCTGGCGCTCGGGCTGCTCGACTGGCGCTTCGCGCAGCTGCTGTTCCTGGCGGCGATTGCGTACGGCGCGGTGATCTCGGTGGGATCGGTGCTGCTCGAGGAGCTGTCGTTCAGGCGCTATCCGCGCGTCAGCGACCTGCTGACGCTCGCCCTCGTCGGCATCGCCGAGAACTTCGGTTACCGGCAACTCACCACGTGGTGGCGGCTCCGAGGGATCGTCGACTACTTCAGGAAGAAACAAGGCTGGGGCACGATGATCCGGAAAGGATTCACAGGCGCATGAAGCTGCGCGTCGTACTTGCGGAAGACGATCCTGACATTCAGCTCGTTGCGCGAATGTCGCTGAAACGCGCCGGCTTCGACGTGACCGTCGCCTCGAATGGCCTCGAGGCGCTGCAGCGAGTCGCCGAGGCCGCGCCCGACGTCGTCCTGCTCGACTGGATGATGCCGGAGCTCGATGGCCTCGCCGCGTGCGCGCGGCTGAAGGGCGACGAGGCGACGCGAGGCATCCCGGTCATCTTCCTGACCGCCAAGTCGCAGGAGAGCGAGATCGCGCAGGGGCTGTCGCTCGGCGCGCTTGGCTACATCACCAAGCCCTTCGATGCGCTGACTCTGGGCGCCAGCGTTCGCGAGATGCTCAAGGTGTAATGGCGAATCCCATCGAGCGGAACGTCTGGGCGGGCGCGGCGACGGGCATCGTCCTCTTCGTCGCTGTTGCGGCCCTCGCGCTTCACAGCGGGCGCGCGGTCGCGGCGGCCGAGCAGTGGGTGTCGCACACGCACCAGGTGCTGGCTAGCCTCGAGGCGATGGAGTCAGCCATCGGTGATGCCGAGTCGAGCATGCGGGGCTACGCCCTCACGTCGGATGCCGCCTTGCTCCGGCAGCACATGGAAAGACGGCATGTCATGGACGACCGGCTCGGGCGTATCGGCGTGCTCACGACCGACAATCGGTTGCAGCAACAGCGGCTGGAAGATCTTCGCCGCCGGATCGCGGACAAGGTCGCGTTCATGGACGAGTTGCGCGCGTCGACTGAGCGTGGCGGGGCCGCGGCAGCGTTGCGCACGATCGCGACGGGCCGTGGATTGACGACGATGCGGGCAGTGGCCGCGGGCATCGGCGCGATGCGATCCGAGGAAGACAGGCTCCTCGCGGAGCGAACGGCTGTGGCTGCGGTCACTGCCACACGCGCCTCGTCGGTCCTGATCGTCCTTGGCACGCTGGGAACGGGGCTGCTGATCCTCAGCGTTGGGCTCGTCGCCCGTCGCGTGCGGGACCAGCAGCGGGCGCAACAGGCGCTCGAGGCGAGCGAGGAGCGGTTCCGGCTGATCCTCGATCGGATGATCGCCGGTCTGGTCATCACCAACGAGCGCGGCAAGATCGAATCCCTGAACCCGGCGGCGCAGCGAATGTTTGGCTACAGTGCGGACGAGATCGTCGGCCGCTACTTCAAGCGCCTGGTCGTCGTACCAGAGGCGGACGACCAGGAGGTCGCACGCTTTCTTCTCTCCGTGCAAGAGCAGGGCATGGGGCAGGTCACCGAGTGGGACGGCCGCCGCAGCGACGGCGCGGTGTTTCCGCTCGAGCTGTCGCTGTTCGAGTTCCGCACCGGGACCGCGCGCCACTTCGGCGGCCTCGTCCGCGACATCTCCGAGCGCCGCGAGATCGACCGGATGAAGGACGAGTTCATCTCGGTCGTCAGCCACGAGCTGCGGACGCCGCTGACCTCGATTCGCGGCGCCTTGCAGCTGGTGCTAGCGGAGCGGCCCGCGTTCCAGGATCCCGAGCACGAGCCGCTGCTCAACATCGCGCTGAACAACTGTGAGCGGCTGATCCGGATCATCAACGACATCCTCGACGTCTCGAAGATCGAGGCCGGGCAGATCGACCTGAGACGGCGGCCATGCCAGGTGCGTGACATCGTCCGCGATTCGATCGAGAGCGTCCAGGAGATGGCGCGGGCCTCGTCGGTCCGTGTCGTCGCCGACCTGCCGGCCGGCCTGCCGCCGGTGCTGGCCGACGTCGATCGGATCGTGCAGGTATTCGTCAACCTGCTGTCGAACGCGGTCAAGTTCGCGCCGGCGCAATCGGTCGTGACGATTGCCGCGGTCGAGCAGCCCGGCGACCGCGTCGCAATCAGCGTCCGCGATCGCGGCGTCGGCATCTTGACGGAGGACTTCGAGAAACTGTTTCTCAAGTTCCGTCAACTGGACGGATCGGCGACCCGTAGCCGCGGCGGCACCGGCCTCGGCCTGGCGATCGTGAAGGCGCTGATCGAGCAGCACGGCGGCAGCGTCGCCGTCGCCAGCACGCCCGGCGATGGCACCACGTTCACGGTCACGCTGCCGGCGGCCGTGAACGAAGGCGCGCTCGACCGGCCGGCGCCGTTGACGGTACCAACCGCCGCGCCGCGGCGCGCTCGAACGGTCCTCGTCGTCGACGATGACGCCGACGTCCGGCGCGTGCTTCGCGGCCTGCTGCAGATGGCAGGCTATACGGTTATCGAGGCTGCGGATGGCGACGCGGCCGTCCGCGCCGCATCGGATCACCTCCCGGATTTGATCACCATGGATCTGGTCATGCCGGTCCGCGGCGGCCTCGACGCGATCGCGGCGCTGTCTGCCGACCCCCGCACGGCCACCATCCCGATCGTCGTCGTCTCGGCGATGTCGGAGACGATCGCGGTCGAGCCGTCGCTGTCGGTGCTTCCTAAGCCAGTGAGCGCCGACCGGCTGCTGCGCGAGATCGATCAGCTCGTCGGCCGCGCTCCGGCTGGCAACGTCCTGCTCGCCGAAGACGACGGTGACCTGCGCAACGTGCTCGCGCAGACGCTGACCCGCAAGGGATTTCACGTCGAGACCGCCGCCAACGGCGAGGCGGCGCGCGTCCTGTTCGACGCGTCGCGGTGGGACCTGGTGCTCCTCGATCTGCACATGCCGCTGCTCGACGGCTTCGGCCTGATCGAGCACATCCGCGCGACGCCGGGCCGGCGCGTGCCGATTGTCGTCATCTCCGGCAGCAACACCGGCTCCGGCGAGCGGCGATCGTTGCAGCTGGGCGCCAACGTCTATTTCGCGAAGCCCGTGAATGCTGAGTCGCTGGTCACCGAGTTGAACCGGCTGTTGGCGGCGGCGCCGTCGCCAGCGATGGAGATCTGATGCCTGCCGTCCCCGCGTACCTGCCTGCCAACGAGCAGGAGCGCCTGGCGGCGCTGCGCACCTACGCCATACTCGACACGGCGCCAGAGGCCGCGTTCGACGACCTGACGAAGGTCGCGTCCTACATCTGCGATACGCCAATCTCCGTGATCAGCCTGATCGATCGCGATCGGCAGTGGTTCAAGTCGGAAGTGGGCCTCGGCGTGCGCGAGACGCCGCGCGATCAGGCGTTCTGCGCGCACGCGATTCTCCAGGAGGGCGTGTTCGTCGTGCCCGACGCCTCTGAGGACACGCGCTTCGCCGGCAACCCGCTCGTGAAAGCGGATCCGAACATCCGGTTCTACGCAGGCGCGCCGCTGGTCACGCCGGATGGCTACGCACTCGGAACGCTGTGCGTGATCGATCGTGTTCCTCGGACGCTCACCGCTGAGCAGATGGAGGCGCTGCGCGCGCTGAGCCGGCAGGCGGTTGCGCAGCTCGAGATGCGACGGAACCTTGCCGAACTTCATGTGGCGTACACCCGTCTGCACGAGGCTGATGCGCTGAAGGGCGAATTCGTGTCGATGGTCAGTCACGAACTGCGCTCGCCTCTGACCTCGATCAGGGGCGGGCTTCAGCTGGTGCTGTCCGAAACCGGCGCCACGCTTGACGCTGACGCACGCGCGCTCCTGCTGGGAGCCCTGAACAGCAGCGAACGCCTGATCCGCATCACCAACGACATCCTCGACATGTCGAAACTCGAAGCCGGCCGCGTCGAGCTCCGGAAGTCGGCGTGCCGCGTCGACCAGCTCGTGACCACCGCCTGCGAGGCCGTCGCCCATCTGCCATACGGCGAGGGGCGCGTCCACCACCGCGTCGCGGCTGACGCCGGAGAGCTGTTCGTCGATGGCGACCGCATCATCCAGGCGATGGTGAACCTGATTAGCAATGCGCTGAAATTCTCGCCGCCCTCCCGCCCGGTGACTGTGGAGGCAAACTGGCGCGGCGAACGCCTCGAGATCGCGGTGCGTGACGGGGGCCCCGGTATTAATCCCGAGGACCTCGCGCGCCTCTTTCAGCCGTTCCAACAGCTCGCCGATTCGCGGAAAGGTGGTGGGACCGGGTTGGGCCTTGTCATTTCGAAGGGGATCATCGAGCAACACGGCGGTCAGATTTCAGTTGTTAGCGCCGTTGGCGAGGGGACCACGTTCACGATCTCGCTGGCCCGGGCCTGACTATCGATGCGTCCGCTTCGCGCGAAGAGTGCGCATCACGATGTCGGACTCGAATCCCTGCCCGATCAGATACCGGAACAGTCGCTGGAACTCGCGGTCGTCGGCGATCGACTCCCTTCCCCGCAGTCGTTTGCGCAGCGATCCCTCGATCAGTGCCTCATCGTCCAGCGCGCCGAAGACCTCGTCGAGCGCCTGTTTGGCGACATCCTTCGCGATGCCGGCGCGTTCGAGCTGCATCCGGACGCGGATCTTTCCACGCTTGCGGATGCCGGTCTCCGTCCGCGCGATCGCTTCCGCCACGCGCACGTCGTTGATCGCGCGTTCCTCGCGCAGGCGCGTCACCGCGTCCTCGATCTCGTCGGGATCGTGTTCCTTGCGCGCCAGGCGCTGGCGCACCTGCTGTTCGGACAGCTCGCGCCGTCCCAGCATTTTCAGGCCGTCGATGTAGGCGGAGGACATGGCGTGCGATGGGGGTGGCGACAGCCGCGCGCTACCAGTCAGGGTCGCGCGTGCCGAATCTGGTGATGTCCGGACTGAGGGCGTCTTTCGCCATCTGGTCCCGGCTCATGTCGCCGGAGGTCGAGATGCCCTGGAATTTCAGCTTGAACTCATCGACGTTGCTCGCCCAGCGCAGCGCTTCCTCGTAGGTCACCAGCGTCCGTTCGAGCAGACCGAAGATTGACTGGTCGAATGTCTGCATGCCGTACTGCGACGCGCCCGCGGCAATCGCCCCGGGGATCATGTGGGTCTTGTCTTTGTCAACGATGCAGTCGCGAATGAAGGGCGTGCTGATCATCACTTCGACGGCGGGCGCGCGGCCTTTGCCGTCGGCCAGCGGCAGCAGGCGCTGCGAGATCACCGCTTTGAGCACGCTGGCCAGCTGCAGGCGGATCTGCTTCTGCTGATGCGGCGGAAACACCGCGATGATGCGGTTGATCGTCTCGGTCGCGTCGAGCGTGTGGAGTGTCGAGAACACCAGGTGCCCGGTCTCGGCGGCGAGCAGACCGGTTTCAATCGTTTCGAAGTCGCGCATCTCGCCGACCAGAATCACGTCGGGATCCTGACGCAGCGCGCTGCGCAGCGCCTGCGCGAACGATCGCGGGTCGACCGCGACCTCGCGCTGGTTGACCATCGACAGGTTGTCGCGGTGCAGGAACTCGATCGGATCCTCCACCGTCATGACGTGCGCGGAGCGTGTGTGATTGACGTAGTCGATCATCGCGGCCAGCGTCGTGCTCTTGCCGCTGCCGGTGGTGCCGGTGACGAGCACGAGCCCACGTTCCTCGGAGGCGATCGCTTTCAGGACCGGTGGCAGGCCCAGTTCGTCGATCGTCCGGATCTGCATCGGGATGATGCGCAAGACCAGGCCGACGGTGCCGCGCTGTTGGAAGATGTTGCAACGGAACCGGCCGAGCCCCGGCACGCTGTACGCGAGATCGACTTCCTGCGCTTCGTTGAACTTTTGACTCTGCGTCGTCGACATGATTGCCGCGGCCATGGCCACCACGTCCTCCGGGTCGAGTCTCTTGTCGTCGCTCGCCAGCGTGAGCACGCCGCGGACGCGCATCATCGGAAAGGTGCCGACCTTCAGGTGGAGGTCGGAGGCCCCATTCTCGACGGCGATTTTCAGCAGGTCGTTGACGTGCATCTCAGAAGCTTTCAGCCCTCAGCCCTTCGCTCCCGCCGCGACGCGAGCGGCGCGAAGCGGAGCCTCGTCCGCGTACACGTAGGTGAGCCAGCCGTGCGTGTCCGGCACTTCGCCGCTGATGACGTCGAAGAACGCCTGCTGGAGGGCTGTGGTCACGGGGCCGCGCGTGCCGGTGCCGACCTGCAACTTGTCCACCGATCGCACCGGCGTGACTTCGGCGGCGGTGCCCACGAAGAACACCTCGTCGGCGATGTAGAGCGCTTCGCGCGGAATCACCGACTCGCTCACGGTGTAGCCGAGATCGCGGGCCAGTATCATCACCGAGTCGCGCGTGATGCCACCAAGGATCGACGACCCGAGCGGCGGCGTGTAGACGATGCCGTCGCGGACGATGAAGATGTTCTGGCCGCTGCCTTCGCTGATGTTGCCGGACACGTCGAGCGCGATGCCTTCGGCGTAGCCGTCGGCGAGCGCCTCCATCTTGATCAGCGCGGAGTTCGCGTAGTTCGCGGAGCTCTTGGCCATCGCCGGCAGCGTGTTGGGCGCCATGCGCGCCCACGAGGAGATCTTGACATCGGTGCCCTGCTCGAGGGCTTCCTTGCCCAGATAGGCGCCCCATTCCCACAGGAGAATAGCCGCGTCGACCGGGCAGGAGAGCGGGTTGACGCCGAGCGAGTCGTAACCGCGATAGAGAATCGGCCGGATGTAGCAGGCCTTCATCTCGTTTGCGCGAATCGTCTCGAGCACGGCGTTGGTCCAGCCTGCGAGATCGAGCGGATATTCCATGCGATAGATTTTCGCGGAGTGCTGGAGTCGGCGCATGTGCGCGTCGAGGCGGAAACAGGCGGAGCCTTTTGGCGTCGCGTAACAGCGCGCGCCTTCGAAGACGCCGCTGCCGTAGTGGATGACGTGGGTCGCGATGTGGACGTTCGCGTCCTTCCAGTCGACCAGTGTGCCGTTCATCCAGATCTTGCCCGTGCCCGGAAACGCCATGAGGAGTGCTCCTTACGGCGATTCTATCGCATCTCGGTTACAGCGCCACGTCACCACCAGGACATCACGATAGGCGGCACGATGCGGATCGAGCGGCTCGATTGTCGTGACGCCGTGCGCGACGCGCGAGTCGTCGAGCAGCGAACGCGAGAACGCCAGAATCGCATTCATCGTCGCCCCGCTGCCAAGTGCCTCGTCGATCGGTGCGAACCAGCGGGCGATGCCCCCGTTCAGCGCGTTGTAGTCACGACTCTGGTAGTGAGGCTGATGGATTGCGCATCCTATGACTCATCATGGGCGTGTGTGCGGTCCATGAACGGATTGGACTGTTCGATTGCATAATGCCGGGGTGAATGCCGAACCCGCGTACCGCCCGGTGCCTCTTGTGTTCGAGCGGCTCGAGCCGATAGAGCAGCGTGCTCGCCTCGGCGCCTTTCGCGAGCGGATGCAGGCCCGCCGGACGGTGCGGCACTACTCGACCGAGCTGGTCCCGGATGCGCTGATCGACGAGGCGATTGCCGTCGCCGGAGCCGCGCCGTCAGGCGCCAACCTCCAGCCGTGGCAATTCGTCGTGGTCCGCGACCCCGAGATCAAGCGCCGGATTCGACTGGCAGCCGAGGAGGAGGAACGCGCGTTTTACGAGCAACGAGCGCCAGCCGAATGGATCGCCGCACTCGCGCCGCTTGGCACCGATGCGCAGAAACCATTTCTCGAAGCCGCGCCTTGTTTGATTGTGGTGTTTCGCGTGGACTACGGGATCAGGATCGGCGAGAACGGAGACCCGCACCACATCAAGCACTACTACGCAGGGGAGTCGGTCGGCATCGCGTACGGCTTTCTGCTCGCTGCGCTTCACATCGCCGGGCTGGCGACGTTGACACACACGCCAAGTCCCATGGCGTTTCTTGCATCGATCCTCGGGAGACCCAAGAACGAAAAGCCGTTCCTCGTGATCCCCGTCGGCTTTCCGGCGCCGGATGCCGTCGTCCCGTCGATCGCGAAGAAGCCGCTCGATGAGATTCGCTTGTACGCGGTTTAGGGTCGGGCGCTATTGCGCTTCGCCGCAGAACGGGCAGCGATCGGAGCGGGCGTGCAGCGGCTTGCGGCAGTGCCAGCAGAAGCGCGGTTGCGGCGC
>JANYHS010000129.1 GCA_025358945.1 Acidobacteriota bacterium
GTATAACCCAGGGACGAATCTCCTCTATGCCGCGGCGGTCGACTGGTGCGCGACCTTCTCGGCGTTCGAGCAGGTCCGGTACATCCCGGGCAAGCTTTATATGGGTGGTCGATCGGATCTCGATCCCGCCGACAAGGCGCAGGGCTGGTTGACAGCCGTGGACGCTGCCACCGGCGCGGTGAAATGGAAGTACCGATCGCCGCGTCCGATGGTGGCCGCGGTCACGACCACCGCCGGCAACCTCCTGCTGACCGGCGAACTCACGGGGGACTTCGTGGTGTTCGACGCGCGCACCGGCGACGTGTTGTATCGCTTCAACACCGGCGGTCCGGTCGGCGGCGGCATCGTCACGTACGGCGTGAGCGGTAAACAGTACGTGGCCGTCGCGTCCGGAAGCCCGTCGAATTTCTGGGTGGATCGAAATCCCGGGTCGCCGACGATCCTGGTGTTTGCGCTGCCGGCTGCGTCTGGCCGGTAGGTCAGACGTCGATGACCTCGCCGGGCCCTGGCGGCGGTGGTTCCTGCTTTCGGCGGAGCATGACGACGAGCGCGACGCAGGCGGTCCACGTCGGCAGCATGTCGGCGATGGGCAGGAACTCGAGGGCGAATGTCGGCAGCAGAAGCGGGTGAAATCCGATCGCCCAGGAGATCAGCAACGCGGCCACCACGTCGAGGATCTCGTCGGCAAACGCCCAGCCGAGCGGGCCGAGCAGCCATTGGCACACGTCCACCGAGATGGCAGCGGCGTACGCAAGCCGGACGCGTGTTCGACTCGAGGCCTTCACAGGTCTTAAGTATAGTGAGGCCATGTTGAATGCTGGCGACCGGGTGGCATCACTCGGAGTAGACGACGAAGCGCGTGCGGCAGGTGGGTGTGGACAGGGTTCACGTCTCTGGAAGCCGTCTGCGCGATACGGCTGGTGCGATCGCGCAGGTCAGGTGTTCTCAAAATACGAGGCCGTCTTCCTGGTCGTCCGTCGAGACGATGCGTGGAAAGTGCAGGCCATGTCGACCATGGAGATGTGATGATGCTGATGATGCTGTTTGCGGCGCTCACGGGATTCGCGATCGAGCAGGCGTCGGTGTCCACGGCGCCGGCGACCAAGGCCGCACCGCCACCGGCCGTGTTCGTTGGCTCCGCCGAGATCGATGCCACGATGCGCGAGTCGATCGCGAACAACACGCTCGACAAGCGGGTGGGCCTGGCGTCCGGACCACGCGGGATCGTCAGGGTCGGCATCGTGCACCGGACGATCCAGGAGCCACGCGCGCTGATGCACGAAGAGCTCACCGAGATCTACCAGATCATCGAAGGATCGGGCACGCTGCTGACCGGCGGTCCGATGACCGACTGCCGTCCGGTGGCCGACCCGCCGAACCTCGGCCCGACCACGAGCTACTACTGCACGCTGACCGCCGGCGTCAGCCAGAAGGTGAAGCCGAAGGACGTGATCATCGTGCCGGCCGGCACGCCGCACAAGTTCAGTCAGCTCGATGGGCCGATTTCGTACGTGATCTATCGCTTCGAAGCACCACAGGGGAAGAAGGAGTAACGTGATGCGTCTTCGCCATCTGTCGCTGGTTGCCGCCGCCGTCGTCGGCGTAGGAGGGTTCGCGGCGCGGGCCATACCGGCTCTTCGCGCGCAGGCGCAGGAGGGCGGCGACGCCAGCCGCGCCCAGGAACTGGTCCTCAAGACCGCCGAGACGATCACGTTCTCCACCGACGAGGTCACCTGGCCGTCGGTGTCCGTCTCGCCGGATGGCCGGACGCTGATCTTCGATGTGCTCGGGGATCTCTACACGCTCCCCGTCGCCGGCGGCATCGCCACGCGCATCGTCGGCGGGCTGTCGTTCGAAAGTCAGCCGGTGTTTTCTCCAGACGGAAAGACGATCGCGTTTCTCAGCGACCGCACCGGTGTCGAGAATCTCTGGATCGCTAACGCGGACGGATCCAACCCGCGCGCGGTCAGCAAGGATGGCCTGACGCGCGATCGTCCCGAGATCATGACGTCGCCGTCGTGGACGCCCGACGGCCAGTACATCGTCGTGTCCAAATCGCGGCCGCCCGATCCGGGAACGTTCTGGCTGTTCATGTATCACCGGGATGGCGGCAGCGGCGTGCGGATCGGTGCGCAGCCTCCGCCGCAGCCCGGGCCGGACGCGCAGGGCCCGCCGCCTGTGCAGCCGCCGAACCGGATGGGCGCAGTCGTCTCGCCCGATGGCCGCTTTATTTATTACGCGCAGCGCACGGGCGGCTTCACCTACAACGCGCGCTTTCCGCTCTGGCAGATCTACCGTCACGATCGCGAGACCGGCGACGTGGCGCAGATCACCAACGCACAAGGCAGCGCGATGCGGCCCGTGCTGTCGCCTGACGGGAAGTTTCTGGTCTACGGGACGCGCTACAAGACCGATACGGGGCTGCGCGCACGCAACCTCGAGACCGGCACCGAACGCTGGCTCGTGCTTCCGGTGACGCGTGACGATCAGGAATCCCGCGCGTCGCGGGACACGCTGCCGGGGTACACGTTCATGCCGGACGGCAAGTCGCTTGTCGTGCCGATCGGCGGCAGACTGCAGCGCGTGGATTTCGAGACGGGGCAGGCGCGCGTGATCCCGATGACCGTGAACGTGCAGGCCGAGATCGCGCCGCGGGTCTACACGCCCGTCCGCGTGGACGATGGGCCGGCTGTGCGCGCGCGTCTGGTGCGATGGCCGACGCTCTCGCCTGATGGAACGCGGCTGGTGTTCGGCGCGATGAACCGCCTCTACGTTGTGAATCTGTCCGGCGGGGCTCCTCGCCTGCTGACGTCGGCACCGCAAGGGGCGGGTTCAACGGAAGGCGAGTTCATGCCGACGTGGTCGCCCGACGGCCGCTTCATTGCGTACGTCACGTGGACCGTGACCGGAGGCCACATCAAACGCGTGGCGGCCGGCGGCGGCGCATCGGAAACACTCACCAGGTTCGAGGGCTACTACCTCGACCCCGCGTACACGCCCGACGGATCGAAGGTCGTCTATCTCGCGGGTGCCGCGGCGGATCAGCTCTACGCGATCATGATGGACATTCAGCCTGACGACCAGCCGGGCGACGGCCAGCCGGAAGACGATGCGCCGCGCGAGATCAGCGGGATCAATCCGGCGAACACGCTGGAGATCCGGTGGATGCCGTCAGGTGGAGGAGCCCCCACGCTCGTCGCGTCCGCGCAGGGCGGGCACACGCCGCATTTCGCGCGCAACAACTCGTCGCGCATCTACCTCAGCTCGGGGCGCGGCCTGCAGTCCATCGACATCAGCGGACTCGATCGCCGCACTCTGTTCAGGATCCAAGGGTCAGGGCCGGGCAATAACCCGCCGAGCGCCGACGAAATCCGACTGTCACCTGACGGCACGCGCGCATTCGTCAACCTCCAGGGCAAGCACTTCCTCGTTCCGGTTCCTCGCGCCGGACGGGAAACAGTGGACATCAAGATCCAGGGACGCGGCGACGGCACGCCGGTGCCGATCAAGCGGATGTCAGCTGAAGGCGGCGACTACCTCCACTGGTCCGCCGACGGCACGACGATGACCTGGGCGCTCGGCGCACAGTTCTTCCGCCAGACCATTGACGCGGCCGAACCGCAGAAGACCGACATCGTCGTCGAGTTGCCGCGCGCGCGCCCGAGCGGGTCGGTGCTGCTGAGCGGTGCGCGGATCATCACGATGAAGGGCGATGAGGTGATCCCGCGGGGCGACGTGCTCGTCACCGACAACCGAATCGCGGCGGTTGGCGCGCGCGGATCGATCAAGGCGCCGGCGGGGACGCCGACGATCGATGCGACGGGCAAAACGATCATGCCAGGACTCGTCGACGCGCACTCGCACATGTGGCCGCCGCGCGGCGTCCATCAGACCGAGATCTGGCAGTACATGTCGAATCTCGCGTACGGCGTCACCACCACGCGCGATCCGCAGACGTCGACGCCTGACGTATTTGCGTACGCCGACATGGTGGACGCGGGCATGGTGCCGGGGCCGCGCATCTACGCGACCGGGCCCGGCGTGTTCTCGAGTTCGGGCATCGAGGATCGTGATGCCGCGTTCAAGTACATCAAGCGCTACAAAGAGGCGTACCACACCAACACGCTCAAGCAGTACGTGGCCGGCGACCGGCTGGTGCGAGAGTGGATCATCGAAGCGTGCAAGGAGTACGGCATCACGGCCACGATCGAAGGATCGCTGGACCTCAAGCTGAACCTGACGCAGATGGCCGATGGCTTCTCCGGCCAGGAGCACAGCTTTCCGATCATGCCGCTCTACCGGGACGTCGTGCAGTTCGTGGTGCGCACCAAGACGTTCTACACGCCGACGATTCTCGTGGCGTACGGCGCGCCGTGGACGGAGAACTACTGGTTCGAGAACGAGAGCCCGGACAAGGACGCGAAGCTGCGCCGGTGGATTCCGACCGAGCTGCTCGACACGATGACGCGGCGCCGAGGGCAGTGGTTCCTCCCCGAGGAGTACGGGCACACGAAGCTCGGCACGCAGGTGGCCGATATCGTCCACGCTGGTGGCCGGGCGGCGCTGGGCAGCCACGGGCAGATGCAGGGCCTCGGCGCGCATTGGGAAACATGGAATCTGGGATCTGGCGGCCTGACGCCGCACGAAACGCTGCGCGTCGTGACGCTCTTCGGCGCCGAAGCGATCGGCTTGCAGCAGGACCTCGGATCGATCGAGCCGGGCAAGCTGGCCGACCTGCTCGTGCTCGACCGCAATCCGCTCGAGAGCATCAGGAACACCAACTCGATTCGCTACGTGATGAAGAACGGCGAGCTGTATGAAGGGGCCACGCTGAACCAGATCTGGCCGATTCAGAAAGTGCTGCCGCGGCCGTTCTGGGCCGCAGCGGATCCGAAGAAACAGCACTGATTCAGACGCCACTCAACGTGGCAGATTCTGCACAGAATCACTTCCGCCACGGTGGCAGAAACAGCAACGTCAGAGTGCGCCGACTCAGGATTTGTTCGGCCATCCGGGGGCGACGGCGTTGGCACGCCGTTCGCTCAGCGCCCCTGCATGGCCGATTCTCCTCGAGGACCCACCGTCGTTCCGATCGGCGAAGCCCGGTCGCGCCCCAAACTTCTCGACGAGGTGCGGAACACGATCCGGATGAAGCATTACAGCCGGCGGACGGAGGCCACGTACGTCCATTGGATCCGGCGATTCATTGTCTTTCACCAGAAGAAGCATCCGTCGACGATGGGCGCCCCGGAGATCGCGGCGTTTCTGTCGTGGCTGGCGAGCGATCAGCGCGTCAGCTCATCGACGCAGAATCAGGCGCTGAGCGCGCTGCTGTTTCTGTATCGCCACGTCCTTCGCATGGAGGTCGGCGCGATCGAACAGGTGCCGCGGGCGAAGATGCCCCACCGCGTCCCCGTGGTCCTCAGCCGCGAGGAGGCCGGCGCGATCCTCAAG
>JANYHS010000133.1 GCA_025358945.1 Acidobacteriota bacterium
GCCGCCCAAGCCTGGCGAATCGGATGCACCAAAACCGGAGACCCGCGTCGCCGTGATCGGCGACTCGGACTTCGCGGCCAACAGCACGCTTGGCGTTCCCGGCAATCGCGATCTGCTGATGAACACCGTCGGCTGGCTGTCGCAGCAGGACAACCTGATTTCGATTCGCCCAAAGGAAGCCGACGATCGCCGCATCACGCTGACGGCGACGCAGCAGGCCAACGTCACCTGGCTGTCGCTGCTCGTCATTCCCGGCTTCGTGTTCGGGACGGGCATCTACACCTGGTGGCGGCGGAGAGGCTAAATGCGCGGGCTGACATCCACACTCGCGCTCATCGTTGTCCTCGCCGGCCTCGGCGCGTACATCTATTTCGTCACCTCGAAGACACCTGACGGCGGGAGCACCGATGCCGCCGGGAAAAAGCAGGAGAAGGTCTTCGCGGCATTACAGGTGGACACGATCGAAGAGTTGAAGATCTCGACCGCAGCCGGCGATGCGACGATCCTGAAGAAAGAGGCTGGCGCCTGGAAGATCTCGCAGCCGCTGGACGCGCTGGCCTCCGACTCTGAAGTGTCCGGTGTGACGTCGGCGCTCGGCCAGGTCGAAATCGTGCGGGTGATCGACGAGAACCCGACCAACCTGAACGATTACGGCCTCTCCAACCCGCGCATCGAGATCGACTTCAAAGCGGCCGGCGACAAGGAGTACCGCAAGCTGCTCGTCGGCGAGAAATCCCCGACCGGCGCCGACATGTTCGCCAAGCGCAACGATGAGAAGAAGGTGTTCCTGATTCCCGCGACGCAGGACACGTCATTCAACCGCACGACGTTCGACCTGCGCGACAAGACGCTGCTGAAGTTCGACCGCGACAAGGTCGACGCGATCGACATCACCGCCGCGGGCAAGACGCTGGTGATCGGCAAGGACGGCGGCGAGTGGAAACTGTCGAAGCCGGTGCAGACCAAGGCTGACTTCGGATCCGTTGAGGGTCTGATCGGCCGTTTGCAGACGGTGCAGATGAAGTCGATCGTGGCCGACAGCGCCACACCGGCCGATTTGAAGAAGTACGGCCTCGACAAGCCTGAAGCGACGGTCAACCTGGGGCTCGGCTCCGCGAAAGCGACGCTCCTGTTTGGCGGCAAGGCGGCCGACAACACGGTCTACGCGCGCGATGCGTCGAAGCCGGCGATCCTTACGGTCGAGAGTGCGCTGCTCGACGACATGAAGAAGAGCGCGGACGAGTACCGGCGGAAGGACGTCTTCGAGTTCCGCCCCTTCAACGCGACGCACATCGAGATCACACGCAACGGGCAGACGATCACGCTCGAGCGCACGAAGGGTCAGGGCGCGAACGCCCCCGATCAGTGGAAACGGGTCAGCGCGCCAGCCGGCGATCTCGACAAAGAGAAGAGCGACAGCCTGCTCGGCAAGCTCTCGAACATTCGTGCCGCCTCGTTCGTCGACGCTTCCGCCAAGACCGGCCTCGACAAGCCGGCGATGATGGTGGTCGTGAAGTTCGATGACGGCAAGAAGGAAGATCGGGCGACGTTCGGCCAGGTCGGCAACGATGTCTTCGTGTCACGGCCGGGCGAACCGGGCGCCGCGAAGATCGATGTGGCTGATTTCAACGACGTGATCAAATCGCTCGATGAGATTTCGAAGTAGCGCACGTCTTAAGACGTGCGCCACGCTCACGGTTCTGTTGACGGTGGGCGCGTGCGCCCACCGCACGCCTGCTGCCTCTCCTGCCCGTCCCGCCCCTCCTGCCCTTGCTTCCTCTGCCATCGTCCAACTCCGGCACGACATTGACACCCTGCTCGCCGATCCAGTGCTCGCGCACGGCTACTGGGGCGTGCTGGTCAAGTCGCTCAAGACCGGCGAAACGCTCTACGCGCTCAACGCCGGCAAGCTGATGATGCCAGCGTCGAACATGAAGATCGTGACGCTGGCTGCCGCCGCCGAAACACTCGGCTGGGACTACCGCTATCAGACGACGATCGCGGCCGCCGGAACAATTGAGAATGGCGTGATGCAAGGCGATCTCATCGTGACCGGCAACGGCGATCCGAGCCTCACCTCCGATGGCGGAATGGCCGATCGCGTGTTCGCGGACTGGGCAGGCCAGCTGAAGGCGCGCGGCATCCGCGCGATCAACGGCCGGGTGATCGGCGACGACAACGCCGTCGAGGAGCCTGCGCCCGGTCTGGGCTGGATGTGGGACGATATCCCGACCGAGGATTCGACCAGCATCGGCGCGCTGAACTACAACGAGAACGCGCTTCGCGTAACGGTGTCGCCCGGGCCCGCCCCCGGCGATTTCGCCGCGATTGCTTTGTCGGTAGCGGCCACAGGACTGACGGCCGTCAACGCGGTGACGACCGGCGCCGCCGGAACCGCGACCTCGATCAACATCCGCCGCCTGCTGGGCAGCACGACGCTGACGTTGCACGGCTCGATTGCGCTCGGCGCGAAGCCGGCGGCCCTGGCGGTGTCGGTCGACAACCCGACGCAGTTCTACGCCAACGCGCTTCGGGCGGGCCTGATCGCCAATGGCATCGACGTGCGTGGTCCGGCGGTCGACATCGACGATCTCGGCGATGCGCCGGCGACGCGCAGCGCGCCGATCATTTCGTACAGCTCCGCGCCGCTGTCGACGCTTGCGGTGCGGCTCATGAAGATCAGCCAGAACCTCTACGCCGAGTCGTTTCTGAAGAGCCTCGCGGCGGGGCCCGGCGCCGTACCGACGTCTGCTGCGGGCTGGACGGCGGCGGCCGCGACCCTCGAGCGCTGGGGCGTGCTGCCGGGCGCACTGATTCAGCGTGACGGGTCGGGGCTGACGCGCTACGACTTCGTCACACCCGAAGCGCTGGTCACGATTCTGACGCACGTCGACGGCGATCCGCGGCTGAAGGAGCCATTCGAAGCCTCACTGCCGATCGCCGGCCGCGACGGCACGCTGTCGAACCGCATGAAAGGAACGCCGGCGGAAGGCAACGCACGCGCGAAGACCGGTTCGATGACCGCCGTGCGCGGGCTGTCCGGCTACGTCACGTCGGCCGACGGCGAGCCGCTGGTCTTTTCGATCCTCGCCAACAACTTCGACTCGCCCGCAGCCACGATCAACAACGCCACCGACGCGATCGTCGTCCGGCTGGCCACGTTCACGCGATAGGCCGCAATCCCACGATTCGAGCATTTTGACTATAATGGTTAAAATGATCGACTTGAAGGCTTTCACGAACCGCCACGGACAACGGATCGAAACGACGTCGGTGAGCGCCACCGCCGCGAAGACCGACTTTGGCCGGATTCTTGAAACCGCGACCGCGGGAGGCGTGGTGATCATCACGAAACACGACGTGCCGAAGGCGGTGCTCATCTCGGTCGAGGAATTCAAGGCGTTGTCCAAGGCGGCCGAAGGGGAAATCGATACCCTCAGCGGGGAATTCGATACCCTGCTGGCGCGCATGCAGACACCGGCTTGGCGGGCGAAAATGGAGGCGGCGTTCAATGCGACGCCGAAACAGATGGGCAAGGCGGCGGTCGCCGCTGCGCGCAAGCGTGGCTAAGGCGGCGCCCTCACCCGGCATCTACGTGCTCGCGGGCACCAATGGCGCCGGCAAGAGCAGCATCGGCGGCGCGATGCCCTCGCGGACCGACGCCGCGTGGTTCAACCCGGACGAGGCGGCGCGGCGGATTCGAGAACATGATCCAAGCCTCTCGCAGGAACAAGCCAACAGCGCGGCGTGGCATCAAGGCGCGAGGCTCCTCCATCGCGCGATCGATGAACGCCTCAGCTTTGCTTTCGAGACGACGCTGGGAGGCCGCACGATCTCGACGTTGCTCGCCCAGGCGCTCGCGAACGGCATCGAGGTACGCATGTGGTTCGTGGGACTCACCAGCCCCGAGCTGCACATCGCCCGTGTTCAACGTCGAGTCGCCGGAGGCGGGCACGATATTCCTGAAGAACGGATCCGATACCGCTACGATCGCAGCCGCCTCAATCTGATCCACGTGCTCCCGGCGTTGACACAGCTATGGGTCTACGACAACAGCGACGACGCCGCGCCTGAGAAAGGTATTGCGCCGGAGCCGCTGCTGGTGCTCCACATGTCTCGCGGAACGATCGTGGACGCCTGCGACCTGACGATCACGCCAGGTTGGGCGAAGCCCATCGTCGCCGCCGCGATCAGAGCGCAGCGCGCGCCGCGACGATGATCGCGTCGGGCGAGGCGACGAGTCCGCCGCCCTGCGCCATCTCCGGCCTGCCGCCGCCGCGCCCGCCAAACTGTTTGATCAGATCGGCAAGAATCTTCTGCGCGGACACGCTGACGTCGGCGGAACGGGCGACGACCGCGAGCGCGGGCGAAGACGACGACACGAGGACGACCAGGTAGCCCGGCTTCGCGACGATGGCTGACGCCAGGGATTTCAAGCCATTGGCATCGGCGTCCACCGCTCGCGTGACAAGACGGCAGGAGGTAGTGTCCGGCTTCAGCCGGACCTCTTCCGCTCCCGCCGCGAATTCCTCCGCCTGATACCGCGCCAGCTCGTTGTGCAGCGCGACCGTCGCGCGTTTCTGCTCTTTCGCGTCGCCCTGCATGCGCTCAATGGCGGCGGGCAGTTCCGCGGGCAGCACGGAAAGCAACCGGACGCTCGCCGTCATCGCGTCGCGTAAGTTGCGATAGCCGGTGAGTGCGCGGCCACCGCACAGGAATTCGATCCGCTGGCCGCCCTTGAACCGCTCCCACGCCGCGACCGCAATCACGCCGATGCCGCCAGTTCGCGAGACGTGGGTTCCGCCGCAGGCCGACAGATCGAAATCCGCCACGTCGATCAGGCGCAGCGTGCCACCGCGCGCCGGTTCCCTGCGCAGCGGCAACAACGCGGCTTCTTCCGCGGTCGCGAAGCGAATCGTGACCGGCCGATCCTCCCAGACGATGCGGTTCGCCTCGGCTTCGGCAGCGGCGATCTCTGCCGGCGACACTTCGCGCGCGAGATCAATCGTCGACACCCCGGCGCCGAGATGAACACTCTCGGTCCGGACCTTGAGCAGCGCATCGAAGGCCGCCGACAGCACGTGCTGGCCGGAGTGCTGCTGCATGTGATCGAAGCGGCGCGGCCAGTCGATCTCACCGCGTACCGATTCGCCAGTGCTCAGTTCTAAGTTCTCAGTTCTGCGTTCGACGACGTGGCCGATGGTCCCGTCGTCGTTGTCGATCACATCGACGACGCGGAATGCGCCAAGGCTGCCAGTGTCGAACGGCTGGCCGCCGGACGAGGGATAGAACGCGGAGCGATCAAGCGTCACGACGAGGCGATCGTCGCGGCGATCGACGCGCGCGATCGTGGCGTCAAACGCCCGGAGATACGGGTCGGTGTAGTAGAGGCGGTCGGTCATCAGGTTTCGACGAGCCTTTTTTCGTCAACGACGAGGGTGGACGGACAGCCGTTTCGGACACGGGCAGTTCGAAGAAGAATGTCGCACCGCCCCAATCGTTGGCGTGATGACCGATCGTGCCGCCGTACGAATCGACAATGCCGTAGCTCACCGACAAGCCGAGGCCGGTGCCCTTACCGACCGGTTTCGTCGTGAAGAACGGCTGGAACAGCTTCGGCTCGTCCTCCGGCCTCACACCAGAACCATCGTCGCGCACTTCGAGCCGCACGCGCTTGCCGGCGTCAGACACGCGAATCAGGATGCGGCCATTCGGGCGCCCCAACGCCTCGAGCGACTGCTGCGCGTTGATGACGAAGTTCAGCGTCACCTGCTCGACCTCGGTGAAGTTGGCGTACACCTTTCGGTCGGTCTGTATGTCGACGCTAAGCGCGATCCCCGACGACTCGAGATCGCGTCGGCGCAGCTGCATCACTTCCTCGATGACCGCGCGCAGGTCAACGAGCGTCGGTGGACCAGATTGCTGACTGCTGAACCGCGACAGGTTGCGGATGATCTCGCGCGCGCGGCCGCTCTGTGTTTTCACGAACGCGATCTCTTCGAGCACGGAGATCGAGATCCCGCGGTCGCGCTCGAGCAATTCCAGCGTACCGAGGATCGCCTGCAGCGGATTGTTGAGCTCGTGCGCCACGCCGGAGACCAGCACGCCGACCGCGGCCAGGCGCTCCTGCCGTACGACCTGACGTTGCAGCGACTGCAGCGTCTCGCGCATCTTCCGCTCCTGCTCCACCTGACGATCGAGCGCCGCATGCGTTTCGCGGAGCCTGTCGGCCATCGTGATGAACGACTCCTGCAGGTGCGCCAGCTCGAGGTTCGCCGCCGGGCCCCGCTGCGGCGGCGACAGATCGCCGTCGGCGATCCGCTGCGCCGCCAGCCCAAGCTTGTCCATGCTGAGCGACATGGACGTCGACACGCCGAGCGCGAGCAGCAGGATCGCGAGCACGGCGATGACGACTATCGCCATGTCGCGCCTGAACAGCGGCCCGACGCGCGTCAGGGCCAGGCTTGTGGGAATCCCGACGCTCAGCAGCCAGGGTCCATGATCGACGACGGCGTTGCCGTACGAACGCTCGACGTTGTCCAGGCCCATCTTGACCTGCGTGCGCGGCACGTCTCGCGGCAGCATCGGATTCGGGCCGGCCACCTTGCCGATGTACAACTCGGCGTCGCGGCTGCGCGCCAGGACGCGGCCGGCGCCGTCAGACAGCGTGACGACCGAGCCATCGGGAAGCGGGATGTCGCTGAACAGCGTCTGGATGCGCGTGACGTTGAGACCCAACCCCAGCACGCCGACGAGCCGGCTTTCGTCGTTGCGAACCGGATAGGACAGCACAACGGTTGGCTGCTTCGAGACCTG
>JANYHS010000170.1 GCA_025358945.1 Acidobacteriota bacterium
TGCAGACCGTCCCGCAACGCGATCCCCGGCGTCCATCCCAGATCGGCGCGGATGCGCGAGATGTCGGCGACGAAATCGCCGGTCTCGATCTGTTCGGCCAGCGCCGGCCACCCCACGTGTTCCACGTGCCCGGCCCCGGCCATGTCGATGATCGCGCGCGCCATGTCGATCATCCGGGTGCCTTCGCCCGATCCGACGTTGAACACGCGGCCGTCGCTAAGCGAGGATTCGGCCAGTGCCACGAGCGCCGGCACGAGATCGTCCACGTGGATGTAGTCGCGCCGCTGCGTCCCGTCGCCGTAGATCGGCAGCGCGTCGCCGGCCAGCGCGAGATGAATCAGCCGGTTCACGACGCCGTAGGCGGTGCGGCCCGGCGGCTGGCCCGGACCGTACGGATTCGTCACGCGGGCGATCGTGTAGCGCAACCCGAACAACGAGCCGTAGAGCCGCAGGTATTTCTCGACGGTCAGCTTGTGAATCGCATGCAGGCACAGCGGATCGGGTGCCTGCTCTTCGTCCACCGGCTGAATGGTCTGCCGTCCGTACTCCAGACGCGAGCCGACGAACACCAGCTTGGCGTCACGATTCACGGCGCGCAGCGCTTCGAGCAGCACGAGATTGCCGCGGCAATTGACATCGAGATCCGTCCACGGATCTTCCATACTGCGGACGGCGCCGGATTCTCCCGCGAGGTTGAACACGATCGCCTGCCCGGCGACGGCTTTCGTCATCGCGACTGCGTCCCGGAGATCGCCGTCGACGATGCGGACGCCGCGAGCCTCGAATGCGGCGGCACGATCCGCGTGCCGCGCGCGGGACGGGGTCACGACGGTCACCGTGCGGCCTTCGGTCACCAACCGCTCGGTCAGGTTCACGCCGATGAAGCCGAGCCCGCCGATCACCAGGACGCGGGACGACGCGCTCACGCGCCCGCCTTTCGCGCCACGCAGAGGCAGTGCAGGTGCGCCTCGGACACGAAGCGCTCGAGCGATTCGATCGCGAACCGCGAATCGAGCAGCTTGTGCACGCGCTCCTCGTCGGCGTAGAGTCCGCCGGCGAGCAGGCGACCGCGCAAGTTGCGACGGGCGGCGCCGAACGTGGCCGGCTCGATCCACTCGCCGGCCCGGCGACTAAGCGTCCGCGGAATGGACGGCGACGCCGGGTGCACGGTCGTGAACGCAAATCGTCCGCCGGGTTTGAGCCACTCGACGACGCGCGCGACGAGCGCTTCGTCCAACGGCACGTGCTCGGCCAGCACGCCGATTGAATACACCAGATCGAATCGCGCGGCCTCGAACCGGTGCGAGAGCAGATCGCCCTGAATCAACGACAACGATGGCACGGCAATCCGATCGGCGTTGTACGGACGCTTGGCTTCCTCGAGCATGGCGGCCGACGCATCGAGGCCGACCAGGCTGCCGACGCCCGTCAACGCCCAGAAATAGCGGCCTGTGCCGCACCCGAGATCCAACACATCGATCGGCGGCGAGAACCTGGCGCACACGCCGCCCAGCCACTCGGCAAACTCCCGGCACGGTCCGCTCGACTGGAACTCATCGTCGTGGGCGCGATACCGTTTCGCGTAGGCCAGGTCGTACAACGACGCGGCGCGCACCGCCCAGACTGAATCGGCGCTCACGCGAATAATTCCTCCGCAGGTACAAACCGCACGTCCGCATGTCGCCCGGCGTAATCCAGAAACCTGAGCATCACGTTCTTCAGCACGGCGTCCACTTCCCAGTAGTGCGTGGCCAGGCAGAAATCGCCGCCCGCCCGCCGCGCTTCGTCGAAGCCCGAGGTCAGCGCCTCCACGGTCGTGCCGGGTACGAGGCTGTGGCAGCCGAACTCGGCGTGCCCGCGATAGCGGAGCACATGGGGATAAACGAATCGATCCGATTTCGCGCGCCCCGTCGACGCGCGATAGCCGCGCACGCGCCACCAATTGCCCAGCGTGTGGCGATCCCACGTTCGCATCGACGGCCGGAACGACAGGAACGAGCCGAGCAGGTTGAGCCCTGCCGCGTTCACCGCATCGAGGCCGCGTTTCGACAACGCGTTGTGCGGAGGCACGAACACCGAGATCGGCGC
>JANYHS010000173.1 GCA_025358945.1 Acidobacteriota bacterium
GACGTACGAGCTGGCGGGGTATTCGGCGCGGTAGAAGCGGGCGAAGTGCCCCTGCCCGCAGCCCGCATCGAGGACCGACCAGCGTGTCTCGCCCGTCAGCCCGAGCGCCGCGATCGCCCCCCGCAGCGCCTGGCGCTTGCACGCGTAGATGCGATCGTTCAAGCCTTCGCCCGCGCCCATGAACCCGGATTCGGAGAGCGTGAAATTCACGTACCGGCGGTTCCAGAATTCGCGGACGCGTGCGTCGTCGGGCTTGTCAGTCACAATGCGGGATTCAGGACGCAGACCCGGTCGCGAACGCCGCGAGGACCTTGTAGACTGCTTGGCCTATGAGCCGTTCGGTGCCCGACGCCGATGAGTGGTGGACTGAATACCGCAGCGACTACGCGGCGCGCACGTGGCGCGACTACCGTCATCTGCTGGCCGAAGTCATCCGACACGCACCGGGACCACCGCTGCTCGACATCGGATCCGGCTACGGCTTCCTCGTCGAGTGTGCGCGTCAGTTCGGCATGCCAGCGATCGCGCTCGAAGCCTCGGAGATCGCGCTGGCCGAATGCCGGCAGCGGCATCCGCTCGCCGATGCCCGTGCCTGGAGCGCCGGCCAACCGCTGCCCTGCGCCGACGCATCGATCGGCGTCGCGATGCTGAATCAGGTCATCGATCATGTGACGCTTCAGGAAAACTGCCTGCTGTTTGCCGAGTTGCACCGCGTGCTCCAGCCGAACGGCGTGCTGATCGCGCATTCGCCGTCGCGATTCAACACGTTCGACACCGACACCGGTCATGTCACGTTCTTCTCGCCGTCGGAGTTCAAGACGTTCGTCACCGACGCCGGCTTTCGGGTGATCGAACAGCCCTATTTCCCACAACCCGTGCTCGGCACCGGCGCCGGATGGCTGCTGGTGCGCCTGTTCGCCCGGCTCTTCAAACCCGAGCGCCTCGCCGCGACCATCGACGTCGTCGCCATCAAGAGCTGACAAGGCGTGAATCGTCACGCGGCGTACAGCGCCAGGTAGTCCACGGCGATGTCGTCCATGGTCCTCGGCTGACGCAGAGCGCGGCGCCAGCGATCGATCGTTGAGGGACGGTGCGCGAGGTCGGTCAGGACGCGAGACCACTCCTCGATGTCGCCGGGCGCGACGAGCTGACCATTCTCCCCGTCCTGCACGATCTCCGCGAGGTTGCCGATGCGGCTCGCGATGATGGGCGTACCGACGGCCATCGCCTCGAGCGCGATGGTTGGTCCGTTCTCGAACCCGACCGACGGGATCAGCAGTACGTCGTAGCTCGCGAGCAGCGCGGGGATGTCGTCGCCGTCCACACCCGGTCCAATCGTCACGCGCAAGTCGTCGCGGGCCGCGACGTGCAGTGCGGATGCGTAGCTGCGGCTGGCGGCGTCGATCTGCGGGCCACGGATGTCGAGATGAAACGGCACGTCGCGCGGGATCGCCACAGCGGCGCGCACGAGTTCAATCACGCCTTTGGCCGGATACAGGCGGCCCACACAGCCGAAGCGGACGGGCGCGGTCGCCGGCTGCAGATCCGGCGACGCTTTCCGCGTCACATTCGCATGTCCGAGACCGAGGCGATTGAGCACCAGTTTCGCCGTCGGCGCACCGTTCGAGATCAGCATCTGCCGCGCGGTCTCGTTCAACACGACGAATCGCTCGACCAACGCGAACATTTCGCGCTGGAGCGCCTGAAATTCGCGGACCGACGCCGTCATCCCGAGCGTCGTGCCGATCGGGCCGGGCAGGCGTCCCAGCAGAGACCCCATCGCCGGCGGAATCGCGCCCGCGACGCGTGCCGCGACTTGCGGCATCCCGGCGCGCGTCAGGTAACACGAGGCGCACTTGTCCGGAATAGCGATCCCGTCGCACGGATACCGTCCCCACTGCATGAGCTCGCCCGTACGACACATGTAGCCAAGGCCCGGAAGATGGCACGTGACGATCACGCGGATGCCGAGGCGGCGGGCTTCGCGAATTTCCGAGAGCCCGACCGCGGTCGTGAAACTATGCACGTGCAGGATGTCGGGTCGCTCGGCGGCGAGCCAGCGATACAGGCGATCGGATCCGCGCACGGGCCGGCGGTGATTCGTCTCGTCGCGGTTCGGCGCTTTTGGGATCTCGTACCGGAACACCGGCACGCCATCGTGCTCGTAGTGTTGCGGTGCCACGTGATGCGAATCCGGCGCGGCGATCAGGACGTCGTGGCCTGCCGCACGAAGCCGCCGGCACAGTCCCTCGACGTAGACCTCGGTCCCACCGACGCTGTCGGGAAAATACCAGCCGAGCAGGTGAACAATCTTCACGCGCGCGCCAGCTGTTCGAACACGCGCGTGCAGGCGCTGAC
>JANYHS010000048.1 GCA_025358945.1 Acidobacteriota bacterium
TCAAAGTACCACACGGCTGGGCCTGCTTTCAAGTGTACAGCCGAATCTCACGCAGCGCCCTGGCCGCATCCTCGGGCGGCGTCGGGTTGATATGCAGCCCGCTCCCCCACTCACAACCACCCGCACGCGTCAGTGCCGGCAGGATTTCCACGTGCCAGTGGTAGACGTCCGCGACCTCGTCTGACAGGGGCGACGTGTGCAGGACCAGATTGAACGGCGGCGTATCGAGCACGGCGTTCAGCCGCTGCAGGACCATGGTCAGCAGCCGCGCCATGCTCCGGTCCTCGTCCGGTGACGCGTCCTCGAAACGCGCGGTGTGCCGCTTTGGCAGCAGCCACGTCTCGAACGCGAACCGCGGTGCATACGGCGCGATCGCGATGACGTCCGCGTCCTCCTGGATCACCCGCCGGCCGTCGCGCCGTTCCTGCTCGATCGTCTCGCAGAAGACACAGCGCCCCTCCGCCGAGAAATGCGCGCGCGCACCGTCGATCTCCTGCTGCACAACGAGGGGCACCATCGGCAGCGCGATGATCTGGGCATGCGGATGCGCGAGCGTCGCGCCCGCCGCGGCGCCGTGGTTCTTGAACACCAGGATGTACTTCAGCCGGTCGTCGTGCCTCAGGGCGAGCATCCGTTCACGGCAGGCACGCAGGATGCGCTCGACCCCTGCCTCGGACATCGTCGCCATCGGGCGATCGTGATCCGGTGTCTCGATGATCACCTCGTGCGCACCGATCGCGTGCATCCGATCGCTCGCTTGAAAGGCTTGCGCTCCGGGTTGGCCATCCGAAGCTCGCGTTCCAATCTCCCTCACGAGCGCCGGAAACTTGTTGGGGACGATGCGCAGGTCCCAGCCCGGCGTGTTCGCCCCGCCACCACCCGGCCGGTACGCCAGGACTTCAGGCGGCGTCATCAACTCGTGCCCCGGGCAGAACGGACAGTCCTCGCGTCCACCCGAAACCGCGCGCTCGACCTGAATGTCGTGGGGACGCTGCTGACGGCCGGGCGCGATGATCACCCAGCGGCCAGAGACAGGATCGCGCCTGAATTCAGGAGGCATCGAACGCGTTCTGAAACAGCTCGATCGTCGGCGCGCCCGCGTCGAAATGAATCGAGACGACGTCGAAGCGGCAGGGACAATCGGCGAGATGATGACGCGTCATGTAGTCGAGCGCAAGCTGCGTGATCCGCCGGCGCTTGGACGGGGTGACGGCTTCGGCCGCATCGCCGAACTCGTGGCTCTCGCGCGTCTTGACCTCGACGAACACCAGCGTCTGGCCATCGCGCGCGATGATGTCAAGTTCTCCACTGCGCTGGCGGTAGCGCCTGGCAACAATGGCGTACCCGCGTTTTTCAAGCTCGACGCACGCGAGATCTTCACCGGTTTTTCCAAGAGCGATACGGGCTTGCGACATAGCGCCGAAATCCCAGCAACACCCACGCCAAGACGACGACGTTTTACCGCGGAGTGCGCAGAGATCGCCGAGAACACGTTTTCTGCGTGCTCAGCGTTCTCCGCGGTTTCATCTTATCGTCGTCTCAACCTCGGTCAGCGCCTCGTCGAAGATCCTGACCGCGGTCTCCGCCTCCGCGCGTGTGAGCACCAGTGGCGGCGAGAAGCGCACGGCGTTCTTCCCCGCGCCGAGCACCAGCAATCCTCGGCGGAACGCCGCGGTGACCACCGCGTCGCGCTCGGTGGTCGCGCGCTCCTTGGTCTGCCGGTCGCGCACCAGTTCCACGCCGATCATCAGGCCGCGTCCGCGCACGTCACCGATCAGCGGATGCTTGCCGGCCAGCTCTTGCAGCCCCGCCATCAGGTGCGCGCCAACGTCGGCCGCATTGGCCACCAGGCTGTTCTTCAGCAGCGTGATCGTCGCCAGCGCCGCGGCGCAGGACACCGGGTTCCCGCCAAACGTGCTCGCGTGCGCACCCGGAGGCCAGGTCATCAGGCCGGCGCGCGCCACCGCGACGCCGAGCGGCAGCCCCGACGCAATCCCTTTGGCGATGGCCATCACGTCAGGCTCGACGCCTGCGAACTCGATTGCGAACATCTTCCCCGATCGCCCCATCCCCGACTGCACTTCGTCGGTGACGAGGAGAATCCCGTACTTCTTCGTCAGCGCGCGCAGCCGCTGCAGAAATGCATCCGGCGCCACGACGTAGCCGCCTTCGCCCTGAATCGGTTCGACGATGACGGCCGCGACCTCGTCGGGAGAGACCAGATGGGTGAAGAGCTGATGCTCGATGAAATCCACGCACGCGTCAGCGCAACTCTCCGCGTCCGCCCCGAGCGGCGCGCGGTACCGATTCGGATACGGTGCGTGATACACGCCCGGCAGCATCGGACCGAACCCGCGCCGCTGAATCGCCTTGCTCCCGGTCAGCGACAGCGCGCCCAT
>JANYHS010000237.1 GCA_025358945.1 Acidobacteriota bacterium
ATTGAGGGCAAGCTGATCGACTTCGGCAAGCGCCGTGAGGTGCCGATGCGCGAACTCGCTGCTGAGTTGCTCGAGTTTGTCGATGATGTCGTGGACGACCTCGGAAGCCGCCGGGAAATCGAGTACGTTCGGAAGATTCTGACGGACGGGACCAGCGCCGAGAACCAGGTGCGGGTGTACCGCGACACCGGCGACCTGCGCGCCGTCGTGCAGTCGCTCGTCGACGAGACGCGCGAGAGCACCGAGCAGTCGGCGAAGACCTACCATGTGTGACCAGAGCTCAGGGCGTAAGGCTGAGGGCTGAGGGCGGTGACGATGAAAATTGGTTTGCTGTGCGGGCGTGAACAGTCGTTTCCGCCGGCGTTTCTGGACCGGGTGAACACGCTTGGCGCCACGCACGGCATCACTGCGGAGTTTCTGACGCTGACCGGGACGAAGATGGGCGAGCCGTCCGGCTACGCGGTGATCGTCGATCGTATTTCGCACGAGGTCGAATATTTTCGGGCCTACCTGAAACACGCCGTCCTCGAAGGCGCGTATGTCATCAATAACCCGTTCTGGTGGACGGCGGATGACAAATTCTTCAACTACTCCGTCGCCCAGAAGCTCGGCGTCGCTGTGCCGAAGACAGTGGTGCTGCCACAGCGGTCGTACCCCAGCGACATCGACCTCGCGCCCGAGTCACTGCACAACCTCGGGTATCCGATCGACTGGGACGGGCTGCTGGACTACGTCGGCCGCCCCGCGATTCTGAAGCCGTACTCCGGCGGAGGCTGGAAGCACGTCTACAAAGTGCACGACAAGGCCGAGCTGATCGCCGCCTACGACGGCACCGGCCCGTGCTGCATGACGCTGCAGCAGTTCATCAACTTCGATCAGTACGTGCGCTGCTTCACCTTCGGCAAGACGGACATCGTCCCGGTCGCCTACGACGTGCATCAGCGGCGTTATCTCGTGGAGCACACGTATCTCTCCCAGGAACTGGGCGCGCGTGTGGTGCGCGACGCGCAGACACTGAACAACGCGCTCGGCTACGAGATGAACACGATCGAGTTCGCCATCCAGGACGGCGTGCCCTACGCGATCGATTTCCTGAACCCCGCGCCGGATTTCGAACGCGACCGCATCACCCCGTTCTACTTCGACATGGTCGTGCGGAAGATGGCGGACCTGGTCATCGATCGCGCGCTGACCGGCAAGGCATCGCAGACGTGGCCGCGCTGGGCAGAGATGACCGGCCTCGGCTCCGCCTCGGCCGTGTGACATGAGCCCGACGCCTGCGGAGCACTGGAACACCCTTCTCGAAGGCGTCGACGCATCCGCGATGTGCCGACGGTTGTCGGCGCAGATGCGCGAGCGGCGCCTGCGGTTCGGCGACCGTGTGATCTGTCCGTTTCTCCGTCCGTTCTTTCTCGATGCCGCTGACGAGGCACGCGTGCAGCGCGTCTCGGAAATGCTGTGGACGCTCGGCGAGCGCGTGGCGCGCGTGGCCGCCGACTCGCCCGAAATGCTGGCGGAGCTTGCGCTCAGCGATGCCGAGATCCGGCTCGCGCAGATCGATCCCGGCTACGCCACCGCCAGCACCGCGGCGCGCGCGGACGCCTTCATCCTTCCCGGTTCGCTGCAGTTTGCCGAATATAACGCGGAATCACCGGCGGGCGCCGGATACAGCCAGGGCCTCGCGGAACTGTTTTCCGCCGAACCGATCATGGCGGGTTTTCGCGAACGCGTCGACGTGCGATTCTCGCGGCCCATCGACGCGTTGCTCGCCGCGCTGATCGCCAGCTACGAGGAATGGGGCGGGACGGCGTCGCCGCCGCGCATCGCGATCGTCGATTGGCGCGACGTGCCGACCTTCAGCGAGTTCGAGATCCTGAGGGACGCGTTTACCGCGCTTGGCGTGCCGACGGTGATCTGCGATCCGCGTGATCTCGAGTTCGCCGCCGGTGCCCGGTTCAGCGCCGGAGCCGGCCGCGGGCTGTACGTGAAGGGCGAACGCATCGATCTCGTCTACCGCCGCGTGCTGATCAACGACATCGTCGCGCGCGAAACCGAGTGCCGCGCGCTGCTCGACGCGTATCGCAGTAAGACGGTGTGCGTGGCGAACTCGCTGCGCTGCAAGATTCCGCACAAGAAAGCGTTCTTCGCCGTGCTCACTGACGAGCGGCACGCCGGACTGTTTTCCGCGGAAGAACGCGAGATGATCCGGCGCCATGTGCCGTGGACCGCGATCGTCGAGGAACGGCACGTGCCGCTCGGCGGCCGGAACGTGGATCTGGTCGCGCACCTGCGGGCCGAGCGCGACCAATTCGTGATCAAGCCGAACGACGAATACGGCGGTACCGGTGTGACACTCGGATGGGAGACCAGCGAGAGCGACTGGGATGTTGCCATCGCGCGCGCGCTCGCCGAGCGCGATCGCGGCTGGGTGGCGCAGCAGCGCATCGCCGTCCGCCGCGAGATGTTCCCCGTCTGTGACGCCGGTGGCATGTCGCTGCGCGACATGCTCGTCGATTTCGCGCCGTACATTTTTCGCGGCAAGCTCGCGGGTTTCCTGACACGGCTGAGTGCGACGGGGCTCGCCAATGTCACGTCGGGCGGCGGGCAGGTACCGGCATTCGTGATAAGTCAGAAGTCAGAAGTCTGAAGTTAGAACCCTGAAATCTGAACTCTGAAATATAGAATGTCCGTGATGTTTGGACCGGCGTCAGCTGAACTCGAGCCTGGAGCTCGCAACGCTGTGGAAGTATGCCTGGGCATTCAGCCCGGTGAACGCGTGGCGTTGATTGCTGATCGGGCGAGCGCAGCAGTGGCCGCGAGCATCGCCGCCGCGCTCGACCAAGTTGGTGCGTCGTACGAAGGCGTGCTGATTGAAGACGTCACCTCGCGCCCGATGACCGGTGCGCCGCCGGCGGTGCTGGCGGCCCTCGAGCGCGCGGATGCTGGCATCCTGTGCGTGCAGCCGGAGCAGGGCGAGCTTGGCGCGCGGATGGCGATTGTCGCGGTCGTCGAGCGCCGCGCGATTCGCTACGCGCACATGGTCGGAGTGACGCCGCAGATCATGAAGCAGGGGATGCGCGCCGATTACCGGCTGGTCGATCAGTTGAGCCAGCGCCTCTGCGAACGCATGCCGCGCGCGAGCCACCTGCGCGTCACCACTGCAGGCGGCACCGCGCTGACCGCCACATTCGATCCCGCGCTGACGTGGGTGAAGACCAGCGGGCTGATCAACACGCGCTACTGGTCGAATCTCCCGGCCGGCGAAGTGTTCACCACGCCGCTCAGCGTCGACGGCGTGTTCGTCTGCGACGGCACCGCCGGCGACTACTTCGGCCCGAAGTACGGCGACCTGCGCGCCAGCCCGCTGACGCTCGAGATCGCCGGCGGACGCCTGCAGTCGGCGCACAGCGACCGCAAGGATCTCGAACAGGAGTTCTGGGAGTACTGCCACACCGACGAGTACAGCAATCGCGTCGGCGAACTCGCCTTCGGCACCAACATCGCGCTCGAGGAGATGATCGGCGTGCTGCTCCAGGACGAGAAGATCCCCGGCGTCCACCTGGCCTTCGGTGATCCGTACGGCAGTCAGACCGGCGCGCCCTGGAAATCGCGCACGCACATCGACGTCCTCACGCGCGGCTGCGATGTGTGGATTGACGAAGAGGCGGTCATCGAAAACGGCCGGTACCTCATGAGCCGTTTCGGGCTGTAGTCATGGCTGATCGCTGATGGCAGAGCGATGACGCCGCACCATCAGCCATCGACCATATGCCCTCAGCCGTCAGCCATTAGCCCTGGCGCAGGTACTCTTGCATCTGATGCGTCCAATACGGCCAGTCGTGTCCGCCAAGCGGTCCCCAGTCGTCCAGATGATGCGGAATCCCCCGGCTGGTCAGGATCTGCGACAGCCGGTACGACTCTCCGCTGTGCTCGAACGGTCCCGTCCCCGTCGCGATGTGGACGTCGCACGTCGAGAGGTGGCCGAGCATTGCCGGGTCGCTGATGTTCGCGAGATAGTCGACCGGGTTGTTGAAATAGAAATTGTCGTCGTAGGCGCCGTTCATGAAACGCTTCATGTCGTACACGCCCGACAGCGCGAAGCAGCGTTTCACGATGTCGGGATGTTTGAAGAGGGTGTTCGCTGCATGATACGCACCCAGCGACGCGCCCATCGTCCATACCGCCGCATCGGGCGACTGGCAATGGTGACGCGCGAAGGGAATGACCTCGTGCCGGACGTAGTCGTCGTACTGCCGCTGCATCCAGCTGCGATGAAACGGGTGCGCGTGGCGGTTCGCGAACGAGTCGCCATGGTTGATGTTGACGCAGAACGCCTTCACCGCGCCCGCCTCGATGACGCCGCCGATCGCGTCGATCAATCCCCGTTGCTCGTATTCCAGCTCGTCGCCGCCGCTGGTCGGAAACAGGATCATCGGCGGACCCCAATGCCCATGCACGACGAGGTTGAGTTCGCGCCCGAGCCGGGCCGAGTGCCACCGGTGAACTTCGCGCCGCACGCCGAAAGTATAAATTGACCATTCTTTGCATCGCCACGTATTTCAAGGGTGACGCCTTCCTGCGCGAGTGCCGGAGCCAGGGCTGCACCGTCCTGCTGCTGACGACTGATGCGCTGGCAGGAGCTGAGTGGCCGCGGGAGGCGATCGACGAGATTCATGCGATCCCGCGCGATGCCAGCGACGCGCAGATCCGCCGCCGCGCGGACGAGGTGGCACGCCGCCACCGGATCGATCGGATCGTCGCGCTTGATGATTTCGATGTCGAGACCGCCGCGATGCTGCGCGAGCACTTGCGTGTGCCGGGCATGGGGCGCACGACCGCCAGCCGGTTTCGCGACAAGCTCGCGATGCGGATGCAGGCGCGGACCCTCGGCGTGCCCGTGCCGGAGTTCTCGCCGGTGTTCAACGATCAGGAAGTCCGCGAGTGGGCCGCTCGCGTCACGCCGCCGTGGATGCTGAAGCCGCGATCGTCGGCGGCCGCACTTGGGATCAAGAAGATCAGCGATCGCGATGCGCTACTGCGTGCCCTGGACGCCGCCGGCGACGGGCGCGCGGAATCTCTGCTCGAGCAGTTCGTGCCGGGCGACGTGTATCACGTGGACTCGATCGTCTGGGCCGGCAGCGTGGTGTTTGCGGTGGCGTTCAAGTACGGCCGGCCGCCGATGGAGATTGCACACGAGGGCGGCATCTTCATCACGCGCCGCCTGCCGGACGACTCCGAGGAGGGGCGCGCGGTGATCGAGATGAACCGCCGTCTGCAGGAAGGACTGGGTCTCCGCCGCGGTGTCTCGCATACGGAATTCATCCGGGCACACGGGTCAGGCGGGTCGGGTGGGTCGATCGGGTTCGTGTTTCTGGAAACCTCCGCGCGCGTCGGTGGCGCCTTCATCGTCGACACGATTGAGGCGGCCACCGGGATCAACCTGTGGCGCGAGTGGGCGAAGGTCGAGATTGCCGGCGAACACGGCGAGTATTCCGTCCCGTCACACCGCGACGATTACGCGGGCATCGTGCTCACGCTCGCGCGGCAGGAGACGCCGGACATGTCGGCCTATGCCGATCCGGAAATCGCGACCACCATCCGCAAGGATCATCACGCCGGGCTGATCGTCTGCTCGCCGGAGCCGGAGCGTGTCGAAGCGCTGATCGCCGACTACACGCAGCGCTTCTATCGCGACTTCTTCGCCACCGCGCCGGCGCCCGAGCGCCCGAGCGAATGATCGCGCGCACGCTGAAGAATGTCTGGTCGCGCGAGCTCAGAAACCGGCGCGATGTGGACGTCTACCTGCCCGCGTCGTATGCCAGCGGCGTGCCGTATCCGGTCGTCTACATGAACGACGGGCAAAACCTGTCGGATCCTGCCGCAGCGTTTGCCGGCACCTGGGATCTCGATGCGACCCTCGATCGGCTCGCCTGGCGCGGCATCGAGGCGATCGTTGTCGGCGTGCATCATGCGGGTCGTGAACGCCTTTCGGAATACAGTCCGTTTCGTGATGCGCGCCACGGTGGTGGCGACGCGGACGCCTACCTCGAGTTTCTCGTCGACACGGTGAAGCCGCGCATCGATCGTATGTTCAACACGAGACGAGATCGCGACTCGACGACGATCGGTGGTTCGTCGATGGGGGGGCTGCTCAGCCTGTACGCCTTCTTCCGCTACCCTTCGGTGTTCGGGCGCGCCGGCGTGATCAGCCCGTCGCTGTGGTTCGGCCAGGGTGCCGTGCTCGATTTCATTCAGGCCGCGAGAACCCCGCCCGGCCGTCTGTATCTCGACGTTGGAACGGCGGAGGGGGCGGGGACGCTCCGCGATGTGCGGCGGCTCGGGCGTCTACTGGTGCGGAAGGGATTTCGCCGCGCTCGCACAGGCCGCGCGAAGGTTTCAGCCGAGCGTCCAGATTTGCGATACGTCGAGGATTCCGGGGGGCGCCACACCGAAGCGGCCTGGGCCGGGCGGTTAGAAGACGCTCTCGCGTTCCTGATCGAGTAACGTCGCGACGCGCTC
>JANYHS010000246.1 GCA_025358945.1 Acidobacteriota bacterium
AACACGTTGACCTGGGCGACGCCGCTGACCATCGAGATGCGCTGCGCGATCGTGCTCTGGGCGTACTCGTCGACGACCGACATCGGCAGCGTGGCGGACCGAAGCACCAGGAAGAGCACCGGCTGATCGCCCGGGTTCACCTTCTGGTACGACGGCGGCGTCGGCATTTGCGGCGGCAACTGGCGCGCCGTCTTGGCGATCATCGAGTTCACGTCCTGCGCTGCGGCGTCGATGTTGCGGCTCAGATCGAACTGCAGCGTGATGCTGGTGCTGCCCTGCGAGCTGGTTGAATTGATCGAGTTCAGACCGGCGATCGTGGCGAACTGCTTCTCGAGCGGCAGCGCCACCGCCGACGCCATCGTTTCCGGACTGGCACCGGGAAGACCCGCGCCGACCTGGATGGTGGGGAAGTCGACGGTCGGCAGGTCGCTGACCGGGAGCTGCCGGTACGACAGCCCGCCAAACACGATGATGCCGATCATGATCAGCGCCGTCGTGACGGGGCGTTTGATGAAGAGGGCAGCGAGGTTCATGACTTCGTCTTTGTGGGATCCGTGTTCTTGACGCTGACGTGCGTGCCGGCATTCAACCGGAGTTGCCCATCAGTGACGACCGTCTCGCCTGGCTCGAGCCCGCTCGCGATCACGGATTGATCGCCCGCGGTGCGCTCGACGGTGACGGCGCGCAGGTCCACGGTCTGATCCGCCTTCACGACGAAGACATACGTGCCCTGCTGTCCGGTCTGCACGGCGAGTGACGGCACGACGATGGCGTTGGGTTCTGCGGAGAGCGTGACGTTCACGTTGACATACTGCCCGGGCCACAATCTGCGGTCGGTGTTCGCGAAGGTGCCCTTGACCTTGATCTGGCCGGTCGTCGGGTCCACGGCGTTATCGATGAAGGTGATCAGGCCGGTCGCCGCCGGGGCCGTATCGTTAGGCGCCACAGCGGCGACCGCGAGCTTGCCCTTGGCCATGTACCGCTTCAAATCCGGGAGCAACGCTTCAGGCACGGCGAACGACACGTACACCGGCGTGATTTTGTTGATGGTGACGATCGGCGTCGTGTCGGTCGCGCGCACCAGGTTACCCGGGTGGACCTGCAGCAGCCCTGTCTTGCCGGTGAGCGGTGCCCGGATCGTCGCGTACTGCAGCTGGACCTTCGCGCTGTCGACCGCCGCGCGATCGGCGCCGACCGTGGCGTCCAGCGCCGCGGCGTTGGCCTGGATCTGATCGACCTGCTCGTGGGTCGAGATGCCCCGCTGGAACAAATCCTGGTATCGGGCGGCCTGCGACTTGGCGTTGGCCGCCTGCGCGATGTCGCGAGCGAGAGTGGCCTGCGCCTGCGCCAGCGCCGACTCGAGAGGCCGCTTGTCGATCGTGACCAGGACCTGTCCCTCCTTCACTTCGTCGCCCTCGATGAAGTTCACGGAGGTGAGTTCGCCGGTGATCTGTGCGCGCACGGTGACTGTGGACGCGGCGATGACCGTGCCGATCCCCTGCACGGCGAGCGGCACCGACTTCTGCACCACGGACGCGGTGGCCACCGGCACGGCAGCCGCCTGCGCGCCTCGCCCGCCGCCGGCGGGAGGCGCGGGTGGCGCGTCGGTGCCGGAGCACGCGGCAGTCGCGAGGACGCCGCCCAACAGGAACGAAGCGAGGACAGTCCGGAATCGATTACGCATTATTCAAATCTGAGGGCGTCGATGGGATCCAGCGCGGCCGCCTTGCGCGCCGGATAAAAGCCGAAGAACACGCCGGTCATCGCGGCGAAGCCGAACGCGACCGCAACCGCATTCGCCGAGACGGCGGTCGGCCATCCCTGCCACAGCGTCACGCCCTGCGCCAATCCGAATCCGAGCGCGATGCCGATACCCCCGCCGAACAGGCTGAGCACGACCGCCTCGACAAGAAACTGCAGCAGCACGTCGCGACCGCGCGCGCCGATCGCCATGCGCAGGCCGATCTCGCGCGTCCGCTCGGTCACCGACACCAGCATGATGTTCATGATGCCGATGCCGCCGACCAGCAACGACACGCCGGCGATGCTGGCGAGCAGTGCCGTCATCGTCTGCGTCGCTTCTTTTCTGACGCTCGCCATCTCTTCCATCGTGCGGACCATGAAGTCGTCCGGATCGCCGGGCTGGAGTTTGTGGCGCACGCGCAGGACCGTCGCGATGTTGTCGGCCGTCTTCGTCACGTCGCCGGCGGACGCCGCCGACACAGTCACATTCTGGATGTTCGTGATGCCGCGCAGCTTCTTCAGCACCGTCGTGAACGGGATGAAGATCACGTCGTCCTGATCCTGGCCCATGCCCGACTGACCCTTGCTCCCCATGACGCCGACCACGGTGAACGGCTGCTTCGTGATGCGGATGACCTGGCCGATCGGATCGACGTCCGGGGCGAACAACTGATCGCGGACGACGCTGCCGAGGACCGCGACCTTCGAGGCGGTCGCGACGTCCTGCGGCGTGAAGAACGCGCCGGCCGTCGTGGACCACGCGCGGATCAGCGGGAGGTCGACGTCGGTGCCCTGCACCTGCGTGTTCCAGTTCTGGTTGCCCGCCACGATCTGGCCGCGCGTGTTCGAGCCGGCGGCGGTATACTGCACGCCCTCGACCTGCGAGATCGCCACAGCGTCCTCGGGCACCAGCGTGCTCGCGTTGCCCTGGCCTTGCCGCACGCCGCCGGTGGAGAAGTTGCCCGCCGACACGATGATCATGTTCGTGCCGGCCGACTGGATCTGTGCTTCGATGGATGTCTGCGCGCCGGTGCCGAGCGCCACCATGGTGATGACGGCGGCGACGCCGATGATCATGCCGAGCATCGTCAGCGCGGTCCGCATTTTGTTGCGGTTGAGCGCCTTGACGGCGATCCGAAGAATCATGAGGAACGACATGGCTGCTCCTTAGACGGCCTCGGCCGTCGGCAACGCTGCGAGTTCGTCCTGCGCCATGCGCCGGCGCGCGACGGCCTTGTCGGCGACCACCTGACCGTCACGGAATGTCACCATCCGCGTGCCGTATTCAGCGATGTCCACCTCGTGCGTGATCAGCACCACCGTGATGCCGCGCTCCTGGTTGAGGCGCTGGAAGATCCCCATCACTTCGATGCTGGTCCGCGTGTCGAGGTTCCCGGTGGGTTCGTCCGCGAGCAGGATCGACGGGTTGTTGATCAGCGCGCGGGCGATCGCGACGCGCTGCTGCTGACCGCCCGATAGCTGGTTCGGATGATGATCGGCGCGGTTGCCCAGTCCGACCAGTTCGAGCATTTCATTCGCGCGTTTGTGACGGTCTATCGTTTTCAACCCGATGTGGCCGTACAGCAACGGCAACTCGACATTATCAAGCGCCGACGTCCGGGACAGCAGGTTGAAGCCCTGGAAGACGAAGCCGATCTTCTTGTTGCGTACGACCGCGAGGGCGTCCTTCGACATACGCGACACGTCCTGACCGTCGAGCAAATACTGGCCCGACGTCGGCTTGTCCAGGCAGCCGACGATGTGCATGAACGTCGACTTGCCGGATCCCGACGTGCCGCTGACCGCGATGAACTCGCCGCGCTCGACGTCGAGGTTGATGCCGCGCAGCGCCCGCACCTGCACCTCGCCGACGACGTACGTCTTGACGAGGTTCTTGACAGAGATGACCGTGGACATGAGCGCGACCTAGCGGCCGCGGCCTCCGCCCGGAGGTCCGCCGCCGGGCCCGCGTCCGCCCGGCATCAGTGGGTTACCGGCGCCGGCGCCCGGTTGCGCGCGGGTCGCGCCCAAGCCGGTGACGCTGGTGACGACTTCCATGTTCATCTGCAGTTCGCCGCTGATGAGTTCGGTATTCGTGCCGTCGGTGATGCCGAGCCGGACGTTGACGGCTTTCAGCTCGTGGTTCACGAACAGCCAGGCGCGGCCGCGCGATTCCACGACGGGCAGTGGCGCGAACAGCGCGTCGATCGTCTGCGCTCCGGCCGTCGCGCTCTTGGCCACACCCTTTGCGGTTGCCTTGCCCTTGGCCGGGCGTTCCTTGTCGAAGGCGCTCGTGTCCTGACCGCGGTCCTTCATGCGCGCGATGAATTGCGTCTGTTCGTCGGGCGACATGCTCTTGAAGCGTTCCATCATGCGCGCCGGATCGAAGCCCCGGCCGCCGCCACCGCCCTGGCCACCGCCGCCTTGTCCACCGCGTCCGCCCGCCTGGCCTGAGTCTGTCGAACGGCCGCGTCCACCACGGAATCCCATGTCGGGGGTCGCACCTGCCGCCGCCGGACCCGGAGTCGTGGTTGCCGCTGCGGAAGGGGCCGCTGCTGCCGGACGCGCGCGCGCTGCCGCCGGATCCGCCGGGGTCGCCACCGGTGCGGCTGGCGCCGGCGTCGAGGGGGCAGCAGCCGGCGCGTCCGCGCCGCCGCTATTCCCGCCGCGTCCCTGACCGCCTCGTCCGCCGCGGCCGCCGGTGTTCAGCGCCTCAGGCGGTACCGGCTGATTGAGCGCCGCGAAGACATCGGTCGATGGCCGGAAGCGCAGCGCCGCATTCGGCACGCGCAGCGCGTCCGATCGCTTGGCGATCTCGACCTTCACGTTCGCCGTCATGCCCGGCTTGAGTTTCAGCTGCGCGTTCGGCACATCGATCACGGTGCCATAGGTCGTGACGTTCTGCACGACGACCGGCTGCAGCCGGATCTGCGAGACAGTGCCTTCGAACGTTTCCGTCGGGTAGGCGTCAACCTTGAACGTCACGTGCTGGCTCGGGCGGATGCGGCCCACGTCGGCCTCGTCGATGTTCGCGTTCACCTGCATCTTGGTGAGGTCGGCCGCGATGATGAACAGTGTCGGCGCCTGCATGCTCGCGGCGACCGTCTGCCCGACGTCCACGCTGCGCTGCGTGACGATGCCGTCAATCGGCGCCTGGATCACGGTGTGATCGAGGTTCACCTGGTTCTGGTTGACCGACGCCTGCGACTGGCTGACCGCGGCACGTGTCTGCAAGACGGTGGCTTCCTGCGACGCGAGGCTCGCCTGCGCGGAGTCGACCGCGATCTTGGCGGAGTCGAGATCGCTCTGCGGCAACAGGTTCCTGCTCGCCAGCTCTCTCGAGCGCGCGAACTTCTGCTGCGCGTCGGTCAACTGCACTTTGGTCCGCTCGAGGTCGCTTTGCGCCTTGGTCAGGTTCGCCTGCGTCTGCGCGAGGTTGGCCTTGGCCTGCTGAAGCTGGGCGTCGAAGAGTGACGGGTCGAGCCGCGCGACGACCTGCCCTTTCTTGACGATCGAGTTGAAGTCGGCGCCGAGGAACTGGATGTTGCCAGAGACCTGGCTGCCGACCCGCACGGTCGTCACCGCCTGCAGCGTGCCCGAGGCGCCCACCGTGTCGACGATGTCGCCCCGGGAAATCGGGGAAGTGTTGACCTGAATCTCGGGCCCGCCGCGCCGGATGTAGTACGCGCCGGCGCCGGCGCCGATGGCCAGAACGATCAACAGGCCGATGATGGCTCGTTTCATAAAAGCGTCGGTTCCTCTGAGTCGGCGGTTACTGCCCGCCGGTCGTCACGGTGGCGCCGCCGGTGGCGCTGAGAACGGTGATGTTCAGGTTCGTCAGCGTCGTCTGCTGCAGGCGTTCGAGTTCGACGAGCGCCTTGCGGTAGTTGAGGATCGCCTGGAGCTCGTTGTTCTGGGCGGTCGCCAGATCGCGCTGCGTGAGAATCACGTTGTAGCTGGTGGAGATGCCGACTTCGAACTTGCTCTGTTCGGCTTCGAGCGTTTTCTGCGACAACTCGCGCGCCGCCTGCGCGGCCTGCACGCGTTCGACGCCGCTCGTCACGTTGATCGCCGCGTTGGTCACGTCGGTCGCGACCTGCAGCTCGATCTGCCGGGTTTGCGCCGCCACCTGGTTCAGCTGCACGCGCGCCCGCGCCACCGATGCCTGCTGCGAGCTGACGCCGAGCGGATAGCTGATGATGACCTGCGCGATCCACCGCGGGTTGTTGAACTGCGACGAAAGCGCCTCACCGTATCCGCCCGGGATCGTGCCGATGACGTTGGCGTTCACGCCTGTCCCGTCCTTCTGCAGCTGCGTGCCGCCCAGGCCCGTGAGGCCGTAGGTTCCGACGAAATCCGCCTGCGGCTTCAATTGATCCTGCAGGTACTTCAGCGTGACGTCGTTGGCGGCGACGTTCTTGCGCGCGATGGCAAGATCCGTTCGCTCGCTCAGCGCGCGGCGCACCGCAGCTTCCACGTCGATCGGTTCCGGCCGGAAATCCGGGCGGTCGGTCGGGTCGAGATTGACGTTCCAGTTGGGATCGGTCGTGCCCGATACGATCAGGCGCTTGAGCGCCAGTTCCGTCGTCCGCATCGTCGCCTGCGCGATCACGAGGTTCTGCTTCTGCGTGGCCGACTGCGATTGCGCCGCGACGACGTCGATCGGCGCCATGGTGCCGACTTCGACGCGCGTTCCGTTGTCCTTGACGAGCTGCTCGGCCAGCGCCACCGACTGCCTGGCCACGTCCACCGACTGAATCGCGAAGACGTAGTCCCAGTAGGCGTTGCGGACGTTGGACAGCGTGTTGGTGATGGTGGCCTTCAGCTGGACGTCCGAGATGTCGCGGTTGATTCGCGTCACCTGCACCTGCTGGCGCGTCGAGTCGATTCTGAAGCCGCGCAGCAGCGGCTGCGTGTAGTTGCCGGACCAAAACGTGTTGTACGCCGGGTTGAACAGCGAGTTCAAGCTCGTCGTGGTCACACGGTTGTTGTTCAGCGCGGCGGTGAACGAGCCGCCGCCCCACGGCACGAACTGCGCGATGCCGCCGTTGTAAGTGGACAAGCCCGCGACCACCGAGGCGCCGGCGGCGCCGCCGCCCGAAATCGTGGACGTGGCAGGCGTCGACGTCGACTGCGTCGCCAGCGTCGAGGTCAATGACGGGTGATAGACGGCGCGGATCCTGGCGACCGCGAGATCGTTGATCTCCGGATTCAACCGCTGCACGGCGATGTCGAGGTTGCGGTCGAGCGCAAACTTCACCGCATCGTCGAGCGTCAGCCGGACGATCGGCCGCTGCCCGGCCGCCGAGGTCGTCGGCGGCTGGCTGTCAGTGGCGAGGTTGCCGGTCGCGGCGCGATCGGCGGCCTGCGTGATCAGCTCGCGAAGGCGCGCGTCCGAAACCTGCTGGGCGCGCGCGGGCGTGACGAGGCCCGACAGTACGAGCGCCGCGGTGAGCATCCAGATCAACCCGTTCCGTGTCATTGCCAGTCTCTCCATTACTTGACGTCTCCGCGTGACGGCCGCTTGTGATCCCGTTCCCACTGTTCGTGGAGTTTGTTCAACTTGACCCGCTGGTCGGACGACAGCACCTGACGCTCCTTGAGGAGCATCAGTGTTCGCATTTTGTTCAGGTGGGCCCGAATGGCTTCCACCTTGTCGATCTGTTTGATGACCAGCGCCTCGTCGGCTCCGGCCACGATCTGCTGAGACAGCAGCTCTTCCTGCCTGGTCAGTTCCTCGGCCTTCGGTCGAAGCTGGGAAATGGCCGCCTGGAAGATGGCATCGATCCGTGCGGTTTGATCGGCGGACAGGCTCAGATCGTGCTGAAACTGGGCGTCCTTCCACCACGCGAAACCAAACGATTGTCCGTGGATAGGGGCAGCGAGCGCCAGCACGAAAGCCGCTGACAGCAGCCGACAAATCCAAGTCTGCCTCATGCGTAAACCTCTGGAAAACCGTTACTTGAGGGAATACGACGGGGTCTCTGGAAGTGTTTAGCAGGAGACAAGTTTTTACGTCGTCTCCCCAGGGAGGGCGGTCTTTGTTATCCGCAGAATTCCGTGAGCCGCGCGATCGCGGCGCCGACGAGATTGTCGGGCGTCGAGGCCCCCGACGTCAGCCCGATTGAAAGCGGTCCCTCCGGCGGCAGCCAGCCCATCGCGGTCACCTCGGCTTTCGATCCTACCGGCCGATGCCGGATCTCCTGCGCCGAGACCAGGCAGTCCGGATCTGCGATGTGGAACGTCGGGCGCGAGGCATGGCACATGCGCGCGAGGTTAGCCGTATTGCTGCTGTTGTAGCCGCCGATGACGATCATCAGGTCCACCGGCTTCTCGCGCAGCAGCGCGACGACGGCATCCTGGCGATCCTGGGTGGCGCTGCAGATCGTGTCGAACGCCTGATAGTGCGTGGCAAGGTTGGCGTCGTCGTACCGGTCGCGCATGGCCGCGCGGATCATCTCGCCGACCTCGAGCGACTCGGTCATCAGCATCGTCGTCTGGTTGGCGAGACCGATGCGCTGCAGATCGCGGTCGGGGTCGAAGCCAGGCGAGGCGGCCTTCTCGAAGCGCGCCATGAACGCCGCGCGATCGCCGCCGTGACGGATGTAGTTGCAGACGATGTCCGTTTCCCCCTGATCGAACACGACGAGATAGGTGCCGCCGTACTGCACCGCCTGCGACGCCGTCGCCTGCGTTTCCTCGTGCCACACCTTGCCGTGGATGATCGAGGTGAAACCGCTCTCGGCATACCGACGCACGTTTTTCCAGACGTTGAGCACCGAGCCGCATGTCGTATCGATCAACGTGCAGCCGCGGCGATCGAGCTGCTCGAGCATGGCGACCGTGACGCCGAAGGCCGGGAGGATGACGACGTCTGACGCGTCGAGGCTGTCGGTGTTTTCCCCGGCGTCGGTCAGAAAGCGGATGCCCATCGCCCGCAGCTTTTCGTTGACGTGCGGGTTGTGGATGATTTCTCCGGTGAGGAAGACGTGACGATCTGGGAAGCGCTCGCGCGTCTGGTAGGCGTAGTCGACGGCGCGATCCACGCCGTAGCAGAACCCGAATTCACGCGCGAGATGGACGGTGAGCCGCCCGGCACGGTGCGTGAAGTCGTCGGCTTTGATCGTCTCGACGATCGAGCTGTGGTAATTGTCGGCCAGCATGCCGGCGACGGCATGCTTCATATCGAGGCCTTTTCGGAAGATGAGGGAAGGCATCGGGCTAACGTTGATCCCTGATTTCCCTCACGTGGGGCGTCAATGCGTCGAATGCCAGCAACTCGCGCGTGTGTGGCCGTTCGAGCGCGAATTCCAGGTCCGACAGGAACGCATCATCGGCCGCGCCGTCGGCGAACGTGTTGCTCCGCCCGGCGACAGGCGCCGGGCGCGCGGTACGGGACGGACCGGTGTTGGCGGCGAACATCTGGCGGCCACGGGCTGCCAGACGCCAGTCGTACGACGCGCCGACGGCGACGCCGACGAACAAGCCGGCTGCGGCCGCCGCGGCGATCCAGCGGTGCGCCCCATGCGACGCGGACGCGCCGATCGTTCGCTGGACGATACGACCGGGGAAGCTCAGTACGCGTGCCGGCCGTCCGACGAGGGCGATCCGGCGCGCAATCTGCTGTTGCTGGAGCATCAGGCGCTCCGGCGTGAAGATGGCGTCGGCGTCAGCGTCGCCCTCGCGGCGCAGCGTGTCCATGAACGCCATCAGCTCCGCGTAGCGCGTCGCGCACGACGCGCAGTCGGCGAGATGTTCAGCGACCGGCGGGTCGATGGGTCCGCCGCTTCGCTCGGCCATGTAGGAGTCGAAGAGACGCTCTTCCTGGAGGTGATGCGCGCGGTGGATCACGGCTGGCCTCCGAGCAGGCCGCGCAGTTTGCGCGCGGCGCGAAACAGGTGAACGCGGACGGTGGATTCGTTCAGTCCGGTCATGACGCTGACTTCCCGAGGTGTGCAGTCGCCGTAGTGGCACAGCATGAACACCGTGCGCTGCCGGCCGTCGAGGCGATCGATCGCCCGGGCCAGCTTGGCGCGGCGTTCGCGGCCCAGCAGCTTGTGCTCCGGGTCCGCCGGGAGCGCGGCGGCCGAGGCGCGGGCTTCGTCGGCGCTCGAAATCTCGCCGCCCACGAACCAGCGATCGCGCCGGCTGCGCGCCTTGCGGCGATCGAGGCAGCCGTTGATGAGAATGCGCGTGAACCAGACCTCGAACGGCCACGCTTCGCGATACGACGTGATGTGGGAAAACACTTTAAGAAACGCGTCCTGGACCGCTTCGTCCGCATCCGCCGCGTCCCGCAGATATTGATAGGCGATCCGTGTGGCGCGCCGCTGGTGGAGGACGACGAGTTCGCCGAAGCGGTCGCGCGCTTCGTCCATGTCGCCGCGTTCGACGAGGCTCCGGATAGCGACGGCAATTTGTGAGTCTTCGGAGTGGGGCGCGCCGACGACCCGGCGCGCAGCGCCGGCAGACCGGGCGTTGCAGTCCAGCGGGGCCGTGGCATCCAGCGGTTCGTTGATGGCCGAGCCAGCCAGAGGTGCGTCGTGTGCAGGTCGCACGTCACTCATAGAAGCATTACGATGTGATTCAATCGGCGTTTACAGTTTAACGTATAATTCCAACTTTTCCGCGTATGTCACTGGGCCTTCGTATCTTAGGGAGCGTTTGATGAGCACCGAGGTTGAGCGCGCGCGCGGACTCGAGCGCGACGGCATCCAGACCGATCGGGTGCGATGGAATCTGTCGCCGGCTGTGCTGTACGAGGAAGCCGTCCGCCGGCAGGAAGGGCTGATCGCCGCCGCGGGGCCGCTGACCTGCCGCACGGGACTGCACACCGGACGCTCACCCAATGACAAGTTCATCGTGCGCGAGGCGAGCAGCGAAACCGAAATCGCCTGGGGCGCGGTCAATCGCGCCATGGAGCCCGGGCAGTTCGACGCGCTGCACCGCGACCTCCTGGCGTCACTGAAGGGCAAGGAGCTCTTCGTCCTCGACTGTTATGCCGGCGCCGATCCCGAATACCGTCTGCCGGTGCGCGTGATCAACGAGTTCGCCTGGCACAACCTGTTTTGCCGGAATCTGTTCATCGACGATCCCGCAGCGGCCGAGGCGGCGTCGCCGCAGTTCACGATCATCGATTCGCCCAGCTTCAAAGCGGATCCATCGCGCCACGGCGGCAAGTCCGAGGTGATGATCGCGCTCAACTTCGCGAAGAAGCTGGTCCTCATCGCGGGCAGCAGCTACGCCGGTGAGATGAAGAAATCGATCTTCTCGGTGCTCAACTACCTCCTCCCGATGCAGAACGTGCTGTCGATGCACTGCTCGGCCAACATCGGCAAGGGCGGCGACACGGCGCTGTTCTTTGGCCTGTCCGGCACCGGCAAGACGACGCTGTCGAGCGATCCCGATCGCATGCTGATTGGCGACGACGAGCACGGCTGGAGCGATCGCGGCGTGTTCAACTTCGAGGGCGGCTGTTACGCGAAGACGATCCGCCTGTCTGCTGACGCTGAGCCGCAGATTTACGCGACGACGCGGCGGTTCGGCACGGTGCTGGAGAACGTCGTCATCGACGAGCAGACGCGCGAGCTCGACCTGGACGACGACCGCTACACCGAGAACACGCGCGCGGCCTATCCGATCGCATTCATCGACAACGCGGTGCCGACCGGGCAGGGCGGTCATCCGCAGAACGTGGTCATGCTGACCGCGGACGCGTTCGGCGTGCTGCCGCCGATTTCCCGGCTGACGCCGGAAGCGGCGATGTATCACTTTCTCTCCGGCTACACCGCGAAAGTGGCGGGCACGGAGAAGGGCGTCACCGAACCGAAGGCGACGTTCAGCACCTGCTTTGGCGCGCCGTTCCTGCCGCTGGCGCCGAGCCGCTACGCGCGGATGCTTGGCGAGAAAATCGCACGCCACAACGCGCGCGTGTGGCTGGTCAACACCGGATGGACCGGCGGCGCCTACGGTGTCGGCAAGCGGATGAAGATTGCGCACACGCGCGCGATGATTCGGGCGGCGCTGTCCGGCGCGCTGGACACTGTCGCGTACGAAGTGGATCCGATCTTCAACCTCGCCATCCCCGTGACCTGTCCGGACGTGCCGTCTGAGGTCCTTCGGCCCCGCAGTACGTGGGCGGATGGCGCCGCCTACGACGTGCAGGCGCACAAATTGGCGCAGATGTTCGTCGAGAATTTCAAGACGTTCGCGCCGGGCGTGACCGCGGAAGTCCTCGCAGCCGGACCGAACGCGTAGGGTTCACGGTGGAGCCTTCCGGCTACGAAGCGGTGATCGGGCTCGAGATTCACGCGCAGCTGCGGACCGCGTCGAAAATCTTCTGCGGCTGCAGCACCGCGTTCGGCGCCAAGCCGAACACGCATGTCTGTCCGGTCTGTCTCGGGCTGCCGGGCGCGCTGCCGGTCCTGAACCGGGCGGCCGTGGACTGCGCGATCCGCGCCGCGCTCGCACTCGGCTGCGCCGTGCAGGAGCGATCGATCTTCGCGCGGAAGAACTACTTCTACCCCGACCTGCCCAAGGGCTACCAGATTTCCCAGTACGAATTGCCGCTGGCCGTCGGCGGCATGGTCGCCGCAAAGAGCGACGACTGGGCGCCCGATTACGACATCCGAATTACGCGCATCCACATGGAGGAGGACGCGGGCAAGCTGCTGCACGACGGCTTTGGGGATTCCGATCGCCGCAGTTATGTCGACCTGAATCGCGCCGGCACGCCCCTGATTGAGATCGTCACGGAACCCGACTTCCGCGACGCCAGGCACGCGGCCGGGTTCTTCGGCTACCTCCGCGAACTCCTCGTCGCCCTCGGCGTCAACGATGGCAACATGGAAGAGGGCAGCCTCCGGTGCGACGCCAACGTCTCCGTGCGGAAGCCCGGTGCGCCGCTCGGCACGAAAGCCGAGATCAAGAATCTCAATTCGTTCCGATTCCTGGAAGAGGCCATCGAGTACGAGCGCGCGCGACAGATCGATGTGCTCGAGTCTGGCGAGCGCGTGGTGCAGGAGACGCGGCTCTGGGATTCCGGCGCGAAGCACACCGTGTCGATGCGCAGCAAGGAAGAAGCCCACGACTACCGGTACTTTCCCGAACCCGATTTGCCGGCGCTGATTGTGCGGCCCGAGCGCATCGCGGCCGTCCGCGCGACGATCCCTGAACTGCCCGCCGTGTGGCGCAGGCGGCTGGTTGCGGATCATCAACTGACCCCGGCCGACGCGTCGATGCTGACGCACGTGCGGCCGAGCCTCGGGCGCTACTTCGAGGAGGCGGTGCGAGCCGGCGCGGACGCGAAGACGGCGAAGAACTGGGTGCTTGGCCTGATCAGCGCGAAGATGAACGATCTGGGGTCGGACGATGCGGAGCTGCTGGCCGAGAAGGTTCCGGCGGCCGGCCTGGCGGCCTTGCTCGCGCTCGTGGACGACGGCGCGATCAGCGGGTCGATGGCCAAGGGCGTTTTCGAGACGATGTTTGTGACGGGACAGACGGCAGGCGCGGTCGTCGCGGCGCAAGGCCTCGCGCAGATCGACGACGAGTCGCAGATCGTGGCGTTGATCGCAGACGTGCTGGCCGCGAACGCCGGCCCGGTCGCGGACTTTCGCGGCGGCAAGACCAGCGCGTTCGGCTTCCTCGTTGGCAAGGTCATGAAGGCCGCGGCGGGGAAGGCCAACCCGACGCGCGTCAACGAACTGCTCAAGCGTGCGCTCGAAGCGTGATATAAGGTTTCGAAGTTGATAGAGACCTATCACCTGTCCAAGTTCTACAGCCGCGGCGTCTACGCGTTGCGCGATCTGTCCCTCACCATCGACAAAGGCGAGTTCATCTTTCTCACTGGCCCAAGTGGCGCGGGGAAGTCGACGCTGCTCAAGCTGTTGCTGCGCGAAGACGTGCCGTCTGAGGGCGAGTTGAAGGTGCTCGGCCGCGATCTGAAGACGCTGCGCCCGTCACAGGTGCAGACGTTCCGCCGCAGCGTCGGCTTCGTCTTCCAGGACTTCCGTCTGATCCCGCGCTTCACCGTGTTCCAGAACGTCGCCTTTGTCATGCGCGTACTCGGACTGCCGGTTGCCACGCAGCAGCGCAAGACGTTTCAAGTGCTGAAATGGGTCGGACTGCAGCACCGGATGAACGCGTTCCCCGAGGAACTGTCGGGAGGCGAGCAGCAGCGCATCGCGATCGCCCGCGCGCTGGTCAACGATCCGCAGCTCGTGCTCGCGGACGAGCCGACCGGCAATCTTGACCCCGATCTGTCGCTCGAGATCATGAACCTGTTCCGCGAAATCAACGCCCGCGGCACCACCGTCGTGGTCGCGACGCACGATCGCGAGTTGATTCGCCGCGTCGGCCGACGCTCGATCACGCTGGATCACGGCAAAGTGGTCGAGGTCGCCTGACATGCGCGCCCTCAGATATTCCTTCGAAGAAGCCTTCGCCAGCCTGTGGCGAGGGCGGCAGGCCGGTCTGCTGTCGACGATGACGATTGCGCTCGCGCTGTTCGTGCTCGGCGGATTCCTCGTCGTCACCGCGAATCTGGAGCGGCTGGGCGCCGAGTGGAGCAACGCGGCGGAGCTGTCGGTCTACTTGAAAGACGATGTGTCCGCCGGTGACCGTCGTGGCGTCGAGCTGTTGCTGGCGCCAGGCGAGATCATTACCGCGCACGAGTACGTCTCGAAAGCCGATGCGCTGGCGCGCTTTAAGCAGACGTTCGGTGATCTGGCGGCGGCCGTGGACGGACTGGGTGGCAATCCGCTTCCCGCATCGCTCGAGGTCAGGTTGCGGCCGGGTCCTGGCGTCAGCGCCAGCGTCGACAATCTGGCGGTGATGCTGCGGCAGATGCCGGGTGTCGCCGACGTCCGCTACGACCGGCAATGGCTGACGCGCGTGCTGTCGGCGATCACCGTGATCCGCGG
>JANYHS010000247.1 GCA_025358945.1 Acidobacteriota bacterium
CGACCAGCATCTCGACCGGTTCATCCGGCGACCGGCCCATGTCCACAATCGAACCCGGTCCGAGCGCCGCCAGCGTCTTGAGGGTCATCTGCGTCCGGCCGAAGCGCACGATGAGCGGCATCTCGATGTCGAGAACGACGTCGAGGCTGGCGCTGTGCGGTCGCGCTGCGAGCATCGGCTCCGGCCGCTCGACCGCCTTGGGCCCCGGCGCCTCGACGGCCGCCGTGAGCGCAATCTGCGCGATTGCCGAGCCTTCGACGGTCAATCCGTAGGCGGTCAACGGACGGTCGCTGACGTCGGCTGACACGGGCGCGCTCGCCTTCAACTTCACACCCGTGAACGGCTCCTTCAAAGACAGCGCGCTCGCCGCCTGCGCCCACATCTCGCTGAGCATGTCGGCCACGACCGCGGCATCGGGCTCTTCCTCGAGGCCCATCACGCGCCGCGCGACGGTCGCGGCGCCGGCGCCGTCCACCCACGCGCTGATCGATCCCGTGAGGCCGCCTGTGACGGCGAAGGCGACCGTCCAGCCACCGCCGTTGGCGGCGGCGCCTGCCACCGCGACGACCGGCCCGCCGAGTACGGACTCAATCGCCGCTGCCAGCTCGTTGACCAGCGCGTCGGCGTACTCCCGAACGGAGAAGGTGTCCGCCATCTAACCCTCGATCTCCACGCCAGCGCCGTCGCAGCGATGCGTCACGCGCACACCGCCCCACCCGGACTCCGCGGCCAGACGTCCTTTGAACTTGAGCGTGCCGCCGACCCGCACGTCGATCGGCTTGTAGACCGGCACGCCCAACGACACGACGTCACCCGGCGTCAGCGCGAGCAGGTCTCGAGCGGTCAGCTTCGCCTCGAGCATCGCCACGGTCGCCATCGGTACGCGCGCGAGGTTCTCGCGAAGCCAGGTGCGTTCGATGTGGGACGGTTCGCGACGCTGGCGATGCCAGGCTTGCACGAAGTGCGCACCCGTCGTTTCGACGATGCTCGCCGGAATGCAGAGATTAATCATTCCGCGCGTGTCGCCGATTCGTACATCGAACACGATCATGATGACGATCTCGTTCGGCGCCGCGACCTGCAGCATCTGAGGGCGCGTTTCGCGCCCGCGGATACCGAACGCGAGCTCGACAATCGGCCGCCACGCTTCGGTGAGGCAGTCGAGCAGGATCTTCACCACCGAATCGACGACGTGCTGCTCGATGTCGGTGAGCCCGCGGTTGAGCGCGACCGCCTGCCCGACGCCGCCGAGCATGCGATCGATCATCGCGAACGCGATCGTCGGGTTGATCTCCAGCGCGCCCAGTTCGTCGAACGGCGGAATCGCCAGCGCGTAGAACGCCGTCGGGTCGGTCAGCGACATCAGGAATTCCGAGTAGGAAAACTGCTCCACCGACACCACCGACACGTCGGTGATCGTCCGCAGATACGCCGACAGCGACGTTGCGACGTTACGCGCGAAGCGATCGTGGAGGAAATGAAGCGAGTGGATCTGCTCCTTCGAGACGCGATCCGGTCGCCGGAAGTTGTACCGGATGACGGCGCCGAGACTCGGATCCTCTCTCTTCTCGCGCCGTTCTCGCTCCCGTTGCGCGGCCTCGGCCGACGAGCTGAGGAGGGCGTCGATCTCGTCCTGCGAAAGAATTTTGCTCATCGGCCTAGTGCGTCTTTCTGCGCTGGAGTGACGAGTGCAACAGCGAGCGCAGGCGCGCGACCGCCTGTGACCTCAGCTGCGACACGCGTGATTCACCAACGCCGATCACCTCGCCGATTTCGGCGAGCGTGAGCTCTTCCTCGTAATACAGCGCGAGGATCTGGCGTTCGCGCTCCGGAATCTGTTGAATCGCGTTTGCCAGGTGTTCCCGCAGCTCAATCCGTTCGAGCCGTGCGAGTGGGCCCTCTGACGTGTCGATCGCGACCTCGAGCGTGCTTTGCCCATCGCTGTTCACCGACGCCTGACGAATCGTAGCCAGGTCGGCGGTACGGAGCTGATCGAGAATCTTGTTGTACGCGGAGCCGGAGACGTTCAGCGCGGCGGCAATCTCGCCTTCCTCCGGTTCGCGCTTCAACTCGTGGCGCAGCTGCGCCATCGTGCCGTCCACGTGACGCCGCATCTTGCGAAGCGATCGCGGCGCCCAGTCGAGGCCGCGCAGCGAGTCGAGCATCGCACCGTGGATGCGGCGCCGCGCGAACGCGTCGAACGGCACGCCGGTCGACGCGCGGTAGCGCCCGGCGGCGTCGATCAGGCCGAGCACGCCAACGCTGACGAGCTCGGAGACTTCAACCTGCGACGGCAGGCGGTGCGCCAGACGGCTGGCGACGGATTTCACGAGGCCGACGTGGTCCATGACCAGCCGGTCGCGCGTTTCCAGATCGTGTTCGGGAGCGTGGTTCATGCGCATCGGGGCGCCTCCATCCTTTCGAATTCTTGTGACGTCACCGGAGCGCTGGGTAGCCAGTTCGCCACACGCAGGGCCAGACGCCGGAAGCAGCGGCTTGCCGGCGCGTCCGGGCAATGGGTCACGACCAGGCGCTGGTCAACCGCTGACTCGCCGACCTGCGGGTCGCGTACGATGTAGCCGTCGTAGCGGAGGCTGCGTTTCAGGAACCGGTGCGCGGCGGCGTCGAGCTGGCGGAAGACGGTCTGCCCTTCGCCGGCATCGCGCGCCGCATTGACGACGACGCCGATCTCACGGTGCGGCGCGGCCGCCGTCAGCAATTTCGCCATGGCGTAGGCGTCGACGATCGATGTGGGTTCGTGCGACGTCACGACGATCATGCGATCGATGAGCCGGGCCAGATCGATCACGGTGTCGCCGATCCCGGGCGCCGTGTCGACGATCAGAAAATCGAGTTCGGACGAGGCGGAGGCGATCAGCTGGCCAAGACGAATCCACTGATCGGGCGTCAGCGTCGTCAGGGCGCGGATGCCGCTGCCGGCGGGAATGACGCGGATGCCACCCGGTCCTGCGAGGGACACACTGCCGACCGAGACGTCGCCGGCCAGCACCGCCCCGACGTGCGCGCCTGGCGTGAGGCCGAGCATCACGTCCACGTTGCCGAGCGCGAAGTCGGCGTCGAGCACACCCACGCGGTAGCCCAGCGCGCTGAGCGCGGCGGCCACGTTGACGGTGACCGACGTCTTGCCGACGCCACCCTTGCCGCTCGTGATGCCGACCGTGATCCCGCGGGGCCGGGTGCCTGGAGCGCGCATCATGCCGTCACCGCGCAGGACCGCAGCGGGTCGCGCAGGACCGCATCCGCGAGCAGTGCCGCCGTCGCGCGATCGAGATCCTCGGGGACGCGCTGCCCGGACGTGAGATAGGAGATCGGGAGTCCGCGCTCGCGCGCGACACTCAGCAGGGGCGACAGCGACTCGGCTTCGTCGAGCTTCGTGACGATGAGCCGATCCGGCCGCGCGTCCTGATAGGTATCGAAAATTCGGCGCGCGGATGCGGCGCTGGTGTCGGCAGCCATCACGAGGTGCGTGCGCACGCCGCGCCGGCGCCCGACCAGCCGCAGCAGCTCGCGCACGCCGCCGTCAGACGGCGAACGGCCCGCCGTATCCACCAGCAACGGCTGCCGCGAGGACATCAGCGCCTTGTCGAGTTCTTCGGTCGTGCGCGCAACCTTGAACGGCGAGCCGATGACGTCGGCGTAGACCCGGAGCTGCTCAATGGCGCCCGCGCGGAACGCATCGGCCGCGACCATCCCGAGCGCGCGCCCCTCGCGCGCCCGCGTCTGGGCGGCAATCTTGGCCAGCGTCGTCGTCTTGCCAACTCCGGGAGGGCCGACGAATACTTCGACCCGCGCGAACGCTTCATGACCGGCCGCGGCGTCGGTGAGGTGCGTGGCCAGCGCGCGTGTGAGGGACGCCAGCGAGGCGCCGCGGCATTCAGCCGGCGGCATGCCCGCGGCGACCTCGTCGGCCAGCGCGCGTTCCACACCACCGGCGACGAGCCGGGCCACGATGGCGTCCCGGCCGGTTCCCGTGTCGGCGCGCCGACGCTCGCTGGCGGGTGGCCGGCTCTCCGACATCTCGCGGGCGGCGCCGGCGGTAACCTGGACCTCGCGCGCACCCAGCCAGCCGCGCCATCCCGTCGATGACACGAGTTCGGTGGAGAGCACCAGCGCGTTCGGGCCCAACTCCTCACGAACGGCGCGAAGCGCGTCCTGGACAGTAGGCTTGCGGAATTTCTTTAGATACATGTCAGTCAAGGGTCGCAATCGCGGCGACCGAAATCTGCGGTGGAATCTCGTTGTGCGACAGGACCCCGAGGTGCGGCAACACTCTCGCGAAGAGTCGCCATACGTGTGGTCGCAGTGTCGGTGTGCACAGCAGCACAGGCTGTGCCACTGCCGAGGCGAAGACTTCGGCGATCCGGGTGGCCAGCCGCTGCGCCTGCGACGGCTCCAGCGCGAGGACCGCGCCCTGCTCGGTGCGGATGATCGACGCCAGCAGCTTTTCTTCGAGCGCGGCCGACAGGGCGATGGCCGGCAGCTCGCCCTTTTCGTTCTGATACGGCCGGCAGATGGCGCGGCCGATCGAGCTGCGCACCGACTCCGCAATCGCCTCCGCGTCCTTCGACGCCGACGCCGCGTCCGCAATCGCCTCGAGGATCGTCGTCAGGTCGCGAATCGGGACGCGCTCGCGCAGCAGTTGGCGGAGCACGCGCTGGATGTCGCCAATCGACGAGAGCTTGGGCACCAGCTCCTCGATCAGTTTTGGCGACGTCTGGGCCACGCGGTCCACGAGTTCCTTCGTCTGCTGACGCGTCAGCAGATCGGGCAGGAAGCCACGGATGGTCTCTGACAAATGGGTCGACAGCGCGGTCGTCGCGTCCACGACGGTGAAGCCGGCGGCGGACGCCTTGTCGCGCTGATCCTGGCTGATCCAGACGGCCGGCAGCCCGAACGCGGGCTCGCGGGTGGCGGTGCCATCGAGCACGGTGTCCGCGGTTCCCGGATTGATGGCGAGCAGGCGGTCCGCGTAGAGCTCGCCACGCGCGACTTCGATGCCCTTGACCAGAATGGAATACCCCCGCGGCGCGAGCTGTAGATTGTCCGCCACATGCACCGGCGGCACGACGACGCCGGTGTCGGTCGCGATCTGGCGACGGATCGCACGGACGCGGTTCAGCAGCGTGCCGCCCTGCTTCTCGTCCACGAGCGCGACCAGCGCGTAGCCGACTTCGACGCTCAGCTGATCGATGGTGACGGCGACGTCGATCGCATCCGGCGCCGCCGGCGGCGGGTCGGCGCCCGCCTCCGACGTGGCGCGCGTCCGGTTGGCGTACGCCGCCGCGCCGAGCAGAATCGCCACCGTGATGAACGAGAACTTCGGCAGACCCGGAATCAGCGAGAGCCCGACGAGTACGCCGGCCGCGACCGCCAGAGGTTTGGAGCGCGCGAGCAGTTGTTCGGCAACGTCCTCGCCGAGGTTCGACTCCGACGCCGCGCGCGTGGTGATCAAACCACCGGACATCGACACCAGCAACGCAGGAATTGCGGTGACCAGCCCTTCACCAATCGTCAGGATGGTGTAGTTCTGCGCGGCCGTGCCCAGATCCATGTTGTGCTGGAACACGCCGATGATCAGCCCGGCGACGATATTCACGCCGGTGATGAGGACGGCAGCGAGCGCGTCGCGCTGTGTGAAGCGAATCGCGCCGTCCATCGAGCCGTAGAAGTCCGCTTCCTTGCGAACCCGTTCGCGGCGGGCGCGGGCTTCCTTGTCGTCGATGATCCCGGCGTTCAGGTCCGAGTCGATCGCCATCTGTCGGCCCGGCATCGCGTCGAGGGTGAACCGCGCCGTTACTTCCGAGATGCGGACCGCGCCGTGGTTGATCACCAGGAACTGAATCGCGATGAGCACCAGGAACACGACCACGCCGACGACGAAGTTACCGCCGACGACGAACTGGCCGAACGACATGATCACGTGGCCGGCGGCTTCGACACCCTCCTGTCCGTGCATGAGGATCAGCCGCGTCGAGGCGACGTTGAGCGAGAGCCGCACCAGCGTCAGCAACAGCAGCAACGACGGGAACACATTGAACTCGACCGGCTGCTTGACGTAGATGACCGTCAGCAGCAGCACGACCGAGAGGCCGATGTCCACCGACAGCAGCAGGTCGAGAATCAGCGGCGGCAGCGGCACGATCATCAGCAGCACGACCGCCATGACGGCGGCCGGCGCCAGCAACTGCGACGCGCGACGGGAGGCGGAGAGATGCTTCTTGGGGGTCATAATCGTTTCACAGCATCAACTGCTTGATGCGCACGAGATACGCGAGCATTTCGGCCACGGCGCCAAACAGGGCGCCCGGGATGGCGTCGCCGACTTCACTGCCCTTGAACAGCGCCTGGGCGAGCGAGACGTTTTCGACCACCGGGACGCCGGCCTCGCGCGCAATCTTCTTGATCCGCTGCGCCATCAGGTCCTTGCCTTTGGCGACGACGACCGGCGCCGACATCCGCTCGCGGCGATATTCGAGCGCGACCGCGAAGTGCGTCGGGTTCGTGACGACGATGGTGGCGCTGGTCACCGCCTTCAGCATTCGGCGCTTGTTCATCTCGCGCTGGATCTTGCGGACACGCGCTTTCACTTCCGGGCTGCCCTCACTCCCCTTGGCTTCGTCCTTCAGTTCCTGCTTGCTCATCTTCAGCGACGATCGCTGACGCCAGAACTGCAGGCCGTAGTCGGCGCCGGCGAGCGCGAGCAGCGCAAACCCCACGCGCCACAGCAGCGAGAGCAGATGCTGCCAGCCGGTGCGGGCCGTCTCGGCGGGCGCCATCCACATCAGGCGCGGGCTGTCGGTGACGACTTCGGTGACGACGCGCACGGCAAGGACGGAAATCGCCGTGACCGACACGGCCTGCTTCAGGAGATCCACCCACGATTGCGACGGCTTCAAGCGTGCGAGGCCCTTCGACGGGCTGAGCCGCTCGAAATTGAGCTGCAGATTCTGCGGGGCAAACACCCAGCCGGACTGCGCGACGTTGCCCGCCACCGAGACCACCGCCGCCGTCAGCAGCAGCGGGCCGACGATCAGCCCCACGAACCCCATGTCCGTCGCGACCATGGTCGCCAGATCATGTGCGCCAATGGATGCCAGAGGCGTGTCGCCGATGCGCGTGAGGCCCATGCCGACGCGCGCGGCCAGCCGCGACATCATCGACGTTCCGGTGCCGACCAGCGCCAGCGTGATGGCCAGCGACGCGAACGCCACGACCAGGTCGCGGCTGCGGACGACCTGGCCCTTTTCACGGGCGTCCTTCAGCTTCTTCTGTGATGCGTGTTCTGTTTTTTCGCCGGCGGACTCGTCAGCCATCGGGGTCTACCTGAAGCCCCGCGCCGCCTGGAGTCCCAGCTCGGCGATGGTGGTGGCGAACCGCGTGACGACGCCGGGCAGGAACGACACGAGCGCCGCGACAACGAGCAGGCCGACTGTCAGACGGATCGGCGTGGCAATCGCCATCAGGTTGATGGCCGGGGCCGCACGCGAGACGAGGCCGGTCGCCAGTTCCACGACCAGCATGACCACGATCAGCGGCGCGGCCAGACGAAGCCCGAGCACGAAGACGATCGCCAGTAACTGCATGACGGTGCGCGCGAGCGACGGATCAATGTGGCCGACGCCGATCGGCAGCGCCGCGTACGAGGACGCGAGATTGCGAATGAAGGTGTGATGGCCGTTGATGGCGAAGAACGTAATCAGCGTGAGGTTGCTGTAGAGCGACCCGATCAGGTTGCTGCGGACGCCGCCCTGCGGGTCGATGACCGAGCCATAGGACAGCATCAGCTGCGATCCGATCAGCTGGCCGCCCAGTTCCGCGCCGGCCATGAGCGCGCGAATCGCCAACGCCATGGCGAACCCGATCGCCAACTCTCGCGCGATCACCATCCCCAGGCCCACCGTCGCGGTCAGATCGGGGACCGGCACGAACGGGGTCAGCGTGAAGGCGAGCAACACGATGAGCGCCAGCCGCACGTGCGTCGGCGCGTAGGCGCCGCCAAACGCAGGCGCCGCGATCACCAGCATCCCGGGGCGTGCGAGCAGCAGGCCGAAATGTGCGATCGGCGAGAAATCGATCACCGGACGAGCTCGGGAAGCCGGCGGATCAGCGCACCGGCAAATCCGGTGACGACGCGAAGCATCCACGGGAACGTCAGCGCGAACACGACGAAGATCGCAGCGGCGCGCGGGATAAAGGCGAGGACGTTATCCTGAATCGAGGTGACCGTCTGGAAGATGCTGACCAGGATGCCGGCGATCAGGCCCGCGGCCAGCATCGGCAGCGTCACGATCACCGCCGTTTCGATGGCCTGCCGCACGATGCCGACGACCAGAGCTTCGGACATCAGATGAAACTTCTCACCAGCGACGAGACGATCAGGTTCCAACCGTCGATCATCACGAACAGCAGAATCTTGAACGGCAGCGAAATCATCGCCGGCGGCAGCTGCATCATGCCCATCGACAGCAGCGTCGTGGACACGATCAGATCAATCAGCAGAAACGGAATGAAGAGAAAGAACCCCATCTGAAACCCGGTTTTCAGTTCGGAGATCGCGAACGCCGGGACGACGATGCGCATCGGCAGGTCGTCGGCGCTCGCCGGGCGCCCGGCACGACCGAGTTCCACGAACAACGCGAGATCGGTCTGGCGCGTCTGCTTCAGCATGAACGCGCGCAGCGGCGGCGAACCGCGATCGATCGCCGTCATCACGTCGATCGTGCCGGCCATCGCCGGCTCTATAGCTGCCGTGTTGATGCGCTCCGCCACCGGAGCCATGATGAACATCGTCAGGAACAGCGTGAGTCCGACCAGCATCTGGTTCGACGGCATGTCCTGCGTGCCGAGCGCCTGCCTCAGGAAATGGAAGACGATGGCGATTCTCGTGAAGGACGTCATGATCACCAGGACTGCCGGGATAAACGTCATGAGTGTGAGGAACAGGACCACCTGCAGCGGAGCGGACACCGCACCGATGCCATCCACTTTCAGATTGAGCGGCTGCGAGGGCTGAGCGGCGAACAGGGTGGACGAACCCAGCGTCAGCAGCGCGAACACGACGGCGATGATCAGCACACGGGGCTTCATGTCGGCGGCCCGGACATGGCGGCCGCGTCCATCGACGCGCGCAGCGTCTCGGGAAACGAGTTGCCGAGTTCGGTGACCAGCGAGACGCTGCCCGGCGTCAGGCCGAGCAGCAGGCGGCGTCCTTCGACACCCACGATGACCAGGGACCGGCGATCGCCGAGAGAGACGGCCGTTTCGACAGTGACCGATTGCCGCGTCCGCCGCGCTGGCGCGTTCCGGCGCAGCAGCCATGCGGCGGCGCCGAGCAACCCGATCACGATCACCACCGACAACAACGCGCGGCCGCCAGGCATCACCGGATCGGCTCCGAACGTCACGGCCTGGTCTACCGCGAGCGCGAGCATGTTCACGCGGCCTCCACACCGGCCGGAGGCGTCACTCTGCTGATACGCAGCGCGGTGTTGTCGTCGATGATGACGACTTCCCCGTGCGCGATCGTGACGCCGTGCACGCGGACGTCGAGATCCGATCCCGCCGGCTGGCCGAGCGGTACGATGCTCTGGCGCTCGAGCCGGAGGCAATCGCGGACCCGGAGCGCGCCGGTGCCGAGGACGAAATCCACGGTGCAACGGACGTCGAGCATGGCGGCCAGCGCATCGGCCGGCTCGCCCGCCTCAGAACTGAACGACGAAATCGGAGAAGAGGACATCAATCACCTTGGTGTCGTCGAGCGCCGTGCTGGCGCGCTCGGCAATCAGTTTCTTGAGTGCGATTTTTCCGTCCGGCGTGACCAGGTTCTCGGCGGTCTGCACCGTCAGCAGTTCGAGGATCGCACCGCGGGTCTGCATCAGCGCGGCCGGGGATTTCTTGATGTGCTCGGCTTCGGCCTCATCCTTCACGATGAGTTGCACGGTGGTCCGCAGGAAGCGCGACCCGCTCGTATCGGCGAGGTTGACGACGAACGGCTCGAGCGACAGGAGTCCGCGCTCGCTGTTCTTTGCGTGGGGCGCCTCGGCGGATGCCGGCGCGCCGCGATGGGTGTACCAGAACGCGCCGCCTCCCGCGACCGCGACGGCCACGACGGCGGCGATGATGATGATCAGTTTGCTCTTGGCGGGTTTCGGGGCTTCAGCGGGTGTCTCACTCATGTTGGTGATCACCAGTTGAGCAAGGCGGGTGCCGCAACACACGGCGCATATTGAGGGGTTGAGCGAGTCTGGGAGCGGGAGCATTGTCGCTGTGCCGGACGCGGTGACGGTGCGGCGACACTGTCGTCAGGGTTCGAAGGTGCGAGGGTCAGGCCACCATTTCGAAGGCAGGCCCGTCCGCGTTGCGCCGGCGGCGGGCGCGTTGGGCGTCTCTGGCTGCGTCTTCCTGCTGTCGCTGCTTGCCGTCCTCGGCGCCGGTCCAATCAGGCGACGCCTGTTCTTCCTTCACCGTCAGCTGATCGAGATGCAGACCGTGCTCCGCCAGCGCCTGACGCAGGAGCGGCTGGTTGTTGTCGACCCACGCGCGGACCGCCGGCGAGTTCGATTCGAGCGAGGCGGTCACCGCGCCATGCTCGACGCGGATCGCGATCGAGAGTTCGCCCAGATATTCCGGCTGCAGCTTGATCCGCGCGTCACCGACGCCATCCGACCACTGCAGACGGATCGCCTGCACGATCTGTCGCGGCAGTTCGGCCTCGGCCGGAATCTCCGCACGGGATGTGGCGACCACGTCGGCGGCCGCCGGCGTGCTGATTGCCTGCGCGCGCGCATCGACCGGCGCCTGGAACAGTACGCCGCCCGGAGCGGTCGCGGTCAGCTTTGTCAGCGGCGCATCGCGGCGCCGCTCGTCGGAGCCGCGCGTATCGCGCTTGGCGACGGCGCCTGGATCAGCCAGTCGCGACTCGACCGCTGGCGCCTCAACGGGCGTCCGCAGCGGCGCGACCGGCGGCGTCGACGGTTCGCCCCACGCCGCAGCCGTCGACGTCCTCTCACGGGCCGCCGCGTGCGGCGTGACCGAGGCTGTCCACGGCTGGTTCGCATTGGACGCCGCGGGGTCCGCGCGCGGCGTTGATGGTGTCACGCTCCCATCGACCGCGGTGCTCGATGCGTTCGACGCAGCGGGTTCGCCGGCGAGGCTACGACTCAACGGATTCCTGCCGGCGGGCGATTCGATCGCACGGCCCGGCAGCGTCGCCTTGGAGGCGGCCTGCGGCACGCGCGGCTGAACGCCGGACACTCCGGTCGCATCCGACGCCGCGGCATCGACGGCGCTCGCGACCCCGGCGCCCGTGACGGCGGCGATCAGCGCGTCAGTGTCCTGTGGCTCCACGCCGTACGACGGCGTTGCGGGTGACGACATCGCCGCGGGACGCGTTGACACGGCGCCTGCGGCCGCATCGGACGCCTGTCCGGTGCACGCCGTCGCGTTGTTGGCGGCGCCACCCGCAACGTCGCCGGGGAACGTCGTTGGCGCTGGTGCAACATCGTCGCGTGTCGCCGCGCTGGCCATGGAGAACAGCCACGTCGGGTTGTCTGCCAGCGCCTGGTCATCGTCGCGGTGAGCAGCGGCTGTGGCGGTTGGCGCCGCATCGGTGGCGGGCGCGGCTTTGGCGATTTGTGCCGTCGCGATCGAGAGTCCGAACCATGACGGCGTCGCGGCGTCAGGCGCGATAACGACGCGTGCGACGCGCGAGTCGTTCCCGCCGGTGCGCGCGGTCACCTTCGGCGCGTGAGCCGTTGGCGCGCTCGCGAGTAGCGATAGCAGATCGCCGAACGCGTCTGCGGAGTCCTTGGGAGCGGTCGCGCTGTCGGGCGCAGCGGTGGCGTGCACCGCCGGCAGCGCCGGCGGTGTAGGGTCGACATTCAGCACGAGGATTCCTAACGTTTGAGGCTGAGGGTGTCCACCATCAGCTCGTCGGCCACCGTGATGCTCTTCGAATTAGCCTGGTAGCCGCGCTGCGCGAGAATCATCTGCGTGAATTCCTGCGCGATGTCGACGTTCGACTGCTCGAGCGAACTGCCGATCAGACTGCCGCGTCCGCCAGTCCCGGCGGTGCCGACGTTGGAGATGCCCGACGACCCGCTTTCGCCGAAACTGTTGGCGCCAAGCTTCACGAGTCCCTGCGGGTTATTGAAATTCGCGAGCGCCATCTGACCGACCGTCACGGTCTTGCCCGCGCCGAACGTTGCGACAATGCCGCCGGCCGCGTTGATGCTGATGCCGGCGATCGTGCCGGCGCCCGCGCCGTTTTGTGCGACCGACGAGGTCGCGGACGGCGCCTGAAATCCCGTGAGCGATCCGACACCGTTGGCGTCGACCAGATCCCAGTAGAAATCGGTGGCCGTCGCGCCATCCTTCCAGGTGGGGCCGGTGATCTTGACGTCGGCCGCCGCGGCGCCGTTGACCTTGTTCAACTTGCCGGCGGAGTCGAACGTCAGCGTGCCGTTCCCAATCACCTTGGGCGTGCCGGCGGCGCCGCCGGTCACGTCTTCGCCGGGGACCGACAGCGAGTAGTCCCACGCGCCCGAGCCCGTGTTCTTGTAGGTCATGGTCGCAACGTGCGCCGTCCCGAGCGAATCGTAGATCTGCACCGAGGCGGTGAACGTGTCGCCGATCAACGCGGCCACATTCAGGTTGCTGACCGTGCCGAACAAGGTCGTCGGTGTCGGCGGGCGGAGCACGCCTGGCGGAATGACGATGTCGGCCGGCTGGCCTGTCGTGATGATGGCGCCGGTCGCCGGATTGGTGGCCGTGTAACCCTGCACGGCGTTGCCGTCAGCGGTCACGAGCTTGCCATTGGCGTCGAACGAGAAATCTCCCGCGCGGGTGTACGCGCGGTGGTCGGTGTCGCCAACGACGAAGAAGCCGTTGCCCTGAATGGCGACGTTGGTCGGCACGCCGGTGTTCGAGATGCCGCCCTGCGTGAAGTTAGGCGAGATCGATCCAGTGGTGACGCCGAGGCCGACCTGCATCGGGTTGGCGCTCGAGCCGCCCACCGACTGACTCACGAGGTCGGAGAAGTCGACCGTGCTCGACTTGAACGCGATCGTGTTGATGTTCGCGAGGTTGTTGCTGATGACGCTCAACTTCTGCTGATTCGCGTTGAGGCCGGAGAGACTGGCTGAAAACGACATCTCAATTTCCTCCTGTTGGCGTCGGGCCGGTGGTCCCCGTCGTCGCCGGGGTCGTGGTGGTCGCCGGTTGCAGTTGCGTGAAGAATCCGGAGATCTGCGCGAGCGTCGCATTCGCGGTCTGCAGCTGCTCGAGCGAGCTGAACTGTGCGAGTTGCGCGAGGAATGCGCCATCGGGCTGCGGAGACGTGGGATCCTGGTGCTGCAGTTGCGTGAGCAACAGCTTCATGAAAGCATCGCGGCCGAGCGGATCCTTCTTGGTCGGATTAGTCGGCGTCGCGGCGACGGCCGATGCGCTCGTGGCTGTCCTGGCTGTCGTGGGATCAATCGTCACTCGTACTGCCTCCCTGATCGCCAGCCTGTGCGACGTAGCGCAATCCAGCCAGCATGTTCATCTCGCGCGTGTCCTGACGCCCGGCTTCCCGGTCGTACGTGCGCCGGGACCGGTCCCGCAGGCGCTCCAGCGTGCGGCGCGTGCGGTGGGTGTCCCGAACCGAAGCGGCCGCGCGGTCCACGGCAACAGCTGATATCGCCGCCTCGCGTCTTCGCGCGTCCACCTCGAGTCGCTGTTTAGCTATCCAACTTCGATGCCAACTGATCTGCCACCCGCTGGCCCCGTCATGCTGCGCCGACTGAAACCGCTGATTGGCGTCAGACACACCGCCGAGCGCCGCGTCCGTGCGCGCGCGGGCGCGTTCGGCCGCGTTCTGCGCGTTGGCGAGCGCGCGAAGCGCCTGCTCCTCCTGTGTGAGGCGCAAGTCGAGCGCGGCTTGCGCCCGGAACCGGAAAGCCCGCATCGCCTACAACTCGCCGAGCGCCGCGACGGCGTCGGCGAACCCGCAGCAGGTGTCGGCGCTCTGACAGAGGAACGCATCGATGGTCTCGCGACGCTCGAGCGCCGCGTCGATCCTGGGATGGCTGCCCGCTACGTACGCGCCGACGCTGACCAGATCCTCGCTGTCGCGCAGCGACGCCAGCCATTGACGCACCCGTCCCGCCTGCTGCCGGTGATCCACGCCCGTCACATCCGGCATCGTCCGGCTGATGCTCGGCAGGATGTCGATCGCGGGATAGTGATTGCGCGCGGCCAGATCGCGAGACAGCACGATGTGGCCGTCGAGAATGCCGCGGACCGCGTCCGCGATCGGTTCGTTGGTGTCGTCGCCTTCGACGAGGACGGAGTAGATCGCCGTGATGCTGCCTCGGCCGCGCAGGTTACCGGCGCGCTCGAGGAGCCCGGGCAGCATCGCGAACACGGACGGCGGATAGCCTTTTGCGGTCGGCGGCTCGCCGGCGGCCAGGCCCACTTCGCGCTGCGCCATCGCAAATCGAGTCACCGAGTCCATCATCAGCAGGACGTGCTTGCCCTGTTCGCGGAAATGCTCCGCGATCGCGGTGGCGCCGTAGGCGGCGCGCAGCCGCACCAGCGGCGGGCTGTCTGATGTCGACACCACAACCACCGAACGTTCAAGACCGCGCTCGCCAAGGTCATGCTCGAGAAAACTGCGCACTTCGCGTCCGCGCTCGCCGACCAGCGCGAGTACGACCACGTCGGCTTCGGTGCCACGCGCCATCATGCCGAGCAGCGTGCTCTTGCCGACGCCGCTGCCGCCAAACAAACCAATGCGCTGACCGCGGCCGCACGTGAGCAGGCCGTCGATCGCGCGGACGCCAGTGCCGATGGGTTCAGCGATCGGGTCGCGCGCCAGCGGATTCAGCGCAGCGGGACGCAACGGCGCGCGCTCAGTTGCGCCGAGCGGCCCGCGACTGTCGAGCGGACGCCCGAGACCATCGATGACCCTGCCGAGCAGCCGATCGCCGACCGGCATGGACAACACGCCGCCGCAGGCGACAATGCGATCCCCTGGACGAATGCCGGCCGTGTCGCCCAGCGGCACCGAGAGGACGCGCCCGTCACGAAAGCCGACCACCTCGAGCGCCAGCGGCGGGCCGTCGCCTCTGAGCTCGCACATTTCTCCGACCCGTGCCCGCGGACCGGTTGACTCGACGACGAGCCCGACAACGCGCGAGACGCGCCCGCTGATGGGTGCAGGCTCAATCTCGCTGACCCGTGCAAGATAGGCATCGAGCGGGACTGCCTCGACGGCGCCGACCATCGCATCAGCTCGCAATGCGCACCGGTTCTTCTTCCATCGGCATCGACGTGTCCGCCCCGAGGAGGGCATGCGCGATCTCGCCGACCTGCGCGCTCACGCTGAGGTCGATCAGGCCGAACTCCGATTCCACGAGGCAGCCGCCACGATGCACGACCGGGTCGGCCACTACGCGAACCGCCTCCGTCGACAAGACGCCGTGCCGCGCTGCGGCCGTCGCGGCAAAGTCTTCCGGATTGAGGCGAATCGTCGCTGCCGACACGTCACCGAGCCGGTCGAGCGCGACGCGCGCCATCGCCACGAGGAGTTCGCGGTCGAGGGTGATCTCGCGCTGGATGACGCGGCTGGCGATCGCAATCGCGAGTTGCACCAGCTGCTTCTCGCTCTTGTGCAGCATCTCGGTTCGCAGCGCGCCGAGTTCTTCTATCGTCTGCGCCAGACGGCGCACCATCGACTCTCCGCGCGTGGCCGCCGCTTCCGCGCCGGCGCGTTCGCCCTGGACATAGCCTTTGGCGAAGGCGTCTCGCTCGATCGCCGCCTGGTCCACGTCCGGCTCCCTGGCAGGCGGCGGCCGCCGATCCACGTCGTAGAGAGCGGCGCGAGCGGTCGGAGCGGGCGACAGGCCGTCGCCGGCCCAGTCGAACCGCGTGACATGCAGTGGATCCACGAGTCGATGCGCCTTAGACGACATACGGCTCTCCTGCTCCTGCGCCGGTGGTGATCAGGCCTTCCTCTTCCAGCTTGCGCGCAATCGCCACGATCTCGTGCTGGCCCTTCTCCACCTCCCGCAGGCGAACGGCGCCCATCAGCTCCATCTCTTCCTTCAGCAGTTCGGCCGCGCGCTTGGACATGTTGTTGAAGAAGCGCTGGCGGATCTCCTCGCTGGCGCCCTTTAACGCGACGGTCAGATGCTTCTTGTCGGCGCGGTTGACGATTTCACGGATGCCGTTATCTTCGACCGCCCCGAGGTCCTCGAAGACGAACATCAGATTGCGGATCGAGACGGCCATGTCAGGGGAATCGTTTTCGATCCGCTCGAGCGCCGGCTGACTGACGCTGCGATCGAGCCGGTTGAACAGCTCCGCCACCGCGCGGACGCCGCCACGCTGCTCACGCTGCGGTCCGCCGAGCGTCTTGAGACGCTGATCGATGACGCCGGAGATCCGGGCGATCACGTCTGGCGAGATGTCCTCGAGGCTCGCCATCCGCATCAGCACGTCGGCGCGCATGTCGTCGGGCAGTTGGGTCACGAGTTGCGCGGCGCTGCCGGCGTTCAGGTGCGCCAGAATGAGGGCGATCGTCTGCGGATGCTCGGCGAGAATGAATTTTGACAGCTGCTGCGGATTGGCTTTCTCCAGCGTCGCAAACCCGGCGTTGGTGTGGAACGACTTCACCACGCGATCGAGGATGCGGCGCGAGAGATCCGGACCGAGTGTCTTGGTCAGCAGCCGGCGCGCGTGATCGACGCCACCGGTGGAAATGTAGTCCGCCGCCGTCGTCATCTGGTGAAACTCGTCGAGCACTTTCTCGCCGACCTCGGGCGCAATCGTTCCGAGCGACGCCACTTCGCGAACGATCCGCTCGATCTCGTCCTCCTGCAGGTGTTTGAACAGCTTCGCCGAATTCTCTTCGCCGAGCGCCATCACGACGATGGCGGCCTTGCGGACGCCGGTCATCTGCAGTTGCGGGGGCTGCTGCGCCATGGATTACTTTTCCTCGTCCGCGAGCCAGCTGCGCACGAGGCGCGCGACATGCTCGGGCTCTGCGTCGGCGACTTTCGAAATGCGCTTGGTGAGGACTGGCAACCGGCGCGTCTCACTCGCCTGGGCGGCGGCGTCAAGCTCTGCCTCGATTTCACCTTCCATGTCGGCGACGGTCCGCAGGGAGCGGGCGCCGGCGGCGGCCAGCGCGGGCGAGCCGAGCAACTGTGCGTTCGGCAGCTTGAGCGCGCGGCGCGCCATCGGCTTCAACACCACGAAGAACGCGAACACCGCCGGCAGCAGGACTCCGGCGATCCGGAGCACCTCGACCATGTTCATGCGGACGATGTCCATCACCTGCGGCGCCACCTTCTGCAGCAGCGTCGGCGGCGGCGGGATCTCCTCCACCGGCGGCTCTTCGAATGCGATGTTCTCCACCGTCAGCTTGTCGCCGCGCTCTGAGTCAAAGCCGACGGCCGCCGCGACCAGGCCATGGATCCGCTGAATCTCGGCCGGCGTCCGCGGTTTGTTGGTCGCCTTGCCCTTCCCCGACTCGTTCTTCGTCGTGCTGTGGTCGTCGTCCAGGATGACCGCGACGGAGAGCCGCGCGAGCTGACCGCGCGGTGCGGTCGTATGGCGCGTGATCTTGCTGACCTCGAAGTTCGTGACTTCGTTGATCCGGCTGGCCGTCATCGGCGCCGGCGAAGGCGCCGGCGGAGTCGCGGGCTTCGGTGTGGCCGAGGCGCTGACGGGCGCGTTGGCGCGTGCGCCAGACACGCCGGACGACCCGTTCGCCCCGCTGCCGCTGTCGCTCGACGACTGCCTGCTGCGGACGACCGTCGTCGGATCCCAGCGTTCTTCAGTCTGCTCTTCGGAGCTGGCATTGAGCCGCGCGGACACGTTGACGCGCACATGGCCCTGGCCGACGACCGGCTCGAGCAACGCCATCACGCGTGCGGACAGGTCGCGTTCGATGCGATGCTGCTTCTCGACCGGCGCCCCGGTGTTCGCGTCCTCCGCGTCATCCGCCGGCTTGGACAGCGGTCGGCCGTAGGTGTCGACGATGACCACGGCTTCGGGTCGCAGCGACTCGACGCTGGCCGCCAGCAGTCCGGCGATGCCGGCGACCGTCGACGTCGACGGCTGACGGTTGCTCTTCAGCTTGAGAACGACGGATGCCTTCGCGGGCTGCGCGTCGCCGCTGAACAGCGAGTCTTTCGCCATCGCGATGTGCACGCGCGCGCTGGCCACTTCGCTGATCGTGGAGATGGTCCGCGCCAGCTCGCCTTCGAGCGCTCGGCGGTAGTTCACGTGCTCGAGAAACTCGGTGGTGCCGAAGGCCGTGCGATCGAAAATCTCGAAGCCGATGCGTCCGCTCGCCGGCATCGCCTGGTTCGACGCGAACTGCAGCCGGAGTTCGTCCACGCGCTCCGATGCCACACGGATCGTCCTGCCGCCTTCGTCCAGCTGATACGGCACTTTGTCGATCTTCAGCTTGGCCACGACCGACGAGGCCGACTCTGCGTCCATGTCCGCGAACAGCAGCGAGTACGACGGCGTGTTCACCCAATACGCCGAGCCGACGACGACGCCAACGACGGCGACGAAGACGAAGCCCAGCGTCGCCATCTGCTTGATGGTCAGCGTGGCGGTCAGGCGCTTGAACGTCGCGGTCAGCTGTTCGGGGTCCACGGCTTGAATGTGTGGCTCAGATCGTCATGCGCATCACGTCTTGATACGCCTGGACGAGCTTGTTGCGAATCTGCACGGTCAATTGGAGGTTCATCTCGGCTTTTTGCATGGCGATCATCGCGTTGTGCACGTCGCCGGCGCCGTCGAGCATGTTGCTGACGGCGCTGTTCGCTTCGCCCGCCGACGAGTCGACCGAGGCGAGCAGTTTGTTGAGGCCGTCGCTGAACGCGCCCGCCGGCGATGCGCCCGCGGCAGCCGCTGCGCCAGCGCCCGCGCGTGAGAGTGCGCCGATGCCCGATGAAGCAATCGCGTCGATGGCCATGGCCTACTTCCCCAGATCCAGTGCGCGCTGCATCGTGTCGCGAATCAGGCCAATGGCGGAGAGGTTGGCCTGGTACGCGCGCGCGGCGCCCAGCATGTTGACCATTTCTTCGGGCACGTCCACGTTCGGCATGGCGACAAAGCCGTCCACATCCGCGTCCGGGTGCGACGGCTCGAAGCGCCGGCGGAACGGCGTCTGATCCTCGACGATGTCAGCCACCTTCACGCCGACGGCGGTGGCGCGGCCGAGCGCCGAGTCGAACGAGTCGAGGGGCGCCTCCGAGAGCACCACGTCACGGCGCCGATACGGCTGCCCGTCCGCACCGCGCGTCGATTCGGCGTTGGCCATGTTCGACACGGCGACTTCGATGCGCGAGCGTTGGGCGTCGAGCGCACTGGCGCTGGCGTTGAGCGCGCCGATGAGGCTGGACATGATCAGCGGCCCTCGTTGATGGCGTAGCGCACGAGCCGGAACTTCGCGGACAGCGCGGTCTGCGCCGCGCTGAAATCTCCGGCGGCGCGATTCATGTTGAGCAGTTCGCGATCCAGTTGCACGTTGTTGCCGTCGCGGCGCGCCGCGAGGCCCGCGACTTCTGTGGTGCCCGCCGCATCGGTTGAGGCGCCACCACCCAGATGGCCCGGCGCGGTCTTCGCCACCTGCGACAGCTCACCATCGAGCGCATCGGCAAACGACGCCTCGCGCGCCTTGTAGCCGGGCGTGTCGAGGTTGGCGAGGTTGCTGGCGGCTGCGGTCTGCCGCGCCACCTGGTTGGTCATGTGGCGGCCGAGCGCCGCGATGATGGACGCGTCGTTGATATCGTTCACGATACCAGCGACAGAGCAAGACCAATGCCTGCCTGTAAATTGCTGAATGTACGGCGCTTGACGTGTCGATCGTCGGTGCGCCGACACGACGCGTCGGGTGGACGTCGATGTTGCGGTGTGCGGCGCGGGCGATCAGCGCAGGCGCGCGTCGATCCGGGCGAGCATCGATTCCATCGCCAACATCCGCTGCTCGAGCAACGCGACCGCGTTGGCGGGGGCGGCCGGCGCCGCATACGTCGGGGCCGCGTGACGCCCGTGCGCGGTTGCCGCGAACGACAGCTGCGACTGGCCAACCAGCTGCCGATTCTCGCGCTCGAGGGCCGCGCGATCCGTGATGCGATTCAGGATCACATCGAGCTGCCCGATCGAAAACGGTTTCGCGAGGTAGTCGTAGGCGCCGACGCGCACGGCCTGAATCGCCGAGTCCAGTGAGGCGTAACCCGTGACGATCACGACGTAGCAGGACGAATTGGCCTGCTTCGCGGCTTGCAGCACGGCGAACCCGTCCGCGCCAGGCAGACTGAGATCGGTCACCACCAGGCCATACCGGCCCTGCGAACGCTGCAGAGCGCTGATCGCCGTCCGGCCGTCCTGCGCTCCCGCCACCGTCATGCCGATGCTGCCGAAGTACGCCATCAACAGTTCGCGGATGCCGACCTCATCGTCGACCACCAGTACTTCCCACGGCGAATTGGTGCCTTCGGTTGGCATATTGGTTGCTGGTTGCCTCTCCTTCAATCAATCGGCTGGCGGCGAAAAACCTGTAATCCGGAAAGGCAGCCGTAATAGGCTTTGATCCGTATGTCCCAACAACCGACGGTGCTCGTCGTCGAAGACGAGGCAGACCTCCGTCAGACCATCGCCGACGCTCTTGAAGCGGAAGGCTTTACCGTCGCCCAGGCGCTCGGCGCCGC
>JANYHS010000188.1 GCA_025358945.1 Acidobacteriota bacterium
GTCGCCGGTGTCTCGGCGTGCATCGCCGTTCCCGTGTTCCTGCTGTACGCAATCGGCCTCGGCTACTCGCCGATGTATCTCTCGCACGACGAAGCGATCTACGCGCTGCACGCGCACACGATCGCGACGACGGCGCGGGACGTCAACGGACATCTGCTGCCGATGTTCTTTTTCGTCGGCGGCAACTTCTGGGCGATGCCGATCCACATCTACGTGATGTCGATCTTCCTCGCCGTGTTCGGCGTGTCGGAGCAGATCATCCGCACACCCAGCGCCATGATCGGCGCGCTGAACGTTGTGTTGCTGTATGCCGTCGCGCGTCGGATCTTCGGGAGCACCCTGCAGGCGGTGACGGCGGCCGCGCTGTTCGCCCTGACGCCGGCGCACTTCATTCACAGCCGGCTGGCGACGGATCACATCTACGTGCTGCCGTTCATGCTCGGCTGGCTGCTGTGCCTGCTCGAATTCTGCGATCGCGGGCGCGACCGCGCGCTGTTTGCGGGAACCAGCCTGCTCGGTCTCGGCGTCTACACGTATCTCGCGGCGTTCGTGCTGATGCCGGTATACCTGCTCGTGACGTGCCTGGTCCTGTACCGGCGGTATGGGAGAACGCGCCATCCGTACCTCGTCGCGTGTGCGGGCTTTGCATGGCCGCTGTTGCCGCTCGTGCCGTGGCTGCTGACCCACCCGTCGCAATGGACGGATCAGCTGCGGATGTACGGCTTCTTCGACGGCCGGCACGTCAGCACGGCGCTCGCGCCATCGCGATATATCGACACCTACTACAACTTCTTCAACCCGTCATTTCTCTTCTTCTCCGGCGACACCAGCTACATCAACGCCACGCGCCAGGCCGGCGTGTTTCCCTACGCGCTGGCGGTGCTTCTGCCGGTGGGCCTTTACGCCGTGTTGTCGGCGCGCCGGATGCGGATGGCGGAGACGCTGCTGCTGGGATTCTTTCTGGCGCCGATCGCCGCGGTGCTCGTGGCGGAGGTGAAGATCAACCGCGCGCTGGTGGTGATGCCCTTCGGGGCATTGATCGCCGTCGCAGGAGTGGCCTGGATGCTGCGCGGCGGCCGTCTGCGGCAACTGGCCGCCATCGCCCTCCTCCTCTCGGTGCCGCTGCAGTTTCGCGGGTTCTACGTCCACTACATGACCGAGTACCGCTTGTCGTCCGGATACTGGTTCGAGAGCAATATTCGCGGCGGTCTCGAGGAGGTGATGCGGCGCAACCCGCCCGGCGTGGACCGGCCGGTGTGGCTGGGCACGGACATTCAGTTCATCGACTGGTATTGGCCGCTCTATCTGGCGAAAGAGGGACGAGAGGATCTGCGACCCCGCACGCGGTATTTCGATCCGAAGACGATCGACCTGGCCGCAGTGCCCGCAGGAAGTTCGATCCTCACGCGCACCGACGCCGCGTCGCAGCAGCCGTTTGTGTCCGCGGGGCCGCTCCGCAACCTGATGCCGATTGCCGAGCCTGTCGGCTCAGCGCGTTTCGCGGTCTTTGATCGCTGACGCGACCGCCGAAAAGACGATGTCGCCGACGCGGACGGCGCCCTCGTTGGTGAAGTGCAGGAAGTCGTAGAAGTAGCGCGAATCCTTCGGCATCGCGCGCGCCAGGTCCACGACCTGCACGCCGGCCTCCGCTCCCGCCTGTCTCGTCACGTCGTTGTACAGCTCGAGCAATCGCCATTCGAGTCGTCCGTTGCCGCGCCCGTTCACCTGCACGCCGCTCACGTCGACGCGCGTCGTGGGGTCCACCGTGTCGCCGAACAGCGCCGGTTGGGTGATCAGTACGGGCGTGATGCCGTTGCGGCGCGTCAGCGCGATGATCTCGTTCACCCGCGTCCGGTAGCCGGCCAGATATGTGTCGCGATGCTCCTGGAGCACACGCGCGATCTCAGGTTCGTCGAGATGCAGTTGCCGGGCGGTCGTGAGGTCCACCTCGCTGTGACCGAAACCGGCGCGTCTGGCGCGAATCGCTCGCGCCAGGTTCATCGTCAGTCCAGCCACCTCGGAATGATCGGCGAGAAAGACGAGGGCGTGATGGAGCCCGCCGCCGGTGTGCGGGGTCAGCGCGACGTCGTACCCGTTCGCGCCGCCGCGCTCGACGTCGTTCGTGCCGATCAGAAACAGCGCCAGGGTAGGATGCAGCGCAGCCACGAACTGTCGCAGCAGCACCAGGTGACCGAAGGTCGACTGGCCGTCGAGGCCGGCGTTGTTCACCCAGGCATCGCCGCGCAGATCGGCGACGCGCCGCGCGAACTGGTCCGTCCACGTCCGGCCGTCCGAGAGGAACGTGCATTCGGTGGTGCTGCCGCCGATGGTGAGGATAGTGAGGTGTTGGGCCCAGTCGGTGGGCGGTTCGGGACCGCGGAACCCCAGAGAATTTGTGGTGTGATGCGTGACCGGATCGAGCTTGCGCGTGCCGGCATTCGTAAACGTGTACGACTGCCGGACCGGCAGGACAATCCGGTCACCTCTGACTCGTGAAGGCAGCGGGTTGTAGACCCGCAAACAGATTTCGAGCAGCGCCAGGCCGAAGACGGCCTGGGCGCCGACACGCAGCCCTCTCATTCCGAGAAGGCTATCTTGAACTCATCGCATGCCGCTCGGCCGTCATCTTCTTGATCTCGGTGACGCCGTTGTTGACGATGATGTCGATGAAGTCCTTGCCGATCTCTTTCGTCGACTTCGTCGGATCGCCGGTGACGCCGTTGTTGACGCGCGGAGCCGCATTCGGATCCGCCGCACCGCGTCCGCCGCCGCCACCACCGCGTCCGGCTGCGGGAGGCGGTGTCTGTCCGGCCGCGATTGCGGCCTGCCGCGCCATGCGAATGTCGCGCGCGGTTTTCCACTGCTCAGGCGCCTGACCGGTTGGGTCGAAGGCCATCGTCTTGTACATCGGCCGCACCCAGGCGCCGGGCATCGGCTCGAGGTAGAGCATGATCGAGGTCTCGAGCATCGCGCCGTGGCCGCCGATCGGGAGCTTGTGCTCGTAGAGGTACATGTCCACGTCGTCGTGCGTCTTGTTGTAGAAATCGCTGACGTAGTAGACGCGGGTACCCTTCGACGTCCACTTCTTGTCCATCTCCTCGGCGGCTTCCTTCATTTCGGCTTGTCCGCCGCCGTGGTCGCCCATCACGTAGATGTCTTTGAAGCCGCTGCGGGCCAGGCTGTCGATCTGCGCCAGCTGGACCTGCTTGAAGACGTCGGCGGGCATTTGAATCGCACCCACTTGGTCTGCCATCTCGCGGCTCGCGTTGAGGCCGGTCGCGTTCACGGCGATCGGCAGGACCGGCGCGACCAGCGTCTTGCCGAGCTTCTTGGCGATCATGTCGGCGTGGCTGTGCGCCATCATCGTGTGGCCGCCGAGCACGTCCTGGGGACCGCGCTCTTCGGTGCCGCCCGCGGCGATCAGGATTGACGTCCAGCCGTCCTTCAATTTCTGCGACAGCTCGGTGTGCGTGAGCAGTTCGATGTCGACGATGTTCGCGACGTTGACCTGCGCGAACGCCGTGGACGAGATCAGCGCGGAAAGGGCGACGAGTGCAAATGTGTTCTTCATGACGCCTACTTGATTTTTTCGTAGGTGGCGAAGGTGACGGCGCGGGTCGTCTTGCCCTCGGGATCCATGCGCATGTAGATGACGCCAATCGTGTCGCCGTCCGGCGAGAGGACGTTGGTGAGCACTTGCGTCACCTTGCCGCCCTTTTTGTAGATGATCTCGTTGACCTTGTCGTTGATCACGCGGACCGAGCCGGTGTCCGTGCCCGGATTACCGTAGAGCGCCTCATCCTTGCCGTCGAACATCGTGTTGTAGCCCCACTTCGAGGCGACGCCGTCCTTGTTCACCGCGTCGATGGTGATCTTCATGCCCTTACCGTTGAAGGACTCGTAGGTCATGATGTTGCTGGTCGGCGCCGGCGCGTCGGACTTGATCCTCCAGCGGCCGAAGCGCGGGTTGGACGGGGCCTGGGCCGAGCCAGTGGTGGCCAGCAGGACGATCATCATCATCAGGCCAGCTGCGAGTACATGCTTTCTCATCGATCACACTCCCTTGTCGTTTCGCGCGTTCAGCACGAGACGCATTTGTGGTTGTTCCTGGCGCCGAGTCCTTCGAGCAGTTTGATGGTGTCGGGATACGGTTGCGTGCGCTGCACCGGGCCGTTGGCCAGATCCACGGTGGTCTGCCCGGCACGATTCACCGCTGTCGCGTCCGCGCCCTTGGACACCAGGTATTCGATCATCGCGTTGTCGCCGCGCGCCGCGGCGTGGTGGAGCGCCGTATTGCCTTCGTGATCCCGCGCGTTCACGTCGACGTGCAGATCATCGACGAAGTATTTCACCGCGTTGAGCATTCCGGTCGGTGCGAAGCGGTGCGCGTTGGCGGCGAAGCCTTCGCCGTAGCCGGCGCCCGCAGCCGCGAGCAGCGGTGGAATGCCGGGACCGCCGGTGGGCAACGGCCGTCCCGAGAGGTCGACGGTCGGCGCCTCGCGATCGGTCTCGGTGCCGCGAGGGCGTGAGAACGGCTTGATCGTGGCAATCGATGGATCCGCGCCGTGTTGCAACAGCAGTTTCATCGCCGCGATGTCGCTCGCATACGCCGCGCGCCAGAACGCCGTCGCGCCGCTATCGTCCACGCGGAGGAGATCGAAGTTGTACTGCGTGAACCATGTCCTGCGGGACAGGCGGGCGTTCGGATCGGCGCCCTTGTCGAGCAGCAGCGTCATCAGGTCCAGGTACGACGTTTCCTGTTGCAGCTGCGCGCGGGGCTGCGGGTAGAACATGCGCGGGGCCCATTCGATATTCAGGACGGCGAAGAGCGGAGTCACGCCCGCGGCATTGGCCAGGTTCGGATTGGCGCCGTGCGCGATGAGGTATGTCGCGATGTCGAATTGTCCGTTGACGGTGGCGATGAGCAGCGGGCTGACGCCGTCGCCCGGGCTGAGCGCGTTGACGCTGGCGCCGTGCTCGACCAGCGCCTGGACGGAGCGCGCGCTGCCCTGCCGGGCGGCGAAGTGCAGCGCCGTCAGGCCGCCCTGCGTGCCGACGAGTTCGTTGAACGCATACGCGCGCGTGACACCGCCGACACCGGGGCTTGCGGGCGCCGCCGGAGCCGTGGCTGGCCGTGGCGCGCCGCCCGCGCTCCTGGCGTTCTGCGCGTCGCGGATCGTGTTCTGCAGCGTTTCTTCCGGCGCCGTCACGCCGTCGAGATTCACGATCCTCGAGGCGCGTGCCGGATCGGCGCCGTGCTTGAGCAGTTCGGTGACGGCGTCGGCGCGATCGAGGGCCGCCGCAAACATCAGCGCCGTCTCACCGTTGGCCGACTCGGCAGCGTTCGCATCCGCCGTGTGTTCGAGGAGCAGGCGGACGGCTGCGGCATTGCCCGACGCGGACGCCAGCATCAGCGCCGTTGCGCCGGTTGCAGTGGCCGCGCCCGCGTTCGCGCCGCCGGCGATCAGGCGGCCGAGTGCCGCGGCGTGACCGGCCTGCGCGGCCAGGTGCAGTGCGGTGTATCCGCCAAGCCGCGTCGTCGCCCGCACGTTGGCGCCGGCGTAGAGGAGAACCGCGGTCAGGTCGGCGTCGCCGTTCATCGCCGCCCAGTGCAGCGCGGTCATGCCGTCGCCCTGCGCGGCATTGACGTCCTTACCGTCCTTGACCAGCGCGCGCACGGCCGCAGGATCTTTGCGCATCGCGGCAGCGGCCACGGGCGCGGCGTCCGGCGCCGCTGCGAGGGCGGTCGCGAGAGCGGTCGCGATGATGAGCACCCCGATCCAGACGCTCGCCGGGAAGGCTCGCGCTCGACGTCGTGTGTTGGTCATGAGGTCACCTGATTCAGATCGAGCGGGCCGGTGCTGTCGCCGAACGACGTGATCGGGAGGCCCACACTCTGCAGGCCGGTGAGCATCGCGTTCGCCATCGGCGTGCCCTCGGCCGCCTTGATGTGGACGTTCCCGTGCAGCCGTCCGCCGGCGTGGCCGAGGAAGAACAGTGGGCAGCGTTTGTGGTTGTGCACGTTGGGATTGCCCATCGGCGACCCAAGACGACGAGCGAGTTGTCGAGCACCGTGCCGCCGCCGGCGTCCGGAATCTGCTTCAGCTTGTCGAGCAGGTACGGCAGCAGGCTGACGTGGTACCGGTTGATCTTGGCGAAGTCGGTGATCCGATCCTCGCGCTCGTTGTGATGCGATGCGATGTGGAAGCCGGTGGTCGCACCGGCCTCGGTGAAGACTCGGTTCGACACGTCGCGGCTGAGTTTCAGCGCAAACACGCGCGTGATGTCGGCGGCAAACGCCATCGCCTGCAGGTCGAACATCAGCCGCACGTGATCTGCGTAGGAGTCGGGGACGCCCATCGGCGCGGTCGGCAGCTCGCGCTGCTCGCCGCTGGCGTTGTGCGACTCGACCTTCTGAATGCGGCGTTCGATCTCGCGCACATTGTCCATGTAGTCGTCGAGCCGCGCGCGATCGCCCGCGCCGACGCCGGCTTTCAGTTCGTCCGCCGACGACATCACCCAGTCGAGCAGGCTCTTGTCCTTGCGGCGACGGCGCGCGCGCGCTTCCGGCGTGGCGCCGACCCCGAACAGCTGGTCGAACACCGCGCGCGGGTCGCGGATCATCGGCAGCGGTTCGGTCGGCGATCCCCAGCTGATCGAGTCCGTGTACGCGCACGAGTAGCCGTAGAAGCAGCCGCCCGACTGATCGATGCTCTCGATGCACAGCTGCATCGAGGGGATCGGCGTGTCCTGGCCGGCGGCCTTCGCGTAGATCTGATCGAGTGACGTGCCGGCGTGGACGTCGGAGCCCTGCGTCTGGTGCGGGTGCGACTGCGTCAGGAAGACCGCCGCCGATCGGAAGTGATCGCCGCCGATTTCCGGCGCGGTGAATGCTTCGGCATTCCGGCAGTCGGTGTTGGAGACGATGGTCAGATAGTCGCGGTAGGGCTCGAGCGGCGCGAGCGAAGTCGGCGACAGGTCGAACGCCGAGCCGGCGTCAGCTGGCGACCACATGTTCTTCTTCGCGCCGAACGCGGTGGCGCCGGCAACGCCGTGCACCATCTCGATCGCGATCAGGCGCATCTTGCGCGCGCTGGCGACGTCGAGGGCGGTGGCGGCCGGGGTCATCGCGTCGAGAAACGGCAGGGCGATTGACACACCCAGGCCTTTCAGGACCGCGCGTCGCGGAATGTGCTTCCGTGTCAGAAACATCCGATCACTCCTATCGCGCGCTGGCGGTGGTGTGCGCCGCTTCGGTGGCGCGCCGCTGGAACGCGTCGCTGTTGATGATGCCGAGGACGAACGACGACAGCCGCAGGTCGGCCTTCGAGGCCTGACGGACAATCGCGCGCACCGTCGGCATGTCGTAGTACTCGACGCGGCGCCCGAGCGCATACGTCATCAGGTTTTCCGTGAAGGTCTGCAGGAACACGTCCTGATGTTTCAGCAGCCCTGCGCGCAGTCCGGCCGGCCCGTCGATCCTGGTGCCGTCGTACATCACGCCCGCGGCGTCCACCGGGACGCCGTTGTCCTTGATCCGCCATTTGCCGGTGACGTCGAAGTTGTCCAGCGCGAGACCGAGCGGATCGATCACGCGGTGGCACGACACGCACGCCGGGTTCTTGCGGTGCTCCTCCATGCGCTCGCGTGTCGACAGGATTTTGCCGCCGAGTGTGCCGTTGGTCGCCTCGAGTGCCGGCACGTTGGCGGGCGGCGGCGGTGGCGGCGATCCGAGCAGAACCTCCATGATCCACTTGCCGCGCATGACGGGCGATGTGCGATCCGCGACCGACGTCAGCACCAGGACGCTGCCGTGTCCGAGCAGCCCGCGGCGCGTCTCGGGGAGCGCCACGCGCCGAAACGCCGGGCCGCTGACGTTCGGGATGCCGTAGTGCCGCGCAATGCGCTCGTTCGCGTAGGTGTAGTCCGCCGTCAGCAGATCGAGGACGCTGCGGTTCTCGCGCACGATGCTGTCGAAGAACAGTTCGGTCTCGCGCACGAACGCTTCGCCGAGCGTGTGGTCGTAGTAGGGATACGACACCGCGTCGGGCAGCATCGCATCGACGTCGTTGAGGCGCAGCCACTGCGCGGCAAATCGCGTGGACAGCGACTCGGCGCGCGGATCCCCGAGCATGCGCGCGACTTGTTTCTCGAGGACGCCGGGCGCCGTGAGGCGACCCTGCTGCGCGATTTTGGCCAGCTCCGCGTCGGGACCGGTGGCCCAGAGGAAGAACGACAGGCGCGATGCGAGCGCCACCTCGCTGAGCCGCACGGTCTCTGACGGTCGCAGCGCGAAGCCTTCAGGCGAGCGGCCGGCGCTCGGCTGAAGCCTTCGCGCTACGGATGGGGCGTCCGGCCTTCGCGCGACGGAGGCGGAGGCGGAGGCAGACTCGACGCGGAACACGAACTGCGGGCTCGCGAGAATCGCCTCGAGCGCTGCGGCGATGCCGCCTTCAAACTCGCGCTCCTTGCGGCCCTCCGCGTAGAAGCGCATCAGCGAGTCGATGTCGCGCCGGCTCGCGGGACGCCGGAACGCCTGCGCCGCCAGCTGCGTCACGATCTTCGTCGCGCACGCGTCTTCGTCGTTCGCCATCGTCGGGCGGCAGGCGAAGATCCGGTCGCGGCTGGGCGTCGCCGACACGCCTGTCACGTGCTGCGGTCCGACGATGCTCAGATCCTTGAGGTGGGGGAGCGTGGTGATGCCGTAGGCGACGCCGATCTGCGTGTCGGCCAGGGTGTGATCGATTGGCGCCAGCAGGTCGTTGACCGGCCCTTCGAAGTGCTGGATGAACGCGGCGGCGATGTGCTGCGGACCTGCGGCGACGTGAATCGGCGGCGTTTTCAGCGTGAGGCTCGTCGTGACCTCGGCCATGTTCGGATCGATATCGAGGACGGCCTTCCGCTCGCCGTTGATCGAGACGTCGATCTGTTCGCCGGACGCGGGTCCGCCGAACAGGAAACCGTCGGCGTTGCCATGCAGATCGATGCGGAACACGTAGTCGCCGTCGGCGGGGAAGGTGTGCGTGACGGCGATGCCGCCGCGCGTGCCGAGCGGCGCGCCGTCGACGCGGCGCAGCTGCGACGCGGTCTTCGGCACACGGTAATGCGCTTCCGTGGACTCCGCGTCGGGATCGCCGATGGCAAGCGCGGTCACTTTGCTCGCCGCGCGCAGGTAGCCTTCCATCAGCGCCGGCGACAGGGCCTGCGAGTCGGCAACGTTGTCGAAACCCTGGCTGATGGAGTCTGGCGGCAGCAAGCTGTTGACGTCGATGTCGAGCGCGAGCAGATCCGCGATCGCGCGCGCGTACTCCACGCGATTGAGGCGCTGGAACGATCGGCGGCCCGGGTTCGGCGCCAGCGCGGCGGCTGTGTCGATGCGCGTTTCGAGCGATTCGGCCAGTGTCAGCAACGCGGCGTCGTCTGGGCGCCGCGCGCCGGGCGGCGGCATCATGCCCGCGCGCAGCTTGCGGATCATTTTTTCGGTGACATCGGCGTGCTGCGGCGCGGCGCCGATCTCGAACGATGCGAACGACACGCCGCCCGCTTTGCCGCGTTCACTGTGACAGCCGGCGCAGTACTGCCGCACGAGCAGCGTCTGCGGATCCTGAGAGACGGTTGCCAATGATGAGGGCGCTTGCCCGTCGGCGAGTGCAGAGGCGCCGAGCATCCCAATCCCGAACACAATGAGGCCGCGCTTCATACGTGAGCCGAGTATACGAGCGATAAGAAACGCCACATCCACTAATTTGGTTCGGAGACGATCTTTCACATCCTTGATGGGGCAAATCATCATCGAGAGTGTTCTAGAATGCACCACGTTCTTATAGCGAAAGCGAGGCAGCATGAGGTTGGTTCTGCGTGTGGTGGTGTGTGCGCTCTGCATCTTGACGGCAGGGATCGCGCACGCTCAGGTTCAAACCGGTTCGATTGCCGGCACGATCACGGATGCAAGTAGCGGCGTACTGCCGGGCGTGACCGCGACGCTCACGGGCGAGCGCCTCATTGGCGGCGCCGCCACGCAGGTTACCGATGCCACAGGCGCGTATCGCTTCGATCGTCTGCCCCCGGGCGCGTACGTCGTGAAATTCGAACTGCAGGGCTTCAAGAGCATCACGCGCGACGATATCCGTATCAGCGCGTCGTTTACCGCCACGGTGAACGCGAAGCTCGAAGTCGGCAGCATGACCGAGTCGATCACGGTCACCGGCGAATCGCCGACGGTCGACACCAAGTCGAACCTGCAGCAGACGGTGATGAACCAGGACATTCTCGAAGGCGTGCCTTCGGGCCGCGACCCCTGGTCGATCGCCAAGATCATCCCCGGCGTGCAGGTGTCGACGTACGACGTCGGCGGCACACAGTCGATTCAGCAGAGTTCGCTCTCCTCGCACGGGTCCAGCACCAACGACGTCAGCTACAACATAGACGGCGCCACGGTGAACTGGCCGGGCGGCGGCGGCGGCGCGACGATGCTGTACTACGACCAGGGCATGTTCGAAGAGGTCAACTACATGACGTCGGCGATTCCCGCCGAAGTGATGGTGGGCGGCGTCTCGATCAACATGGTGACCAAGGACGCGGGCAACAAGTGGCGTGGTGATACCCGCTACAACTTCTCGGCCGGCTGTCTCACCTCCTCGGCGCCGCAGCCGGGCTGCCTCGAGAGCGACAACGTCCAGAAGGGCAAGGACGACGGCACGCTGCCATCGACGTTCCTCGGCAACCCGACCAAGACGACCTACGACTTCAACATCGCCGGTGGCGGCGCGATCGTCAAGGACCGCCTCTGGGTGAACGGCTCGATACGCCGCTGGATCGTCGACAAGCTCGTCGCCGCCAAGAACCCGGACGGCACGCAGGCGATCGACGACAACATCCTGAAGAACTACTCGGGCAAGGCTGTCTTCTCGGCCTCGTCCAATCAGAAGCTGGCGGCGTCGTACAACTGGAACAACAAGATCCGCGGTCATCGCCGTGACGGCACGTTCCAGGCGCCGGACATCGCCTCGCTGGTCCAGACCAATCCCGCGTTCTCGTCGCAGGTGAAGTACACCGGCATCAAGAACAAGACGGTATTCGAGTCGTCGTTCAGCGTGATGAACGGCCAGACGAACTACTCGTACCAGCCGGACACACTCGCGACCGCCGTTCGCATGGAAGACGCGACGCTGAACATTTCCAATTTCGCGGCGCAGCGTCATGAGGAACAGCCGAACTCGCGCTATCAGTTCGACAACACCGTGTCGCAGAGCCTGACCGGCATGGGCGGCGATCACCTCCTGAAGGCAGGCGTGCAGTTCGGCCGTCTGTCGTACGAGAGCGACTACGACGTCCAGAACAACATCTACCTGCTCTACAGCAACGGCGTTCCCCAGTCGGTTCGCGAGTGGAACACGCCGACGGTGTCGAAGAACGTCGACAAGATGATCGGCCTCTTCGTTCAGGACAACTGGTCGGTCGGCCGTCACCTGACGCTGAACCTTGGCCTGCGCTTCGACCACAACCAGGGCATCCTGCCGGAGCAGTCCAATCCGCAGCGCACCTACGTCGGACCGCAGAGCATTGCGGAGTCGACGCCGATCAACCAGAACCTCTTCGTGTGGCGCAGTGGTCTGTCGTACGACCCGATCGGCGACGGACAGACGGCGATCAAGGCGAGCTACAGCCGCTACGGTCTGCAGGTGGGTATCGATCGCGTGACCAACGTCAACCCGTTCACGGCCGCCAGCCAGACATGCCCGTGGTCGGATCCGAACAAGGACGGCATCGCGCAGACGTCCGAGTACGGCACCGGCTGCAGCGGCTTCCCCGGCCTCACCGTGAAGTACGCGGGCGACAACGGACCGCGCTGGCCGTATTCGGATGAAGTCACCGCCGGCGTCGAGCACCAGGTGATGAAGGACATGCGCGTCGGCGCGATGTTCTACTACCGCACGAACCGCGATCAGCTCGGTCTCCGCAACACCGCAGTGCCGTCGACCGCGTACACGCCGTTCACGGTCACCGTGCCGAACGGCCCCGGTGGCACGGTGGCCAGCCCGAAGCCGATGTCGGTGACGGTCTACAACCTGCAGACGGCGTTCAACGGCCTGCAGAGCAACGTGATCGACAACCAGCCGTATCTCGACACGGTCTACAAGGGCGTCGAGTTCACGGCGTCCAAGCGCTTTTCGAAGCGCTGGCAGATGGTCACGGGCCTGACGATCGGCAAGAACACCGGCGGCCTCAACGGCACCGGCGGTCAATCGCTCAACGCGGGTAACGACCTGAACGATCCGAACTTCCTGACGTATTCCAACGGCATCGTCGGGAACGACTCGGACCTGGCGTTCCGCCTCTCGGGAAGCTATCGGCTGCCGTACGACATCAGCCTGGCGGCAACCCTGGTGTCGAATCGCGGCTATCCCTACGTGTCGAACTACTCGGTGTCGCGCGCGTTGGCGACGGCGGCCGGTGTGGCGCTGACGCGTTCCAACCAGGTGGTCCTGCTCGGACAGCGCGGCGACGAGCGGCTGCGGGCGGTGAACCTGGTTGACCTTCGCATCTCGCGCGCGTTCCGCTTCGATCAGAAGCGGAAGATCGAACCGCAGATTGACATCTTCAATCTGACGAACTCGAACGTGGCCGACTCGACCAACGCCGCAGTCGGCGGGACCTATCTGGTGCCGCAGACGATCGTCGCGCCGCGCATCATGCGCGTGGGCTTCTCGATCAACTTCTAGATTCGGCAGACGGGAGGGGCGGAATCGCTCCGCTCCTTCCGTGCGATCACGTCATTTCGCCGCCGGCGTGCGTCCCATCGTGTAGAACTCATCGTTGGGCCGGAGCGCCAGCAGGTTCGCCATGCGGTTGGACAGCGCGAACAGCGCGGCGATAGCGCCAATGTCCCACGCGTCCTCCTCAGTGAGTCCATGCCCTCGCAGCGCCGCGATGTCTGCGTCGCTCACCTCGTGTGAGCGTTCGGCAACTTGCACAGCGAAGTCGAGCATCGCGCGCTGGCGCGGTGTCAGGTCCGCGTTCAGGTAGTTGATTGCGACCTGGTCGGCGAGCAGCGGCTGCTTCGCACGGATTCGCAGAATCGCCCCGTGCGAGATGACGCAGTAGTGGCAGTGGTTCGCTGCCGATGTGGCGACGACGATCATCTCGCGTTCGGCTTTCGTCAGCCCGCCCGCTTTCTCCATCAGCGCGTCGTTGTATGCGAAGAACGCGCGAAATTCGTCCGGCCGGTGCGCCCACGCCAGGAACACGTTGGGAATGAATCCGGCTTTCTCGTGCACGGCGACGATGCGTGCGCGGATGTCGTCGGGGAGCGCCTCGAGAGCGGGGACAGGAAAGCGGCTGATCGCATTCATGGCGGGAGTGTAGCGCACCGCGTCTGCGACCGCGACCGGCGGCCGCAGCTCGCTCACGTTCGGCTTGCCCGAGCATTTTGCCGACGAGCCGACGACCTTCGGCCGCATCTTTTCGGCAAAAGCGCCGCGGCAGGTGCAGTTGACCGCGCGCATCGGGTTCTAGCCGCGGACAGATTGCGGTAGTCTGGCGTATGCCCATCGACGAACCCATCGCGATCTTTCAGGACCTGTACGCGCGCGCCCGTGAACGGTGCGCCGAACCGGATGCCATGGTGTTGTCCACAGTTGATGCCGACGGCCGGCCGTCGGGGCGCTACGTGCTGCTGAAGGAAGTGGACGCGCGGGGGTTCTCGTTCTACACCAACGGCGGCAGCCGGAAGGCGCGGGCGCTGACGGCGAATCCGCATGCGGCGCTGACGTTCTACTGGCCGCCTGACAAACAGGTGCGCATCGAGGGAGCGATCGAGCAGGTGACCGATGCCGAGGCCGACGCGTATTTTGCGACGCGTCCGCGCGACAGTCAGATTGGCGCCTGGGCGTCGGCGCAAAGCACCGAGCTCAGCTCACGCGCGCAGCTCGATCAGCGTATCGACGAGACGAGCAGACGGTTCGATGGTGCGACGGTGACGCGTCCGCCGTTCTGGACCGGCTTCCGCGTGATTCCGCAGTCGATTGAATTCTGGACACGCGACGTCGCGAGGCTGCACGAGCGCGTGATCTTTCAGCGCGCGGACGGCGGCGGGTGGGATCGCTCACTGCTGTTCCCGTAGGCTCACGTTCAGATGCCGGGATGGACCAGCGGTAACGGCACGCCGCGCTCGTAGCGCGTCCATGTGGACGTCACGACGTCGGCCATCATATCGAGAAACTCCGGGTCATCATTGACGGTTGTGGCGCGCGCCAGCGGCAGGCCGATCGCGCGGGCCGTCTCCGCCGCTTCCACGTCGAGATCGAATAGCACTTCGATGTGATCGCAGATGAAGCCAATCGGACAGAGGACGGCTGATGCCATGCCCGCGGCGTGTTCCGCGCGCAGGTACTCGCACACGTCCGGCCCGAGCCACGGATCTTCGGGCCTGCCGCTCCGGCTCTGAAAGACGAGCGCCCAGTCGGTGATGCCGGCGCGCTCGGCCACGAGTCGGGCCGATTCGCCCAGCTGTTGCTGGTACCGCGCGGCGCCCGGCATCGAGACCGGGATGCTGTGCGCCGTGAACACGAGCCTCGCGGCGGATTGGACCGGCGACGGCAACGACTCGAGCGCTGAGCGCACGTGGCGCGCGTTCGCGTTCACGAAGCCGTCGTGCCTGTGCCAGTCGCCCACGTAGGTGACCTGGACGTCGCGCATCCCCGAGCCGATGACGTCGCCGCGCGCGTCGGCGACGTTCTGTTTGTACTGGGTGCAGCTTGAATACGACCGGTGCGCGGCGCAGAGAAGCCCGACGGCGCGGCGGATGCCGTCGTTCGCCATCGTACGCAACGTGTCGGGCAGCAGCGGATGCCAGTTGCGCATCCCGAGATATACCGGCACGTCGAGACCTCGCGCCGCGAGCCGGACCTTGAGTCCGTCAGCTTGGCGGCGCGTGATCGCGGTCAGCGGCGAGACGCCGCCGAAGCGCTCGTAATGTTTCGCCACCGCCTCGACGCGCTCAGCGGAGACGCGGCGTCCGCGCAGGACGTTGGCGAGAAACGGTCTGATGTCGTCGAGCCCCTCGGGTCCGCCGAACGCGACGACCAGCACGGCGTCGAAAGGCATTTTTCTTGTCAACATCACCACTCCAGACCCGCCAGGGGAACGCCGAGCTGATCAGCAGCCGGGCCAGCCTTACGAACTCAGGAGACGCGATGCGTCAGGCCTCATAGGTTCTGTGTGATTGTCCGCCTCTGCGCGGCGGACAATGGCGTCGAGCATCCCCCGAAACATCAGCACATGGATCGGGAATAACGTGTACCAGTAGAGGCGCCCGAATAGTCCTCGCGGATCGAACGTTGCCGTTTGCCGAATGCGCGCCCGCCGCCCTTGGTCGAGCGGTTCGACTTCGAACTCGAGCCAGGCGCGTCCGGGCACTTTCATTTCGGCCACCAGGCGGAGCCGCCGGTCAGGCTCGTACGCCTCGACGCGCCACCAGTCGATGATGTCACCGACGCTGCAGCGGTCGGGAAACGGTCGCCCGCGCCGCATCCCGGCCCCGCCGAGCCGCCGATCGATCGAGCCCCGGAACTGCCAGAGCAGGTCGCCGAAGTACCAGCCGGTGGCGCCGCCGATCCGCCGAACCTGCGCGAAGAGGGAGACGGCCGAGGTATTCGCGTTCCGCCACTCGGTCTGGAGGAACAGGTCCACGCGCGATTCGTCCTCGATCGCCGCGGCGATGGCCTCGGTGAGCGGCCGCGGGCGAACCGGGAGCAACCGCCGCGCGGCGTCCGAACGGACGGCGGTGGAGTTGCGGAGTCCTTCCACGAGCGCGCGACCGACCCTCGCGTGGGCGGGTGTCACCAGGGCCAGCCACATACCGGAGAGCCGCGGTGTGAGGAGCGGGACGGGAATGAACCAGCGGTGAAGGCCGCGCTGGCGCGCGTACTCGCGCATCAGATCGCCGTATGACACGACGTCGGGGCCGCCGATCTCGAACACCTGGCTCCCGCCATCCGCGAGATCGAGCGCCGCGAGGAGATACGCGAGCAGGTCGTCGACGGCAATCGGCTGGGTCGTCGTGCGAATCCAACGCGGGCAGATCATGACGGGCAGCCGCTCCACGAGCGCGCGGATCATCTCGAACGAGAGGCTGCCGGCGCCGATCACGATCGAGGCTTTGAACTCCACGACCGGCACGCCGGAGGCGCGCAGGATGTCGCCCGTCTCGTTGCGGCTGTGGAGGTGGGGCGAGAGCGACTCGCTGGCGTCGCTGAGGCCGCCGAGATAGATGATGCGGCGGACGCCGGCCTTGGCGGCCGCGCGGCCGAAGTTCTCGGCGGCACGGCGATCCGCGGCGGCGAAATCGCGCCGCGTGGTCATCGAGTGGACGAGGTAGTAGGCCGACTCCACGCCGGCGAGGGCGGTGTCGAGCGAGGCCGCATCCAGGCAATCGCCGCGGACTAGTTCCGTGGACGCCGCGGCTCGCCCGGCCAGACGGCCGGGATCGCGCGCGAGACACCGCACGTGATGGCCGGCCGCCTCGAGGCGCGGCAGCAGCCGTCCGCCGATGTATCCAGTGGCGCCGGTCAGGAGGACGGTCGTCATCGTGTTAACTATGAAGCAAATAAAGTATCGTGTCAGTAAAATCGACGCCAGGCCCGCGCGAATGTGCGTGGGATGAACATTCGCGTTGAAAATGTGCGCGCCGCGCAAACGAAGGGTGGCTGATGCTTTCGCCGACGCTGCAGCATGGCTTGAAGACCTACGCGATCGGCCCCAAGATTCGCGCGCTGCGACTGACAAAGAAGATGGGTCTGGTGGAGCTTGGCCGCCATACCGGGCTCTCGCCCGCGATGCTGTCGAGAATCGAGCGCGGCCGCTTGTTCCCGACGCTGCCGACGTTGCTGCGTATCGCGTTGGTGTTCAGCGTCGGCCTCGACTTCTTTTTTGCCGGCGCCAGGGAGAAACCGGTCGTCGGCGTCGTGCGCCGAAAAGAGCGTCTGCGTTTTCCCGAGAAGCCGGGCGCGAAAGAGGTGGCGTACCGGTTCGAGTCGCTGGACTATTCGGCAGCCGAGCGGCGCCTGCATGCGTATTACGCGGAATTTCTGGCGGGGTCGCCGCTGGCGCAGCGGCTGCACCAGCACGCCGGGGGCGAATTTATTTACCTCCTGCTCGGGACCTTGAGTGTCCGCATTGGCGACGAGGAACATGTCCTGGGCCGGGGCGACTCGTTGTATTTCGATTCGAGCGTGCCGCACGGCTACCGCCGCAGCGGTCGAGGTCTATGCCGCGCAATCGTTGTCGTTTCGCTGAGGGGCCATTGAGGTGGATCGGTAGCCAGCGCCTTCCGTGAGAGACAAACTTAGACATCACTTGACGATAAAGTGCAACAAACAAGAGACTTCCACCGATAATCGGCCGTATACTTCACGCTGGTTAGCGTCTCGAATCAGGGCGTTTCGCGACGTTTATGTATCGGGGATCGTGCATGACAAAGTTCACGGCGGCGAAGACGGCCATGCTGGCGGCGATGTGCGTCGCGCTCGGCTTGAGTCTCGCGGCGCAAACGAATCCGGCGCCGAAGAAGACCGCCGCGCGGCAGGCGGGCGCTCCCGCGCCCAAGCCCGCGCTGGCCGTGGCGCACAAACCCGCGGCCGCGGCTGAACCGCAACCCGAGATCACCAGGCAGTACTGCATCGGCTGCCACAGCGACAAGGGCAAGGCCGGCGGCCTGTCGCTCGTCGGTTTCGATGCGGCGCACGCCGACCAGAACGCCGACGTCGCGGAAAAAATCATTCACAAGCTGCGTCTCGGCATGATGCCGCCGCCCGGCGCGCGGCGCCCGGAAGGCGCCGTGCTGACGCAGTTCGCCACCGGACTGGAAACCACGATCGACGCGGTGGCGACGCTGCGTCCCAACCCGGGCCGCCGTGGGTTTCAGCGCCTGAACCGCGCGGAGTACGAGCGGTCCGTGCACGACCTGCTCGATCTCGACGTCGACGTGAACGCGTTCCTGCCGCCCGACACACTGAGCGCCGGCTACGACAACATCGCCGACGTGCAGACGTTCTCGCCGACGCTGATGGAAGGCTATCTGCGCGCCGCGGGGCGGATTTCCACACTGGCCGTTGGCGATCGCAACGCGAGCCCGTCGGAAGCGACGTTCAAGGTGCCGCGCACGCAGTCGCAGATGAAGCACATCGACGGCACGCCGTGGGGCACGCGCGGCGGCATCGCCGTCACGCACACGTTTCCGGCCGACGGTGATTATTCGTTCCGCATCATGCTGCACGGCACGCCAACGGGTCAGCTGTTTGGCAGCGTGTCGAGCCGCACCGAGCAGATCGATCTCTCGATCAACGGCGAGCGCGTCGCCTTGCTCGACATCGATCACAAGATCAGCGAGACCGACAAGAACGGCCTGAACCTGGTCACGCCGCGTGTACACGTGAAGGCGGGCCCGCAGCGCATTGCCGCGGCGTTCATCCAGAAGTTCGACGGCGTTGTGGACGACCTCGTCTCGCCGATCGACTACACGCTGGCCGATACGGAATACGGCGACAACGCCGGCATCACGATTCTTCCGCACGTGCGCGACCTCAGCATCACCGGGCCGTACCGGGTGACCGGTGTCTCCGACACGCCGAGCCGCCGCAAGGTGTTCGTCTGCCGCCCGACCGCGCAGGCCGACGAGATTCCCTGCGCGCGTCGGATCCTGTCGACGCTGGCCAGCGAAGCCTACCGCCGGACCGCCCATAGCGAGGACGTCGAATCGCTGATGGAGTTCTACGGCGACGCGCGCAAGGGCCACGACTTCGAAGCCGGCATCAAGGCGGCGCTGCAGGCGCTGCTCGCCAGCCCGAAATTCGTGTTCCGCTTCGAGACCACGCCGGCGGCGGCGAAACCGGGACAGACCTACCGCGTCACCGATCTGGATCTGGCCTCGCGTCTGTCGTTCTTCATCTGGAACACGGCGCCGGATGCTGAACTGGTGAAGATTGCGACCGCGGGCACGCTGCACACGCCGGTGATGCTCGAGAAGCAGGTCCGCCGCATGCTCGCGGATGCGCGCGCCGAGACGATGTCGACGCGGTTCGCGTCGCAGTGGCTGCGCCTGCAGGACGTCGAGAAGATTCATCCGGATGCGCTGCTGTTTCCGGGTTTCGACAACGAACTGGCCACCTCGTACAAACGCGAGACCGAGCTCTTCTTCGACAGCATCGTACGCGAGGATCGGAACGTGCTCGATCTGCTGGACGCGGATTACACGTTTGTCAACGAGCGCATCGCGCGCGTCTATCGGATGCCGAACATCATCGGCGAAAACTTCCGGCGCGTCAGCCTGCCGGCAGAACGCCGCGGCATCCTCGGGCAGGGCAGCATGCTGATGCAGACGGCGGTCGCCGACCGCACGTCGCCGGTGCAGCGCGGCAAGTGGATCATGGAAGTGCTGCTCGGGTCGCCACCGCCGGCGCCGCCGCCCAACGTGCCGCCGCTCGAGGACACCAAGGGCGCGACCGCGACGGGCAAGTCGCTGTCGACACGCGAGCGCATGGAAGAGCACCGCAAGAACCCGGCATGCACGTCGTGCCACAAGGTGATCGATCCGCTCGGCCTGGCGCTTGAGAACTTCGACGTGCTCGGCGCGTGGCGCTTCAAGGACAACGGCGTCGATGTCGACTCGAACGGCGTGCTGTATGACGGCGCCAAGATGACGGGCTTCGCCGACCTGCGCGTTGCGCTGCTCAGCCACTCCGACGCACTGATCCGCAATTTCACCAACAACCTGATGTCGTACGGCATCGGGCGCCGTATCGAGTACTACGACCAGCCGTCGATTCGCGCGATCGCAAAGAAAGCTGCACAGAACGGCAACCGTTTTTCGTCGTTTGTCCTGGGGATCGTCAACAGTCCGGCATTCCAGATGAGCACGGCCGACGCCGTGTCTTCAACCGCTCAATAGAGGACGCCAATGTTCATTTCGAAAAAGCACGTCTCCCGCCGCGCGGTCCTGAAAGGCATGGGCGTCACCATCGCGCTGCCCTTGCTCGACGCCATGGTGCCAGCGCGCACCGTCTTCGCGAACACCGCCGCCGGCGCCGCGGCGTCGAAGCAGCGGCTGGTGTGCATGGAGATGGTGCACGGCAACGCCGGCAGCACCGCGATCGGTGTCCAGAAGAACCTGTTCGCGCCGGCTCAGGTCGGCCGCGACTTCGAGTGGAGCCCGACGCTGGAGCCGCTCGCCCCGTTCCGCGACTACGTGACGATTGTCAGCAACACCGACGTTCACAACGCCGAGGCGTTCACGTTGCCGGAAATCGGCGGCGACCACTTCCGCTCGAGCGCGGTGTTCCTCACCCAGTCGCACCCGAAGCAGACCGAGGGCAACGACGTCTACGCCGGCACGTCGCTTGATCAGATTTACGCGCAGCAATTCGGTCAGGACACGCCGATTCCCTCGATGCAGCTGTCGATCGAGAACGTCGATCAGGCCGGCGGCTGCACCTACGGCTATTCGTGCATCTATACGGACACGATCAGTTGGGCGTCCCCGAAGCAGCCGCTGCCGATGATTCGCGACCCGCGCGTGGTGTTCGACCAGTTGTTCGGCGTCGGCGCGACCGCTGCCGAGCGCACGGTCAATCTGAAGACCGACCGCAGCATCCTCGACTGGATTTCGAGCCAGGCGACGCAACTGCGCCGCGACCTCGGCGCCAGCGATCGCCTCCGGCTCAACGAGTATTTCGAAAACATTCGCGAAATCGAACGCCGCATCCAGCGCGTCGAAGCGCGGAACGCCAGCGGCGAACAGCGCGCGCTGCCCGAGGCGCCGATCGGCGTGCCCGACTCGTTCGAAGAGCACGTGCACATCCTGATGGATCTGATGGCGGTCGCCTTCGCGTCGGACACCACCCGGGTGTTCTCGTTCAAGATGAGCCGCGATGCGTCCGGACGATCGTATCCCGAGAGCGGCGTCACCACCGGTTTCCACAACGCGTCGCATCACGGCGAGCGCGAAGACCGGATCATGGAGTTCGCCAAGATCAACCGCTACCACGTCAGCATGCTCCCCTACCTGATGGAGAAGCTGAAGAACACGCCGGAAGGCGACAGCAACCTGCTGGAGAACAGCCTGATCATCTACGGCTCGCCGATGGGCGACTCCAACATCCACAACCACAAGCGCGTTCCGCTGGTGCTCGCGGGCCACGCCGGCGGCAAGCTGACCGGCGGCGTCCACATCAAGGCGCCGGACGGCACGCCGAAGGCGAACGCGATGTTCACCGGCCTGCACGCCCTCGGCCGCACGGATCTCCAGAGCTTCGGCGACAGCACGGGATTGCTCGATCTGAACACGAACGTCGCGTCCTCGACGGACGCCGCGCCCAAGGCGTAGGAAGTACACAAGGGCTCAGGGCATAGGCTCAGGGCTTCAGGAGTTGAGATGCGCAAATCGCTGACGACTGGTTTCTCCCTCTGCGCGGTGGCCGCGCTCGCGTTCACGCAGCTGACGCACGCAGCGCCGGCTGGCGCCGCCGCATTCGTCGAAGCGGCCATGAACGGCAACCGTGAGGTCGTGCGCGCGCTGTTGAAGGACGGCGCCGACGTCAACACCACGCAGGCCGACGGCATGACGGCGCTACACTGGGCGGCCCAGAAGGGCGACGTCGAGCTGGCAAAAGTGCTGCTCTACGCCAGCGCGAATCTCAAGGCCACGACGCGCATCGGTGGCTACACGCCGCTGCTGATCGCCAGCAAGAACGGCGACGCGTCGATGATCGACACGCTGACCCAGGCCGGAGCCGACTCGAATGCGCCGACGATGAACGGCACGACGCCGCTGATGCTCGCCGCCGCGGCCGGCAAGCCGGCGGCCGTCACGGCCCTCATCGATCACGGCGCGATCGTCAACGCGAAGGAATCAGTGAAGGGTGAAACCGCGCTGACGTTTGCCGCGGCGTTCGGCCGCGCCGACGTGATTCGGGTCCTCACCGCCCACGGCGCCGACGTGAAGATGACGACCAACGCCGTCGACCTGGCGGACTTCGCGAAGGAAGAGCAGGAACGGTTCGCGGCCGAGCGCGCGCAGCAGGGCGGTGCGGGACGCGGCGGCGCCGCGCCGGCCGGTGGACGCGGCGGCGCACCTCAGGGTCCGCAGATCGCCGGCGTCAACCGCCAGTACAACTACACCGAACTGGTCGGCTTCTGGGGCGGCCTCGCGCCGATGCACCTGGCGGCGCGTCAGGGTGAAATCGAATCGGTGAAGGCGTTGATGGATGCCGGTGCTGACGTCAACCAGGTCGGCGCCGGCGATTCGATTACGCCGCTGCTCATTGCGACGATGAACGGTCACTTCGATCTGGCAAAGCAGCTGCTCGACAAAGGCGCCAATCCCAACATCGCACAGAACAACGGCGCCGCGCCGCTCTACGCCGCGTTGAACGTTCAGTGGGCGGCGAAAGCGCTCTACCCGCAGCCGCGTGCCTACGAGCAGCAGCACGCGTCCTACCTCGATCTGATGCAGGTCCTTCTCGAGAAGGGCGCCGATCCGAATGCGCGCCTCACCAAGAAGGTCTGGTACTCGCAGTACGACTTCGATCAGTCCGGTGTCGACGAAACCGGTTCCACACCGTTCTGGCGCGCGGCCTACGCGGCCGACGTGGACGCGATGAAGTTGATGCTGAAGTACGGCGCCGATCCCAACATCACGACGATGCGGTCGGCGGGACGTGTTCGGGTGGGTGACGTGACGCGTGAGGTGCAGGACGTGTCGCCGATGCCGCCGGTCGCCGTCGGCGGTCCTGGAGTCACCGCGCTGCTTGCGGCGTCAGGCGTCGGCTACGGTGAAGGCTTCGCAGCCAATCACCACCGGTTCGCGCCGGGCGGCATGCTCGCGGCCGTGAAATACCTGGTCGAAGATCTCCACGCCGACGTCAACGCGCGCGATCACGAGGGCAATACCGCGATTCACAACGCCGCGGCGCGCGGCGACAACGAGATGATCAAGTATCTCGTCGCCCACGGCGCCGACCCGAAGTACGTCAACCGCGAAGGCAAGACGACGGTGGACATGGCCAACGGCCCGGTCCAGCGCATCAGCCCGTTCCCCGAGACGATCAAGCTGCTCGAGGGCATGGGCGTGAAGAACAATCACAAATGCGTGTCCTGCTAGCCTGATGTAAGACGGTTTGGTGCGCGCCTGGCAGCACCCTTGCTCGTCAGAAGTGGATGACGACGAAACTACGCAGCGCGTTGCTCGCAGCCGCGCTGGTGGCTGGGCTGGCTGCGCCGCTGCTTGCGCAGGTACCCACGCTCCCTGCGGATGAGCCGGAGAAAACCGCCAGGCGCGGGGACGTGTTCGAACGGACGCCGTCCTTCGACGAGCAGGTGCGCGACCTGCGTCACGCGCTGACCCGCCTGCCGATCGCCGCCGGCCTCGCGTGCGTGCTCGCGTTTCGCCCACGCCGAAAGGGCACCCCGCCTCGCCAGGCGTCAGTGATCCAGACCCAGATCATCCTCGCCGTCGTCGGGGCGGTCGTGATGCTGGTGGTGGGATCCAGTCTGGCGCGGGCGTTCGGAATCGTCGGCGCGGCAGGTCTCGTGCGGTACCGCGCGAAGATTGACGACCCCAAGGACGCCGGCGTGATGCTGTCGACGCTGGCTGTGGGTCTTGCCGCCGGCGTCGGCGTCTGGCTGCTCGCCGGGTTCGCGACCGTTTTCATACTCGCGCTGCTCTGGATGGTCGAGTCCATCGAGCCGAAGGCCACTTTGTTGTTCACGCTGAAGGTGAAGGCGAAGACGCCGGCCGCGCTCCAGCCGAAACTCGAGGCACTGCTGACGCGCTACCGCATGCCCTACGAATTACGAGGCACGACGCTGGAGGAACTGCATTACGAGGTGCGGACGCCGCTGGCGGGGAAGACGGATCACTTGTCGGCCCGCATCCTGAAGCTGGAGCCGGACAACGCGACGGCGGTGGAGTGGGAGGAGAAGAAAGAAAAGAAGTGAGAACTTAGAAATGAGAACTTAGAACTACCGATAGTTGCCGAAGCCGAGGGCGACGCCGAAATCGTGGTCGCGCAGGACGCGCATCGCATCCTGCAGTTCATCCTTCGACGGCGAGCTGACGCGCACCTGGTCCGCCTGGATGTTGGCCTGCACCTTTTTCAGTTTCTGTTCCTTCAGGTACTTGACGATCTCCTTCGCCGCTTCGATCGGGATGCCCTGCTGGATCTCGATCACGCGGCGGACGGAGGCGCCCGCCGCCGCTTCGGAGTCGCCGACCTTGAAGTTCTTCACGGCCACACCGCGGCGCACCAGCCGCGTCTGCAGGATTTCCCACAGCGCGTTCATCTTCATCTCATCGTCGGTGATGAGCGTGAGTGTTTTTTCCGCGACGTTGAGGTCGATGTCCGCCTTGGCGCCCTTGAAATCGTAGCGCTGGCCGACTTCCTTGCGCGCCTGGTTCAGCGCGTTGTCGACTTCCGCGAAATCGATCGTGGAGGTGATGTCGAACGACGATGTCGTGGCCATGTAAATATTCTAACCTTGAGGCGATAAGATGGCGTCATGAGCGACGCGCTGCGGCCCGTTGCTGTCGTCCGCGTGCACGGACGAGAGCGGACGTCGATGCCGGATCTTGCGGCGACCGAGGAACCCCTCGAAGTGCGGCTGTACGACCGGCCGTTTGCCGTGATCATGCGCACGCCTGGGGCCGATCGCGAACTGGCCGCCGGGTTCCTGCTGTCGGAGCGGGTCATCGAGGGCAGCGACGATCTCGGGACGATTGCACACTGCACCGACCCCGGCGCCGAGCATCGCGAGAACATCGTGAACGTGACGCTGGCGAACGGGTCGGCCGAGGCGATCGATCGCCTGCTCGCCGGTCGGCGTCAGGTGACGACGAATTCGTCGTGCGGGATGTGCGGGCGGCGGACGATCGAGTCGCTCGCCGCCGGCGTGGCGCCGATCACGTCGGCGTGGACCGTGTCGGCGTCCGCGATTGCCGCGTTGCCACAGCGGTTGCGGGTGCGGCAGGCGGTCTTCGACGAGACGGGGGGCCTGCACGCGGCCGGGCTCTTCACACGCGAGGGCGACCTCCTCGACGTGGCCGAAGACGTCGGCCGGCACAACGCGGTGGACAAGATCGTCGGCCGGATGCTGATGCGGGAGGCGCTCCCGCTTTCGGATCATCTGCTGTGCGTGAGCGGCCGGACGTCGTTCGAGATCGTGCAGAAAGCCATCGTCGCGGGCATTCCGATCGTCGCGGCCGTGTCCGCACCGTCGAGCCTGGCGATCGACCTGGCGCAGGAATTCGGCGTCACGCTGGTCGGGTTCATTCGCGGCGACGGGTTCAATATCTACGCGCACGCGGAGCGGATCGAAGGCTGACGCCCATCGCAGCGCTCAAGCCCTGCGCCGCACGCGTTCCGTGTTGCGCCAGCGCAGCCGCCGCGGCGGCCAGCACGGTCAGCCAGAACATCGGGATTGCCCACACCAGCCAGAGCGGGATCGCGCCGCCGTTGGGAAGCTGCCGGCGCGCCTGCAGCAGATGCAGCGGAAAGAAGTCCGGTCCTTCACCCAGCCGCGCGGCGTGCAGCCATCCGGGTGTTCCGACGGCAGACACAAACGGTACGTAATCGAGCCGATAGCGATTCCACACGCGTCCGGGCGCGGGCGTGATGCGCTCGTAGTACACCGTCCGCGCGCCGGATCCGAGATCGCCGCCGAGCCCCTGATCTTCGAGGAACGACACCGATACGGCAAGCGCCGCCATCATGAAGCCGGCGAGCGCGCAGGCCAGCAGGGGCGCCGGCGTCCAGCGGCTGTCCGATCCCCCCGCGGGTAGCAGCATCAGGGGGATGATCGGGACGAGATTCCTGGGGCCGTGCGAGTACGCGCCTTCCGGAAACAGATACGCGGCATAGAAGACGAGGCCGACGCCCGCGGCTGTGGCGATGCCGATCGCGGCGGCGGGTTCGCGACGCGCAAACCGTTTCGCGCGAACCAGCGCGAGCAGCAGCGCGGGCGCCCACAGCAACACCGATTTGCCAGGCGACAGCAGCAGGACGGCGAGGCCGCGCGGCACGTCGCCCGGCAGGAACGCGCGCGGCGGCAGCTGCGGAATCGTCTCCGCCCAGTCGTAGCCGAAGTCGAACAACTGGCCGAAGCGGTACAGGTTCCAGGCCACGTGCCCGCAGGTCGCGAGCGCGATACCGGCCGACAAGGCGATCGCCACAACGATGCGCGCACGCAGCGATTGGGAACGATCGCACAGCGCCGCGATGACGAAGCCTGGCGCGAAGACGAGGCTCGTCACTTTCGTCAGGCCGCAGATTGCCAGCAGCAGCGACGCGGCGATGACGAGTGTTCGCGCACGCACGGAGTCGCGCCTGGCCTCCAGCAGGAACGCCGCCGCCCAGATGAACGCGGCGGCCTGCCACGCCTCGGAGTAGAAGCTCGTCCCGTACGGCCAGAGGACCGTGGCGCCGCCGAGGAGCATTGCGAGGAGAAACGCCGTCCGCGGCGGCGTCTCGAGTGCCAGCGCCGCGCGATGGAAACCCGCGACGGCCAGCGCGGCGGCCGTCGCGGCCGCCGTCATCGTGATACCGCCGACGAGGAACACCCACGCCAGGCCGGCCGGCAACGCCGAGCGCGGCACGCCCGCGAGCGAGGCAATCGCGCGGCCGATCAGGTGATGGGGCAGGGCGAGGAACGCGGCGAGCGGTCCGTACGGCGCGTACGGCTTGCCGTCCCGTCCGACTTTCCCGAAAAAGATCGACTGACCGCCGCCAGAACGGATCGCGAGCGTCTGCGGCACCGACAGGTCGCCCGCATCCGCGAGATGCTCGACCTGAAAGTACACCTCGAACTCGTCGGGAACCCGAAACGCGTTGCCGGAGGAGGTGAGCGCGTACAGCGCCTGAAAGAAGACGAAGAGCAGGAGCGTCGTCCTGCGGTGCGAGCGCATGTCAGCGCTAGCATACACAGGTGACGGTCACCGATTCGGCACGAACTGCTGTGACGACCGGCTTCCTCCTCCATCCCGACGGCACGCGCGCGGCGGTGGCACTCGTGGATGCCGAGGCCACTCAGGCGGCGCTCTATGCGCGGGACAAGATCGTGTTCTGGTCGGGTGAAGAAATGAGTCTTACCTACGCCACGGCCAGCACGAATTCGACTCTCACGGCCTCGTACGGGAGCACGATGCGGCCGTCGTCGGTGCGATCGATCACGCCGGCGTTGAGCAACGCGGTGGCGTCGCCATGGACGGCCTTGACGTCCCGGTCTGCGCGGCGCGCGGCTTCTCGAATGGACACCGGTCCGGCGCCGCACAAGGCCTTGAGCAGGTCCAGGCGCTTCGCCGTCAGGACCTTCCACAGCAGTTCGGGCGAGGCAAAGCTGATGCGGGCGGATTTCTCGGCCTTGCCGCTCTTCCACACACGGACGAAGTCCTGCATCGCAGCGCCTGGCTTTTGGACGTCAAGAGTGACGGTTTTCACGGTTCCACCTCGCTATGTCGGCCTGAAAGTCGGCGATCAACTTCTCCGGCGTTTCGAAAATGTAGCTACGTTCCCTGGCATTGAAATGCCGGTGGTCGCCCTTGCCCGTTTCGTTGTCGTAGCGAACGACGCACGTGCCGTTCACGACATAGGCAAGCCGGTACTTGAACGGGTGCGTCGATCCGGAAACCGGTTGCGGGACACGCCACAACACCAACTCCGCGAACACGACTTCCGACAAAGCCAGCCTCGTAGTAAAGACACTCGCGCATGCGTTATTTTGGATCTTGCGGAATTCTTGGATGCACGAAGTCTATATCACCGTTGACTCGTCACGGATCTGGTCTAAACTCGGCCGGATCGAAATTGTCCCGTGGAGGTTCCGCATGCCGCTATTGACCCGGCTCACCGCAGACAGGATCGCTTTTCGGAGATTGCTGCTGGCTGCCGTCATCATCGTCCTCAGCGCACCGGCCGCGCTCGCGCAGAGCGCGATCGCCGGCGTCGTGCGCGACGCGTCGGGCGCCGTCCTGCCTGGGGTCACGGTCGAAGCCGCGAGCCCCGCGCTCATCGAGGGCACCCGCACCGCGACGAGCGACAACGCCGGCAGCTACCGCATTGAAAGCCTGCGGCCCGGCGACTACACCGTCACCTTCGCGCTGCAGGGCTTCCGGACCACCAAACGCGAAGGGATCAAGCTGCCGACCTCGTTCACGGCCACGGTCAACGCGGATCTCGCCCTTGGCCAGCTCGAGGAATCGATCACCGTCTCAGGCGAGTCGCCGCTGGTCGATGTGCGCGGCTCCGTATCGCAGTCGGTGATGAACCGCGAGCGGCTCGACGCGATTCCCACCGGCAAGGATCCGTTCGCCGTCGGGCAGCTCATTGCGGGCGTCACGACGGCGACGCCCGACGTCGGTGGCACGCAGATCATGCAGCAGCCGAACCTGCAGGTGCACGGGTCGTCGAACAACGACAACGTGTTCATGGTTGACGGCGTGCAAATCCAGCACCTCGGCTTCGGCGGCAACGCGACCGGCTTCTATTTCAACGACGGTCTGATGGAAGAGATCAGCTACCAGACCAGCTCGTTGCCTGCGGAAGGGCCGGTGGGCGGTGTGCAGATCAACATGATTCCGCGCGACGGCGGCAACGCCTTCCACGGGAGTGTCTTCTCCACCGGCGCCAACTCCAGCATGCAGGCCAACAACCTGGGAGACGATCAGCTGGCGCTGGGATTCAAGGTGCAGAACCGTGTGCAAAGCGTCTATGACATCAACCTCACGCTCGGCGGCCCGGTGAAGCGCGACCGTCTCTGGTTCTTCTCGACCTTCCGCCGGTGGAGCGCGAACAACTATCTGGGCAACACGTTCACGTCGACGGGCGCGCAAGCCGTCGATGATCAGTACCTCACCGACATCACCGGCCGTCTCACCTATCAGGTGAGCAAGAGCAACAAGCTCTCGCTCCATTACGATCGCAGCATCAAGTGGCGCGGCCACCGGCCGAACAACTGGCTCGGCGCCAACTTCAACGATCCGATCTCGGACGTCGTGCAGACCACGCAGCTCAATTACATCGGCGAAGTGAAGTGGCAGTCGACGATCAGCAACCGCCTGCTGGCCGAAGCGTCGGTGTTCACGATGCCGGTCAATTACACGCTCGGCTTCGAGCCCGACGCCGCGCCGGATGCGATCGCCACGTTCGACCAGATCCGCTCGACGATCAGCGGCGTCTCGCCGCGCATGGACACCAACACCGCACGCATGTTCACCTACGCCGCCAACCTCTCGTACGTCACCGGCTCGCATAGCCTGAAGGTCGGCACGCAGGTCCGCACCGGCTACTCGCAGGAACTGTTCACGATGCGCGGGGATATCCTGCAGATCACGAGCAACGGCGTCCCAAATTCCGTGCGGCTCGTGAACACGCCGAGCGGCCACAATGAAGAAGGCGCCAACACCGGGTTGTACGTCCAGGATTCCTGGCGGCTTGGCCGCGTCACGCTGAACCCGGGCCTTCGGTACGAGCGCTTCGTGATGTCGATTCCGGCGCAGGGCGCGCCGGCCGGCACGTGGGTGCCCGCGCGCGATTTCGCCGCCCAGAACGGCATCGTCAACTGGAACACCGTGTCGCCGCGTCTCGGCTTCTCGTGGGACATGTTCGGCAACGGCGAGACGGCGCTCAAAGGCGGGGTGAGCCGCTACGATCGGCTCGAAGGTGTGAATCTCGTTCAGCCGTTGAACCTGCACAACATCGCGTTCCAGGTGTGCCCGTGGGCCGACACGAACAACGACCTCGTGGCGCAGACGAGCGAGATCGTGATGGCGCGCTGCACCGGATCGCTGCAGCCGACACTTGGCAACGTCGACCCGGGCCTGAAGCGCCCGCATCAGTGGGAATACACGGCGATGGTGCAGCGGCAGGTCGGCCGCAACACATCGGTGAGCGTCGGCTACTACGGCCGGCGATACAGCGACTTGTACACGACCGTCAACGGGAACGTGCCGGCCACCGCCTATACGCCGGTGACGATCACCAACCCGCTGACCGGCCAGCCGCTGGTCGTGTACAACCAGGATCCGGCCACCAAGGGATCGGTCCGGAACGTGTTGGCCACCATTCCCGATCTGCGCCAGCTCTACAACGGCGTCGAATTCCAGGTGAACACGCGCCTGAAAAACGCGACGATCTTCGGCGGGCTGACGGTCGGCCGCGACGAGGGCGATCAGGACACCGGCGACCTCAACAACCCGAACAACCGAATCAACAACTACGGCGCGATCGGGTTCGACTCGCCGTATCAGGTGCGCGGCGGCTTCACCTACCGGCTGCCCGCCGACGTCCAGTTCGCGGGCTCGATCCGCGAATCGAGCGGGCTGCCGCAGACTCGCGTGTACCCCGTGACGACGACGATCGTGCCGGGCCTGACGCAGGTCACGCAGAATGTGCAGGCTGCGGAGCGCGGCGAGTTCCGCTACCCGTGGATTAACCTGGTCGATCTGCGCCTGATGAAGGTCTTCAAGTTCGGCACGAAGAAGTTCGAGCCGACCATCGACTTCTACAACATCTTCAACAACAACGCCGTTACGAGCGCCGTCACGACGATCGGCTCGTCGCTCGGACGGCCGTCAGCGATCATCATGGGACGGCTCGTGCGCGTCGGCGGCCGCATCGCGTTCTAGACCAGAACCTGCTTCATGACCTCGTCGCTGGGGCGGGCCCGCGTGTCCGCCCCAGGCCGACGTATGGGTCCGGGCCGACACACCGGCGGCCCTACTTCGCCGCGCTCGCGGCCGGGAGCGGGCCTTTGTAGACTTTCCCGCCCTTCATCACGAACGTCACCCGCCGGACCGCGGTGATGTCCTGCAGCGGATCGCCCGCGACCGCGATCACGTCGGCCTCGAGGCCGGGCACCAGCGAGCCTGTCGTCTTGCCGAGCCCCATGGACTCGGCGGCCAGCGCGGTCGCACCGACGATCGCGTCCATCGGATTCTGGCCACCGTCCTTCACCCGCACCACGATCTCGCGCGCGTTCTGCCCGTGGGCGCCAGCCACCGCGTCGGTGCCCATCGGCATCTTCACCTTCGCGGCCAGGCCGCGCTTGAACATCGGGAAATTGGTCGGCACCGCCTTCTCCATGAACGCGAAGCCTTCTTCGTTGTAGTTGCCGATGCCCATGTAGCGCACCTTGTTCTCGACGTAGTTCTGCAGCACGAGGCCGATGTTCGGATCGAAGTAGACGCCGTGCTCGGCCATGTACGTCAGGCCCTCATCGCTGACGAACGCGCCGTGTTCGATCTGCGTGCAGCCCGCCTTCGCCGCCGCGAGGACGGCGTCCGCAGCGTGCGCGTGGACGAGCGTCCGCAGCCCTTGCGTCTTCGCTTCTCCGCACGCGGCCTGCAGCTGCTCGTCAGTCATGGTCTTCGCGCCGCCTTCGCGGATGCTCTTCGACGCGAAGATTTTGATCAGATCCGCGCCGTCGGCCTTCTGCTTGCGCACGTACGCGCGCAGTTCCTTGGGTCCACCGGTCCGTTCGTTCAGGGATCCGAGCGAGGTGAGGATGCGGGGCCCGGGCAACACACCGCGCGCGATGGCATCGCGGAGCTCCTTGTCGGCCGCGGCGCCCACGCTCTGCACCGTCGTGAAGCCATTGGCGAGCGTTGTCCAGGCGTTCTCCGCCGCGTAGAACGCCACTTCGGCCGGTGCCTCGCCGAGGTTCTGCGCACGGCCGTCCTTGCCGAAGTGATAGCCGATGTGGACATGCACGTCGATCATGCCGGGCATCATCGTGACATTCCCCAGGTCGTAGGTGACGGGACCGGTCCGTTGATCGACTTTCGTGATCTTCGATCCCTGGATTTCAACCGTGGCGTTGGTCAGCACCTTGCCGGTGCCGTCGATGACCCGGGCCGCGCGGATCGTGATCGGCTGGCCCTGCGCGAATGCGGCGCAGGCAGCAGTGACAGCGAAGGTAGATGTGAGAATGAGCCGCAGCAACAGGATGTTCATGCGGGGATTATAGCGGGGCGCACGATGCTCCCTCAGTCGAACAGCGGCTGCCCCTTGGGTTTCGCGGGAGCCTTGGGCTTCGCGTAGCCGGCGCCGCCCGAGTTCAGGCGACACCGCGCGCCGTCATGATCGCGCGCAGCAGAGCGGCAGTGTGCAGCATCTGCTTGGTCGTCCCGTTGTCAGACACGCCTTCGACGATCCACAGCGGGGTCCATCCTAGTTTGTTCTTCGCGTCGAGTCGGGCACCCGCCTCGACCAGCAGCTTCACGCAAGCCTGTGCCGGGGGCTGGGGTCTGAGAAGGGGCGTTCCGTTAAGCTGGGACACCCGTCTAACTAATGCGTCCTATCGTCTCGGTCAGGCGCGTCGCCGCCCAGCGGACGGCGAGGACAATGATCAGCGTGGCGGCGAGCGCGGCCAGCGCCGCGAAGGGCAATCCGGCATGGATCCGTCCCGCCAGCAGAACGGCGGCCGTCCATCCGGCGAGACCGGACATGAACGCGATTGCCGTCGCCACAACACCGCCCTGGAGGTCGGCCACACGCTCGAGCCGTGACTGAGGATCCACAGCACGAGGCCTTCGAGCCGTTCCAGACGGAGGCGTAGGGGAGCCGCAAGGTGGCGGACGCGATGTCGCACTGACAATCAGCGTTACGCCATGGCGACTTTACGGCGGGTGAATAAAATCGGATCAGCTACAGCCCCTTCGATGCATCCCGTCGATACATCGTTGACTTGGCCATGCGGTTGATACAGGATCCAGCCCGTCCCGTTCCGTCACCGCACGCTCGGAGGAATCAATGAGGAAACTGTCACTGATCGTCGCTCTGTTCCTCGCGCTGTCGACGATCATCACGCGCGCGCAGAACCCCGCCAGACTGCTTCCGCGGCTCACAGGCTTTGACGTGGTGGAAGCGAGCATCTACGACATGCAAACCGCGATGCAGCGGGGACGCGTGACGTCGAAGGAACTGGTGCTGCAGTCGTTCGCGCGCATCGCGTTCTACAAGGATCTGCTCAACCCCACCATCAGTCTCTATCTGGATGCGGTCGCGCAGGCCGAGCGGCTGGATCTCGAACGCGCGCAAGGGAAATATCGCGGCCCGCTCCACGGTATCCCGGTCGCCGTCAAGGACAACATCAATACGACATTCATGCCGACCAGCGGCGGCGCGCTCGCGTTCCGCGGCTATACGCCGCCCTACGATGCGACGCTCGTGACGAACCTCAGAAACGCCGGCGCCGTCATCATCGCGAAAACGGTGATGACCGAGCTGGCCAACTGGGTCACCAACGGGATGCCCGGCAACTACAGCGCGGTCGGCGGCTGGGGCATGAACCCGTACGATCCGAGGCGCGATCCCCGAGCGGGGAACGACGGGTTCGGGATCCCGTTCACTGACGGACGGCCGGTCATGAGCGTGGCCGGATCCAGTTCCGGCATCGGTACGGCGGCCAGCTTGTGGGCCGCCAGTGTCGGCACCGAAACGTCCGGCTCGATCCTGAGCCCGTCGAACCAGAACATGCTGGTCGGCATCAAGCCCACCGTGGGGCGCATCAGCCGGTGGGGCATCATTCCCATCACCGCCGATCAAGACACGGCGGGTCCGATGACGCGCAACGTCACGGACGCCGCGATCATGCTCGGCGCGATGGAAGGCGCCGACGCGAACGATGCCGCGACCACTCGCTGCGCGCCGCCGCCGGGACGCGATTACCAGCGGTTCCTTCGGCTCACCGGCCTGCGCGGCAAGCGCATCGGCATCCCGCGGGCGTTCTACTACGATCCGATCACGCTTCCCGGCAGATCCACTCCGAGCGGCGGCATCTCGGCGTTTCAGCGGGCCGTTGTGGAGGACGCCATCGCGGCGCTCAGGGCACAGGGCGCCATCGTGATCGATCCGGCGGACATCCCGAGCATCGTGGATGGGACCCCGAACAACAACAACGCATTGATCGGCACGTGTGTCGGCGCCAAAGCGACCGACGTGGACTGCTCGACGGTGTTCAAGTACGGGTTCAAGCGTGATTTCGCCGCGTACATCGCCTCGCTCGGTCCCACGGCGCCCGTCAAGTCGCTGACCGAACTGCGGCAGTTCAATACCGCCAACGCCTCGCAGAACGCGATCAGATACCGGCAGGACCTGCTCGACACGTCCGACGAAATGAACCTCACGACGGATCTGGCGAGGTACACGCAGGACCGCGCGCGCGACATCTTCCTGTCCGATACGCACGGCATCGGCGAGGTCATGGCGATCAACAAGCTCGACGCGCTGCTTTTCCCGGGCAGCAGTTCGGCCGGCATCGCGGCCCGTGCGGGATTTCCCACCGTCATCCTCCCGTACGGCTTCATCCCGAACGCGCCGAACCCAGCATTCCCTGCCGGCTTCAACGCGAACGACCAGCCGTATGGCGTGGGCTTCACCGGCCTGGCGTGCAGCGAGCCGGCGTTGATCGAGATGGCCTACGCGTTCGAGCAGGCGACGAAAAAGCGCATTCCGCCGCCGAGCACGCCGTAGTGCGAGTCAGGAGGAAGGCTGGCGGTTAGAAGCGCAACTGACCGCTCAGCTGAAAGATCCGCGGATCGAGAATCGCGGTCGGACTCAGCCAGCTCGGACCGAACGTCGAATTGATCGACTGAATGGCACTGGAGTTCAAGGCGTTGTAGCAACTGATACAGAACCGCTGATTGTGTTTTGAGATCGGCGTCGAACGCGTCGCTCGTCAGCCCGGCCGCAAAGGCGACCGCGCGTTGAGCCGCGGTGAGCCGCGGCGAGCATGTCAAGGACGCGGCATCATCCCTGGACATCGAGTGGCCGGTCGACCTTCCGGCCAATCGCCTCCGTCAGTTCCTGTTCCATGCGCTCCCTACCTACTCCTACCGTGGCAGGGGGCGCACTTCACCGATTCTGCACGAACTGCCATCCGAAGCGCCCCTTGATGCACAAGTGGCCGTGCGTGACGTCGTGATCGATCGGCGACGTGACGCGCACGATATGGTTCTCCTGGACGTGGTGCTGCAGCGTGAAGCCGACGCCGCAGTAGGGGCAGATGGTGTCGGTGACGGTCTGCTTCGACTCGTCCCACGTGCCCGCCTGCCGCATGTCGTACTCCGACTTGAACATCA
>JANYHS010000255.1 GCA_025358945.1 Acidobacteriota bacterium
GAGCGCGTAGCCGTTGATCGCCGCGATCACCGGCTTGCCCATCGTCTCGATCAGATCGAAGACCTGCTGGCCGGCGCGCGCGTGCTCGCGGCCGCTGGTTGGCGTTTGCATGGCCAGTTCGTTGATGTCGGCGCCGGCGACGAACGACTTCGGCCCGGCGCCGGTGAGAACGACAACCCGCACGGTGTCGTCCTGTTTCAGGTCGAGAATCGCGCGGCGCAACTCGTCGAGCGTCTGCGTATTCAGTGCGTTGAGCACCGCGGGACGGTTAATCGTGACGATCGCGATCGCGCCGTCGCGTTCGATCAGCAGGTTGTCAAAAGGCATCAGGCGCAGTGCATCACAAGGGGAACGGATACATCAGCCAGCCGAGCACGACCGCGGCTGCGATGAATCCGCCGAACATCAATCCGCCGAGGCGGAGTTGATCGCGCACCGCGTCCTTGGCAATCACCGCGAAGACGAGCGACACGAACAACGCGAAGAGCCCGAGCAGCACGAGATGACTCTGCATCACTTGCGGCCCAGCGCGACGTCGTAGGCGTCGATCACCACCAGCAGATTCAGCAGGCCGGCGACGACGAGGAAGGCGTTGCCGTACTCGTAGGTGACCGCGCGCACCGCCCCTTGACCGTAGCCGAGCGCGCTGGCGACGAAATAGGTCGCGCCAATGCCGAGGTCCGCCAGCGCTTCGAGGCCGACGAGCGGGTCCGAGATCTCGAACGGAAACAACCGCCCGTGCAGGGCGAGACCGATGCCGAACATCAGCGGCAGCGCCAGCAGAAAGATGATGCCCTTGGTCCGGCGGCCCAGCCACAGATGCCCGGCGCCGGGAATGGCCCATGACGCCAGACACAACAGCACGAGCGTGCCCGATTGCGTCTCTTCCACGGCAGTTGCACGCACGAGCGTTAGTTTACCTGATTATCTGCGACCGTCACGACCAGCCACGCGGCCATCGCGCCGAGGGGAACACCGGCCAGGGCGCGGATCGCGTGCGCCGGCATCTGCCCCGTCGTCCATTCGTAGACCAGCGTCAACGCGGTCGGCGTCACCGCCAACGCGAGACCGATCCGGGCCCTCGTCGCAAGGCTGAAGCCCTGCGCCACGTTCAGACCGTCGTGGCGCGACACGTTCAGACCGTCGTGGCGCGACACGTTCAGACCGTCGTGGCGCGCCATGTTCAGACCGTCGTGGCGCACGACTTCAGTCGTGCGGTAGATCGCCGCACAGATCGCCGCCCCCGCCGCGCCGAAGTAGATCCCCGTGCACCGCGCGCAGACCGGCATCTGCGCGGTCCAGAGATGATACGACCGCTCCGCAAGTTGATGGCAGACCAAGCTGCCAACGCCGTAGACGCTGACGACGAACAGGGTGCCAAGCGTCGAGGCATGGGCACGGCTTGCGACAAACGGCGCGGCGATCAGCAGGATCATCCAGATGATGGACGCCGCGATGAACGCGGCGCGCAACGTCGATGCCGCCGGGAGCCGCCGGATCATGCGCACGCCGAATGGTACACTCTCTCGGCATGACCTCCCCATCACGCCGGCATCTGGCCGGCGTCGCGCTTGTGTCCGCCACGCTGCTGATGACCGAACTCGCGCTCACGCGTATTTTTTCGGTCGTGATGTACTACCACTTCGCGTTCCTGGCCATCTCGATCGCACTGTTCGGCGTCAGCGCGAGCGGGGTCTTGGCGTACGTGATTCGGCGGCGGCTGGACGCATACTCCACCGACGCCCTGCTTTCCGCACAATCGCTGGTCTACGCCGTCTGCACGATCGTCGCGCTGTTCTGGCTCGTCCGTCTGCGCGTCGGTCTGAGCTACTCGCCGCACAACCTGGCGCTGATGCTCACGATCTACGCGCTCGCCGCGCTACCGTTTTTCGCCGGCGGCCTCGTCGTCACGCTCGCCATCTCCCGGCTGTCTGCGCACGTCAACGCCGTGTACGCCGCCGACCTGCTCGGCGCCGCGGGCGGCTGCCTGGTCCTGATTCCGCTGCTTGATCGTCTCGGTGCGCCGGGCGTGGTGCTGGCCGCGGCTGCACTGTCGATTGTTGCCGCCGTCCTCTTCGCTCCCGATGCGCACCGACGCCGCGCCGCGGTCATCGGCGGCGTCGTGCTGCTGGCGCCGATCGTTGGTCACATCTCCGGCCTCGCCGGCTTCGACGTCGTCGGCACCAAAGGACACCAGGGCGATCGCATCCTGTTCAGCAAGTGGAATTCGTTCTCCCGCATCGGCGTCTACGAGCGCACGCACGGTGACTGGTCGTTGAGCCCGGCCTACAAAGGCCCGCTGCCGGACACACGCTTCATGGATATCGACTCTGCGGCGTCGACGCCGATTCTGCACCTGACACCGGACCTGTCGAACGCGGAGTATCTGCGTTACGAGTTGACCGCGCTTGCCTATCACCTCAAAGAACAGCCAGCCCCTGCCGGATTTACGGCGCTGGTCATCGGGCCGGGCGGCGGGCGGGATCTCGCATCGGCGCTCGTCTTCGGCGCGTCGCGCGTGGACGGCGTCGAGATCAATCCGATCATCGCCGACGATGTGATGCGCGATCGGTTTCGCGAGTTCTCCGGCGGCATCTACACCAATCCGCGCGTCCGCATCGCGGTCGACGATGGGCGGAGCTTCGTGCGGCGAACACCGGAACGCTACGACGTGATCCAGGCGTCGCTGGTCGACACCTGGGCGGCGACCGCAGCCGGCGCCTACACGCTGACCGAGAACTCGCTCTACACCGTCGACGCGTTCAACGACTACCTCGATCATCTGACTGACGGCGGCGTGCTGACGATCACGCGATGGGTTGCTGACGGATTGCGTCTCGTGTCGCTTGCACAGGAAGCATGCGAGCAGCGAGGCTGGTCCGCCGCGGACCGCCTCGCGATCGTACGGCAGGATCGCGTCGCGACGTTTCTGCTGAAGAAGACGCCGTTCACCGCGGCCGAAATCGCGCAATTGCGGGCGGTCTCCGATCGGCTTGGCTTCGACGTCCTGTACGCTCCCGGCGCAACCGCACCGAGCGTCGCGCCGCGTGACGCCGGCGACGCGCAAGCGACCAAGCCAGCGGAGGACGTCTACGTGGACGGCGCCGCGACGGGCGATTACGCTCGGCTGATCCTGGCGCCCGATCGGCATCAGTTCTATGCGGCGTATCGCTCCGACATCCGTCCGACCACCGACGATCGTCCGTTTTTCTTTCACACCACCAAGCTCGAACGCCAGTTCGACGTCGCGTTCGGCCCGACGATGCTGTTCGGAAACGGACTGAGCGCGCTGATGACGCTGCTCGGCATCTCGGCGGCGCTGGTCGTGCTCTTTGTCATCGGCCCGCTCGTGCTCGCCGATCGCGGTCAGCCGCGCGCGCGCGGATGGCTCGCCTGGCTGGCGTACTTCGGCGCGCTGGGCGCCGGCTTCATGCTGATCGAAGTGTCCGTGCTCCAGCGGTTCGTGCTGCTGCTCGGCCATCCCGTTTACTCCCTGACGGTGACGCTGTTCTCCCTGCTCTTGGGTACCGGCCTCGGCGCGGCATGGAGCCGTCGGTTTGACGAGGCCTCGATCCGCCGGACCGGTGCGATCGGGCTGATTACGGTTGCAGTCATCGCCCTCGTCTTCATCGCCGTCGCCACGCCGATCGTGAACTGGGCGATTCCCTTCTCGCGCAACGCCCGGATGCTGATCGCGGCCGCGATGCTCGTACCGATCGGTATCGCGCTCGGGATCCCGATGCCGACCGGCATGCGGATCCTCAGCGCGCGATCGCCGCAACTGCTGGCCTGGGCCTGGGGCATCAACGGCGCCCTGTCGGTGCTTGGCGCCACCCTGGCGATTTTCATCGCCATGAACTGGGGCTTCAGGGTCAGCCTCCTGACGGCGTCAGGGACCTACATGTTCGGCCTCGCAGCGTTCCTCGCCGCGACGAAAACTCAACAGAACTAACAACTTACCGACAGATGAAACCGGGACATTGTTTCCGCGTCTAACAATGTTAATCTGGTGAACACTGTTCGGAAAGTCACCAGGACAAGTTCAAAATGGGCATCAAAGAACGGCACGAACGCGACCGGGAGGCTGTCCGGCGCTCGATTCTCGACGCGGCGCGCGAACTCTTTGTGGCCGAGGGTTTCGAGAACGTCTCGATCCGCAAGATCGCCGAACGCATCGAATACAGCCCGGCCGCGATCTACGGCTATTTCCCCAGCAAGGACGACATCTTCTTTGCGCTCGCCGAAGAGGGTCTTCAACTCCTGGGCGATCCGTCGGACGTCCGCAACGACCCGCGACTGACCGACGCGACGCCGCTCGAGCGGGTCCGTGCGGTGTTCTGGCGCCTGTATGAGTTCAGCCGCGAGCAGCCCCAATACTTCGCGCTCATCTTCGTCGACCGGTCGGTTCCACGCATCAGCAAGGAGTACGAGCGCTTCGCGTTCACGCGGGCTCGCAAGCGCCACATCGTCGAAGAGATTGAGGCGTGCATCAGCACCGGCGCGCTTCCGAAAACCCTGAACCCCGCCGTCGCCATGCGCACGCTGATCGTCGGCGTGATCGGCGTGGCCGTCCTGCGCCTCTCGGATCGGCTCGGACCCGAGGAAGACCCCGACCTGCTCGCCGCCGACGTGTTGAACCTGACCCTCGCGGGCCTGCGCTCGGACATCACGCTGCGTTCGTCAGGCCTGACCGATTGCGCGCTTGATGCCGAACCCATTGCCGACGCTCAAGCTTCATAACTCAGAGGACTCCGCCATGAATCGCCGAACCACCCATTCGCTCGTTGTCGCACTGCTCGCCGCCGCGCTGGCGTCCGGAGCCTGCAACTCCGGCGACGCCAAAGCCAGAGAACAGCCGTCGTCTAGAGTGATCGTGTCGATCGCCGCGGTCGCCGCCACCGAGCAGCCGATCGCGCGATTCATTCGCGCCACCGGTTCGCTGATGGCCGAGGAGCAGGCGGACGTCGCGGCGGAGACCCCCGGCCGCGTCGTCGCAGCCGGCATCGAACGCGGGTCCCCCGTATCGCAGGGCGCGGAACTGATTCGGCTCTCGCCGACGGAGACCGGCGCGCAGCTCAAGGAAGCCGAAGCCAACGCGGCGCAGCTCGAAGCGCGGCTCGGCATCACCGCGGGCGGCGCGCTCGACGTGAACGCCGTACCCGAGGTGCAGAACGCGAAGGCCGGCGCGGATCTCGCGCAGGCAGAGTTCGCGCGCATCAAATCGCTGCTCGACCAGCGCGTCGTCTCGCAGTCGGAGTACGACCAGCGGCGGACGCAGGCTGAAGCGGGCCGTCAGCAGTTCGAAGCGGCAAAGAACGGCGCCCTCCAGCAGTTCCAGATGCTGCAGGCGGCGCGCGCGCGCGTCTCGCTCGCGCACAAGGCGTTTACCGACACCGTCGTCCGCGCCCCGTTCACCGGCGTGGTGGCGCAGCGCCTGGTGACGACCGGCGACTACGTGACCAAGGGGATGAAAGTCGCGACCATCGTGCGCGTGAATCCACTGCGCGTCCAGCTGACGGTCCCCGAGCAGGCGGTGTCGTCGATGGCGCCGGGCCAGCCCGTCACGTTCGAAGTGGACGCCTACGCCGGTCGGAAGTTCGAGGGCGAAGTGAAGTATGTGTCGCCCTCGCTCCAGGCCGATCAGCGCGCTTTGACGGTGGAGGCAACCGTGCCCAACCCGAACGGCGAGCTCAAGCCGGGTCTCTTCGCCACCGCGCGCATCGAGCAG
>JANYHS010000265.1 GCA_025358945.1 Acidobacteriota bacterium
TAGTCGATCAACCGCGGCAGCTCGCGAAAGTTCGCGCGGTGCAGCGTGGCGCGCCCGGACAGCGGGACCGCCGGCCATTCGCGGCGCAGACGGGCGATGCCGCGGCCAACAGTCGCGAGCGCGTCGATGCCCCGGATCTGCTCGTACAATCCCGCGGTGGTTGCGTCCATCGACACGATGACGCGTGCGAACTGCTGCGCGACCCGGTCGGCAAAGCGTTCGAGCAGAACGCCGCTCGTCAGCAGGTGGAGGGTCATCCCCTGCGCGCGGAAGATCCGCGCCGCATCGAACACTTCCGGGCGCAGCAGCGGCTCCCCGCCGGAAAACACCACCACGCGCGTACCGAGGTCTGGCAGGGCCTCGGCCAGGCGCGCAATCTCTTCGAGCGTCAGATCGTCGGCGCCGCTCTGCCGCCACCAATCGCACGACACGCAGCGGCTGTTGCAGCGGCCGGTGGGATAAAAAATCACCAGCGGCAGCACGAACGTGCGGTTCGTCGCCTGTCCGAGGCGGACCAGCGTCGCAGTGGCGAGCGAGGATGACGTCATGCGTCTATTTCAGCGCCGACTGATCCGTCGCAACCGCGGCGGCCTGCGGGGTGAGGAGCGGGAGAAGGGGCGTCGGCGGGGCGGGCGCCGTCAATCGCGCCAGACGGCTCAGGCGGCGCTGCAGCAGCGCCACTTTCGCGCTCTGATACGCAAGGTTCACGGCAGCGCGCGCGTGACGCTTCCCGAACGTCCACGGACGCGTCACCACTCGCGAGACGATCTGCCTGGACTTCCCGGCCCTGAACTCCGCGTGGACCAGCGCGTGGAGCGCGCGATAGAAGTCCGGCACGTACGTCGCGTGATACATCATCGCGAGATCGTTCGAGTCGACCCAGTTCTGCTTCTGCCCGAGCTGCGCCTGGACACGCTGATAGAACGTCGTGCCTGGCAGCGGGTACGAGACCGATACGCCGATGTCGTCGGGCCCGCAGGCGCGCACCATCTCGAGCGTGCGTGCAATGTCGTCGCGATTCTCGCCGGGGTAGCCGAACTGCAGGAAGAAGCCGACGTCCACTCCGGCCGCGTGCAGCAGCCGCGTCGCGGTCGCAATCTGATCGACGCGCGTGCCTTTTTCCATGGCGTCGAGGATGCGCTGCGAACCGGACTCGGCGCCGATCCACGCGGTCTGACAGCCGGCCGCGTGCAGCGCGCGCGCCACATCCGCCGTCACCTGATCGGCGCGCAGCAGGCACTTGAAGGGCGTCGCCGCATCGCGCGCCTGCACCAGCGTCGCAAACCGTTCGATCCACCCGGGCTTGAGACCAAAGATGTCGTCAGCGATCCACAGATGATCGGGACAAAACGTCTGCTTCAACCACGCCATCTCCTCGACCACATGTTCCGGCGATCGGGCGGTATAGCGCTGACCGTAGATCGGCTTCGCGCACCAGTTGCAGTGATACGGGCACCCTCTCGTCGTCACCAGATTCATCGAGAAGAAGCCGTGGTGCGACTGCCACGTTGTGCGATAGCGTTCGACGTCCACGAGATCCCACGCCGGGAACGGCAGGGCATCCAGCTGACGGATGATCGCGCGCGGACGCGTCTTCACCACGCGGCCGGCGGCGTCACGCAGGCACAATCCATCGATCGCGCTCAACCCTCCAGACCCACCTGACCCATCTGGCCTACCTGACCCACCCGACCTACCCGACCCATCTGACCTACCTGACCCACCCGACCTACCTGACCCGCCTGGCCCTGCGAGCGTGTCAAGCAGTTCGACCAGCGTCACCTCGCCTTCGCCCGTCACGACGACCTCGGCGCCGCGGTCGAGATAGGTGACGGGATGATCCGTCGCGTCCGCGCCAGCGACGATCGTCGTGATCCCGCGCGCACGCGCCGCATCGATCATCGTCAACGCCGCCTGCCGCATGCGCAGCAGGCACATCTTGCTCAGGTAGTTGAAGTTGTCTTCGTAGATCACCGCGAAGCGAGGCCGATGCCGGTCGAGCGCGTCCGCCCATTCCGTTTCCGACGCGGCGAGCATCGCGTCGAACAAGGCGACGCGGTAGCCCTTTTCTCGCACGCAGGCCGCGGCATACAGCGCACCGAGCGGTGCGTACGGTTGACGCGCCTCCCAAAGCTTGGGGTCGAAGCGGAGAAAGTACGCCTGGCCGAAGAGCACGTCGACGGCCGCCTCCGGACGCGCAGCATGGGATGTGACGTACGGCTTCAGCCTGGCGCCCGCAGGCTTCGAGGTCTGCGCCACTTTCGCGTGCGCGGTCTCGCGGTAGATCTCCAGGCTCTCGCGGGCCGCGCGCTGCCACGAGAACGCCTTGGCGCGAGCGAGACCGCGGCCTGACAGGTCCTCACGCCGGTCGCGGCTCTCGGCCATTTCGACGAGCGCGCGCCCGAGAGTATCCGGCTCGATGCGGTCGATCTCCACGGTCGCGCCACCGCCGATCTCCGACAAGGCGGCCGTGCGTCCGGTGATCACCGGCACGCCGCACGCCATCGCCTCGACCACCGGCAAGCCGAAGCCCTCGTACATGGATGGGTACACGAACATCTCAGCAAGGCTGTACAGCGCGGGCAGATCCTCGAACGGCACGTAGCCGGTGAACCGGATGGCGTCCGCGACCTGCGAGCGCGCGATCTGCTCATCGATACCTCGGGACAGCCAGCCGTACGGTCCGACGCACACGAGCTGATGGGTCAACTCGCCCGCCCGGCGCCGCGCGGCGAACGCATCAATCAACGTCGGCAGGTTTTTGCGGGGCTCGATGGTGCCGACGTACAGAATGATCCGCTCGCCGAGGTTATAGCGCCGCCGGACGCGCTCGAGCGCAGCGGTGTCCGTGACCCGAGCGAACAACGGCGCCGCCGCCTCGTAGACCACGCGAACGCGATTCGGGTTCAGGTTGTAGATGCGCATGATGTCGCGCTTCGCGCTTTCCGACGGCGTGATGATCGTGTCCGCGCGGCGTGCCGCCAGATCGACCAGCGGCCGGTTCAGGATCACGCGACGCGGCGGATGGTAGCGGGGATACAGCCGCAGGCTCATGTCGTGGATGGTCACCACGGTCGGGACCGGCGACATCAGCGGCAGCATGCCGTTGGTGAAGTGGACGACGTCGGCCTCGACTTCACGCAGCGCGGTGACCGCGAGCGTCTGCATCCACACGAGGCGCGGCACGCGCCGTGGCGGCGTCGCGATCCGCACGCGCGTCGGCAGCGGTGATGTCGTGTCGATCGCCTGGTTCGACAGCACGATCAGCTCGTCGTTGGCCGCCACCTGCGCCAGGTGATGCAGCAGATGCTCGGTGTAGTAGCCCACTCCGGTTCGTCCGGGCCGCAGGGCGGTGCCGTCAAACGCGATGCGCATCCGGCCACCTCTCCGCACCGTTCGCACACGCGACGGCACAACCGAGTGTCAATGAGAAGAGGACGTAGGTCGGCGCGAAACTGAGGAACGAGTCGACCGACGCATGGACCGCAATCGCCAGAAGGGCGGCGGCTACGCCGAGCGCCGCCGTGCCGCCGAGTCCATCCAGGATGCTCGCGATGCGGTTCGCACACAACGCCGACCGCCACAGCAGCCAGCCGAACGGCGCCGCCACCAGGAGCCCGCCACCGGCGAGCATCTCGAGATACATGTTGTTGCTGTGCGTACGCTCGTCCGTGCCAAAGAGGCCGGCGTACGCGCCGTAGGTCAGACGGAAATTGTCCGGCCCGACTCCGACCAACGGGTGTGCCTCGAACATTCGCGCCGCGGCGCGCCACAACACGAGGCGGCCGGGCCGCAGCGTCGAACGCGGCGGTGGCATGGTGAGGACGGGTTCATCGAACGCGTGACCGCTGATCGTCGCCGGCGACATCGCGCGCACCGCGCCGGGTTCGGTGCTGAACCACAGGCGTCCTTCCTGCACGATGTCCCACTCGAGGCGATATCGCCCAGGCTGGCGTGGCGCGCGGACCACCATGTCCATCGAGACCGTCGCGTCCGGTAGAACCGGCGCGGCAAACGGTGTTCGCGCCCCTTCGAACGCGACGAAGCGATCGCCGTCCGCTCCGAGCCAGTGATACGAGATCAGCATGGGAGGCGTGGCGTGTGAGTCCCACGGCAACCGTCCGGTGTTCGTCACGGTGATGGGCACCCTCGTCAGCCGGCCTGTCGGAAGTTCCAGCGCGGGCGGCGCTGCAAACCTGGCGCGGTACCACGACTCCTGGCTCTCGCTGGTCAGCCGCAACCACACGGACTCCGGCGATCGTGATCCGGCAAACAGCAGAACAATCACAACCGCAAGACCCGCCAGGAGCGCGGCGCCCGCCTCGCCTGCACGGCGCCTCCGCCGCATCGTGCCGACGTACAGCAGGCTTGTCGTCATCGTGATCAGCCCCGCTCGCGTGAACGTCAGCGTGATCGCTTCCGCGATCACCGCCAGCGCCATGAACACCCACGCGACGCGCGCGGGTCGCGCGGTGTCGAGTTCGGTGAGCAGGAGACCCAGCCCGAACGCAAACACCACCTCGAGGTACATCGCCGCGATGGTGGGGTACTGCAGCGAACCACCCGCCCGTATCTGCGAACCCACGGTCGTCACCGCGGGCCGGAACGCCGTCAGCAGCGTCAGCACCGGGCGCGCGCCGAGATATTCCAGGATCGCCAGTACGCTGACGACGACGCCGGTGGCGAGCGCGAGGCGAAGGACGGACATCACACGCGCGGGCGTGGTCACGGCATTCACCGTGAGCAGGTAGACACCGAACGCCGCGCCCAGTCGGCCGGTCATGTGCAGGGCGTTGACGCGCGACGCCGGAGCGATCGCGGATGCCACGAACATCGCCACGAGCACCGCCACCCACGGCGCGGTGAGCGGCGTCTGCCACACCGGAAGGCGGCGCGACCAGATGACCGCGGCTGCTCCGCATGCGAACGCGCACAGCACCGCCGCTTCGAGGTTGCTGACCGATTGGCGCGGAAGGCGCACGATCGGTTCCGTCAACTCAAACGGCGCGACCAGCGTCAGCAGCGCGACGCCGGCAAATAACGTGGTGCCCGCCATGTCGGTATGAACTCGGATACGCGGAACAGTTCCAAGAACCTTGCCACCGCGACACCGCGGGCGACGAGGGCACGGCTGCTGCATATGTCCCAATCGCAACCACGCAGACGCCGAGAAAGGGCCGAGACGCTTACGGTGGACGAAACATCGTTTCCAAACCCGAAACTACCTAACGCGTTCCTCATCGCGTACAAGGCGTTCGCCGATCTGGCGGGCAAGGGTGCGCTGTTCATCATCACCATCGTTGCGGCGCGACGGCTGTCGGCCGAATCGTTCGGGCTGTTTGCGCTGGGGTCGACGCTCGGCTGGATGATCGCGGTGGTTTCCGATTTCGGGATTCAGCTGCACCTCGCGCGCGCGGTGGCCCGGCGTCCCGAACTAGCCGCGACCCTTTTGCGCACGTGGTTGCGCGTCCGCCTGTGGACCGCTGGCGGCGCCGTGACGATGGTCGCGGTCGTGCTCAGCGCGGGATGGCGGTCCTCGGCCGTACCGATGACGCTGCTCGCGCTGGTCTACGCCTGCAGCGGCCTCATCGAATTTCTTCACTACTTCTATCGCGGCCTCGCGCGCAGCGACGTCGAGTCGTCGCTCACCCTCTGGCAGCGCGCGGCGACGCTGGTCTGCGGCCTGCTCGCGCTCGCCTGGAGACCAGACGTCACCGTGCTGGCCATTGCCATGCTGATCCCGGGCGCCGTCACGCTGATGATCAGCCTCCGCCTGGCTGGACAGATCGCACGACTCAAGTCGTGCGCCACACGCAAGATCGCCACGTGCGCCACACCCGAGATCGCCACGAGCGCCACATTGGACAGCCCGGTCGTGGCGCAAGACTTCAGTCTTGCGATCGACACATTCACCCGCGATGTGTGGCCGATCGGTGCGGGCATCGTGCTCTCGGCGCTCTACTTCCGCATTGACGTCTTCCTGGTGCAGCTCTGGGCCGGCACCGAGCCGGTGGCGTACTACAACGCGGTGTTCCGTCTCGTCGAAGCGCTACGTCTGTTTCCGGCCGCCGTCCTCGCCGTCGTGCTGCCCTCACTCGTGCGCGCCGGTGACCTGCGTCCGCTGACACGCGTCGCCGTGCCTGTGACCGCATTCGCGATCGCGGCGACGGCCGTGCTGTGGCTCGCGGCCGGCTGGCTGATTCCGCTGATCTACGGCGCCCGTTACACCCCGGCCGTGCCGGCCTTTCGCGTGCTGCTGCTCTCCTTCCCTCTGCTGTCGCTGAATTACGCACTGACGCACCAGCTCGTGAGCTGGGACGGCCAGCGCGCGTACGCCGGCCTGTGCGCGATCGCGCTCGCCATCAACGTCGCATTGAACGCCCGCCTGATTCCGCTCTGGTCGATTGAAGGCGCCGCGTGGGCGACGCTGGGGACCGAGATCGTTCTCACGATCGGCTGCGGCGTCGCGCTGTGGAAGATCCGCGCTCACGCGCCAACGGCGCATCTGGCCATGGAGGGTTGAGATGGTGACGAGCCGCGAACTGGCGATCGCGCGAAGCGTGATCTACGCCGCACTGTTCGACTACCCGCTCACGCTCGAACAGTTGCACTACTCGCTGATCGAGTCCGATCAGACGCCATCGGAAATTTTGGCGGTCTACGACGGCAGCGAGATCCTGCAGCACATCGTCGAGCATCGCGACGGCTTCTTCTTCCCGGCTGGCCGGGAAGACCTGATCGCCGAGCGGCGGCGCCGGGAGGCGCGCAGCGCGCTGTTCCTGACGCGGCACAGACGCGCGTTGCGCCTGGTCTGCGCGCTGCCATTCACGCGTCTGGTGGCGCTCTCCGGCAGCGTCGCGCATCGCAATCTCGAGCCGAACGGCGACCTGGATCTGTTCATCGTGACGCGCGGCCGCCGCGTGTGGATGGTGACGGTGCTGTTGCTGGTCCTCACCAAGCTGCTTGGCCGGAGACGCAGCATCTGCGCGAACTTCATCGTCGCCGACTCGCACCTCGCGCTCGAGCAGCAGGACCTGTTCACCGCGAACCAGGTGATCCATCTCGAGCCCCTCGTGGGAGGCGATGTCGTGGACGAGTTTGTCGCGGCGAATCCGTTTGTCGCGCGGTACTACCCGAACAGCCGCACGCGCGCGCCGCGACCGGCATCCGTGCCGGTTCGCAGTCGCGCGCGCGCGTTCGCGAAGGAATTCCTGGAGCTGGTCCTCGGCCTGCCGTCACCGATCATCGAGACCGCCTGCCGCTGCGCGTACGCGTGGCACCTTCGGCGTCGGGCTGGGTCGTGGCGCTCACCGGAGCAGGTGCTCCTGAAGTCGGACTATCTGAAGCTGCACACGCAGAGCCACCGGCGATCCATCCTCGGCCGATTCGAGATCGCGGTGAATCGCGCGCTGGAACACGCGGAACGTGTCGCCGCTCCGCGCGCTGCCGCCGGCGGCCGGCGCTAGGCGGACCGCGTCGGATCGGGTGATACGCGCACCATCAGCTTGCCGAAGTTCTTCCCATGCAGCAGCCCGATGAACGCCGACGGCGCGTTGTCCAGGCCTTCGACGATGTCCTCGCGGAACTTGATGCGGCCGGATACCACCAGCGGCGCGACGTCCTGCAGGAACGCCGCCCCGCGGTCGTTGTGGTCGCTGACGATGAAGCCCTGGATCAGGGCGCGCTGCACAAGCAGCGGCCGCAGATTCGGTCCCGCCGGGTTCCCCGTCGCGTTGTATTCGGAAATCATCCCGCAGAGCGGAATGCGCGCGCCCTTGTTGATAACGCGGAGAATCGCGGCAAAGACGGCGCCGCCGACATTTTCAAAGTAAATGTCCACGCCATTGGGACAGGCCGCTCGCAGCGCCGGCACGAGGTCGTCGGTCTTGTAGTTGATGCAGGCGTCGAAGCCGAGTTCGTCGACGACGTACTTGCACTTGTCGGCTGAACCGGCGATGCCGACCGTGCGGCAGCCCTTGATTTTCGCAAGCTGCCCGACCACGGCGCCGACGGCGCCCGATGCCGCCGAGACCACGACCGTCTCCCCCGCCTTCGGCTGTCCGATATCCATCAGGCCCACGAACGCGGTCAATCCCGGCATGCCGAGGACGCCGATCGCCGTGGAGATCGGCACGACCTTCGGATCGAGCTTGCGCAGATCCTTGCCATTCGATACACCGTAGGACTGCCAGCCGTCGTAGCCCGTCACGAACTCGCCCTTGGCAAAGGCGGGGTTGCGTGATTCGATGACCTCGCTGACGGTGTGGGCGCCCATCACCTCACCGAGTTTGACCGGCGTCGCGTACGACGCGGCGTCGCTCATGCGGCCGCGCATGTAGGGATCGAGCGACAGGTAGATGGTGCGCCGCAGGACGTCGCCGTCCCCGGCCGCGGGCATCGGACCGTCGGCGATCTCGAAGTTGTCGGCGGTCGGTTCGCCGACAGGGCGCGACTTCAGGCGGACGTGGTGATTCATGGAGATGATCTTACCAATACTTGACATGTTAACTATTGACGTGTAATCTATTTTCCATGCCGTCCGCCCTGCAACACGAACTCCGCCAGCGTCGGCCGTTTCAGTCGGCCGCGCACGAGGCCGTCGTCGGCCTCATGCGGACCGCGGACCTGGTGCGTCGGCGCGCCGCCGCGCTGGTCGAGCCGCACGGCATCACCCTGCAGCAGTTCAACGTGCTGCGCATCCTGCGCGGTGCGGCCGAGGATGGATTGCCGACACTCGAGGTTGCCGAACGGATGATCGAACAGACGCCAGGCGTCACGCGTCTGCTCGACCGGCTTGAAACAAAAGAGCTGGTCCGTCGCCAGCGCTGCCCCACAGATCGGCGGCAGCACCTGTGCTGGATCACCGCGAAGGGACTCGCGGTCCTTGAAAAGATCGACCCGCTCACGGGCCGGGCGCACGAGGACACGTTAAAGGGATTACGTCAGAAGGATCGCGTCGCATTTATCCGGCTGCTGGATGCGATTCGCGCGGCGCATCAGTAGCCTTTTTTGAGGCATCACATGACGACCACCACTGCTCCCGCAACCGCCGTTCGCACCTTCGCGATCGACAAGACCCACTCCGAGGTCACCTTCCAGGTGCGGCACCTCGTCACGAAGGTCCGCGGACACTTCACCGACTTCAGCGGCACGATTCAGTTCGATGACGCGCAGCCCGAGAAGTCGTCGATCGCCTTCTCGATCAACACGACCAGCATCGACACCGGCACGGCGGACCGCGACGCACACCTGCGTAGCGACGACTTCTTCGCCGTCGAGACACATCCGGCCATCACGTTCACCAGCTCGAAGCTGACGAAGAGCAGCGCAGCGCAGTACAGCCTGGAAGGAACGCTGACGATCCGCGGCATTGCGAAGCTGCTGACGGTGCCGGTCACCTATCTGGGTGCCGCCACCGATCCCTGGGGCAACGCGCGCGTCGGATTCGAAGGCGAGATCACCATCAACCGGAAGGACTTTGGGCTGAACTGGAACGCGGCGCTCGAGGCTGGCGGATTCCTGGTTGGTGAGGACGTCAAGATCAGCGTTTCGCTGCAGGCGATCGGACAGTAACGGCCTGCTCGAACTGATCGGTGGCGCGCTGCAGAATCCGCGGCTCGTCGTCCACGAGCAGGTAGCCGGCCTTCACCAGGGCATCGGCGGCCTGCTCGATTTTCGTCTCGTAGTCCCGTTGCGAACGATAGCGCTCCGCAATCGACCGCCGGGGATCCTTTGACGCGTCGCGTTGGGCGGCCGTCGCCGGAAAGACGATGGACGAGCCGAGCAGCGAGACGAGCTCGTTGGGCGCGCCAAGCATGGGCTTACGAAAATTCCATCCCGTGTAGGTCGCCACCGGCACGGCCACGTCAGGCAACCGAATGCCCGCGATCTCGTTGCCATCCGCGTCCACCGCGGGGACGAGCAGCGGAAGCAACGAACCCGCACCCGCACCTCCCTCCAGGTACGGATTCGCCACGCGCGCGCCCGCAGTCAGCAGGCGCGGCGACTGCACGCCGGGAATCGCCGGGAAGGCGATCGACCCCGCCGGCACCAGCGTGTGATCCTGCAGCCGCGGGTACAGACTCGGTGGCGGTGCGCCGCCTTCCTTCACCCACTTGTGCATCGCCAGCAGCAGCGCGCGCATGGTCCACCAGTAATCAACCGCATTGTCGGTCTGTTGACCGTTGGTGATCTCGGCCGGAAAGCGGCTCGGTGAATGCTGCGTGCCGGCGATGAAATAGACGCGCACGTTCTCCGGCAGGGTGAGGTCGGCGGTGCCGTCCGGAGTCGTGTGCACGAGGGCCGCGACGCGACCGGTCCCCCAGTACTCGACCGGCGTGTTGGTGTAGAACACTTTCGGCGCGTGGCCGCCCATGCGTGCGTTGTCGAGCAGGCCCTCCTGCGCGCCGCTGACGGGATCGCGCATGCTGGCATCCGCAAACGGAAACGCGGTGGCGTTGTAGGCGCCGAGGCCAGTCGGCTTCGCCCATCGCTCGTTGAGGTTCAGCCGCGACGCACCGGCAATGTGGGCCATGACGCCGTCGAAGACCTGACGATCGTGTTCGTCGGTATTGAACCCTTCGTACAGAAAGCCGCGCAGAAAACGTCCGCTCTGCGACGAGCCGTACCCGTACGCGTAGCGCACGGACGCCAGGGCATCAGGTTGATGCTTCAGCCACGACGTCGTGTCGCGAATGGCCACGTATCCCAGACCCGCAATCGGCGGGTTCGCCGCGCGATAGCTGATCTCGTAGGTCTTCCCGGGTTCGAAACCGCTGTCCAGAGTGACGGTGTGCCCAACGACGCGCCATTGACTGCGCGGCACGGCCGCGCCGCTGCCGCCGATCATCTGGGGACGGACGGTCAACTGACTGTCGGACCCTGCTGGGTCGCTCGCTTCGTACTTCGACAGATCGGTGACCGTGAACGCGGTGGCGTTGGTGTTCGCAGTGAAGGTTGCGCGCACGACGCCGGTGATTGCCTTGCCCTGATCGGTCGCAATCGGTGCGTGGATCTTCATCGTCAGCGGCCGATCCTCGAGATCGAATTCCCAACCGACCCAGACGACAGTGAAGCCGAAGCGCATCAGAAAGCGATCACCGAGGTCGTTCTCGGTCGCCGGGTCCGGTGAGCCACCGCGATTGAAACCGTT
>JANYHS010000270.1 GCA_025358945.1 Acidobacteriota bacterium
CGTGGGGCCTTGTCGCGCTGCAGGGCGTGGCCATCGCGGCGGCGCGCAGCAGCGGTCCGCTGCTGGCGATGGCAGTCGCCACCGTCCTGGTCGGCGCGCTGGTGCTGGCGGCTCGCGGGCGTCGGCGTCCGGCCACAGCGGTTGCGCTCGGGATCGCGGGCGCGGTGGTCGCCGTCGTCCTCAGCGGTCCGCTCTGGATTCACGCCGGCACGACGAGCGTCACCGCGCTGCAGGCACTCCAGGACCGGAACCAGTCGACGATAGGCGTTCGCATGTTGCTCTGGCAAGCCGCGGGTACGGGCATTCGCCGCGACGTGAGAGCCCTGGCGTTGGGCACGGGTCCGGAGTCGACCGTCCGCGTGCTCATACAGCATTCAGGGTCTCTGTTACGCCTGCTCGAGGGTCCGGACGTTGCGCCCGATCGCTCGCACAACGAGACGCTGGACACGGCGATCGCACTCGGTCTGGTCGGGCTGGCGGCGCGTCTGGCGATCATCTTCACGTTTCTGGGCGCAGCGTTCGCGGCGCTGGGCTTGCTCCCGCGATCGGAACGGAACCGCTTCATGGCGCTCGCGTTCATCGTCACGTTCGTATTGACCGGTGCGATGTTACAGATCAACGGTGCGTGGACGCTGGCGGTGTCCGTGCCGGGCGCGGTCGTGACGACCGCCGCGCTGTGGATCGCGTGGCGCGGCCGGTTCGCCGCCGCCGCGGCGCCGTCGGCGCTCGTCGTCCCGATCGCTGCAGCGACCGCGTGCTGGCTGACGCATTATCTCGAGATTCAAACCGGCATCGCGAGCATCGGGTCGGCGCTCGTCGCCGTCACGGCTGGCGCGATGGTCGTCGCGCGCGATGTGCGGCCGGGTGACACGGCGGTTCGCCCGGCGCGGGCGCCCGCCACGACGCCGCCCGGGAACGCCGGCGCGCTTGCCGTCCTGGCAGGATGGGCGAGCGCGATCGTACTCATCGGATTGATCGGCGCCGGCGGAGCGGGGAGCGCCTCGGCGTGGATCGTCACGGGCATCGCGTGGGCGATCGCCGCCGTCCTCGTCGGCGGCGGCATCCAGACGCTGGCCGTCAGCGCGGCCGTCGGGCTGGCCACGACGCTGGTCTGGAGCGCTCAGCGTGGGACGGCCAATGGCGCAGTCGCCCAGGGTCTCGAGCTGGCGGGACGCGTCGACGGGCTCTACCTCGCGGCGGCCGCGTGCTTCGCCATGCTCGTCTGGCAACTGGCCGCGCGCAGGAGTGCCTGGTCGATCGCGTGGGTCGGCGTCGCCGCAGCCGCCCTCGTCGCGGGGCGCACCGCGATCACGGTGTCGGCCGCCGACGTACTGGTGGGAGCGGCGCATGTCTGCGAGGCGCACGGCGATCTGGACTGTGCGGTGGCGGAGTACGCGGAGGCCGCGCGACGAGACCCGCACGACGAGCGGGCGTTCGCACGCAGTGCGCGTGTACTCGTCCGAAAGGCGGAACTCCAGACGGGCGAGGCGCCGCGTGACGCACTCTTCGAGCAAGCCGTCGAACAACTGGCGCGCGCGTGGGCCGTCGATCCGTTCGACTATCACAACGCGCGTAATCGAGGCGGCCTCGAGCGCGGCTGGGCGCGTCTCGTGTCCCCGGCCGGCCGCGAGCGGCACCTCGAGGAAGCCGACCGCGCGTACGGCTCCGCGTCGGGGCTCGCGCCGTCGGCGCGAACGCTCTGGGCCGAGTGGGCGAACCTGAAACTGGAACGCGGACGTCCGACCGAAGCGCTCGAGCGGCTCGAGCACGCGGCCGAACTGGGCGCGGTGATGGAAGCGGCGAGCGTCGGCGATGCGCTGCTCGGGGTGATAGGGATCAACGTCAACGCGCCGGGAGGCCTTGCCCGGGCGGCCGGCGAACTCCGGGCTCGCGGGCGCCCGCGTCTGGCCGACTTGTACATGGCGCGGTCGGTCGCCGGCGGCGCCGATCGCTGAGCGCTGAGCGCAGGTCTGCGATCTCAGTAAAAATCGTGCGCGTCGAAGGCGACGTTGACGCTTTTCAGCCCCTGCACCTGTTCGGCGCGAATCGACGTCACTCCGTCCTGCACCTGCAGCACGCCGTCCACGATCAGGAACGGCTCCTCGACGATGATCAGGCGGTCGCGCGCGAAGAGATCGGGGCGGACGATGATGTTGGCGATGCCGGTTTCGTCCTCGAGCGTGAGGAACACGAAACCTTTCGCGGTCCCCGGTCGCTGGCGCGTGATGACCATGCCGGCCACACGAACGCGGCGCCCCTGACGCGTCGCGGGTAAATCCGTCGCGCGCAGGATGCCGCGCATCGCCAGTTCGTGGCGCCGCAGCGCCATCGGATGACGCCCGGTGGTCAGCCCCATCCCGGCATAGTCGGCCACCAGGCGTTCAGTCTCGGTCATCGGCTTCAGCGGACATTCGGCCTCGGCGTCACGATCGGAAGAAACCGCGGAGTTCGCAAAGCTCGCAGAGAATTCTTTTTCGAAACAGATCTCAGCGGTCTCTGCGTTCTCCGCGGTTCCTTCTTCTTGAAACAGCTCGCCTGACGGCCGGATCGCGCGCTCGGCCTGCCACAGCGCGGAGCGGCGGTCGTAGCCGAAGGCGTTGAGCGCGCCGACGTCGGCCAGCGTCACGAGTTCATCGCGGCGGAGGCCCGCGCGCGCGACAAGATCCTCAATCGACCGAAAACGCGGCGCGCGATGCCGCGGCGTCCAGTCGTGCGAGCAGTTGTTGCAGAACCATTTCGACGCATCGACCGCCTCCAGCATCGATTGATCGTCACAGCCACATTTCGGGCAACGCTCGGCTAAAGCCTTCGCGCTACGTTCCGCAGCCGAGCGATCGGCGACCGGCTGCGCGGAACGCTCGGCTAAAGCCTTTGCGCTACAGATCGCTCGCCCCACCAGCTCACGCAGGCCGCTGACGTAGCACAGGCCGAGACGGATCGCACCGTCGGCTTCGATGGTGCAGTCCCAGTCCGAGACCTGCACGTCGACCGGATGAAACCTGACGCCGCGGCGCTGCGCGTCCTTCACCAGCGTCGACGGGTGGTAGAACCCCATCGGCTGGTTGTTGAGCAGCGCCGTGTAGAACGCCGCCGGGTAATGGACCTTGAGATACGCGCTCGCGTAGGCGAGCAGCGCGAAACTGGCGGCATGTGATTCCGGAAATCCGTACAGCGCGAACGACGCGATCGACGTGATGATCTGCTGCGCGGCGTCGCCGGTGATGCCGTTGCGCGCCATCCCCTCCCGCAGTTGCACCTCGATCTGTTTCATCCGCTTCTCGGATCGCTTGAAGCCCATCGCACGGCGCAGGTCTTCCGCCTGACCGCCGGTAAAGCCGGCGGCGACCATCGCCATCCGCAGGAGCTGCTCCTGGAACAGCGGGACGCCGAGTGTCCGCTCGAGGATCGGCTCGAGTGACGGATGCGCATACTGCACCGGCTCGCGCCCGGCGCGGCGGTTCAGGTACGGATGCACCATCTGCCCGACGATCGGCCCCGGCCGGATGATGGCCACTTCGACGACGAGATCGTAAAACGTCGCCGGCTTCAGGCGCGGCAGCGTCGCCATCTGTGCGCGCGACTCGACCTGGAACACGCCGATCGTGTCGGCCTCGCACAGCAGCTTGTAGACGGCGGGATCGTCCTGGGGCAGGTGCGCCAGATCCACATAGGGCTGAGGGCTGAGGGCTGATCGCTGAGTGCTGCAGGCGTGTTGATGAGCGCCAGCGAGTCTTGCAACACCGCCATCATGCCGAGCCCCAGCAGATCGACTTTGACGATCCCCATGTCGGCGCAGTCGTCCTTGTCCCACTGCACGACGACACGGCCGGGCATGCTCGCGTTTTCGAGCGGCACGCAGGCATCGAGCTGCCCCTGGCAGATCACCATGCCGCCGGAATGCTGACCGAGGTGCCGCGGCAGATCCTGCATCTCGTGCCAGAGCCGCGCGAAGTGGCGGACGCGCGACGCGTCCTGATCGAGGCCCACCGAAGACATCTGCTGCGGCAGCGCATCACCAGGATCGGTGAATTCGAAATTGTTCATCACCTTCGCGAGTCGATCGACCTGCGCCGGTTCGAAGCCGAGCGCCTTCCCCACCTCGCGCGCCGCGCTGCGCCCGCGGTAGGTGATCACGTTGGCGGTCATCGCGGCGCCCAGCCGTCCGTATTTCTCGTAGACGTACTGGATCACCTGCTCGCGCCGATCGCCGCTCGGCAGATCGAGATCGATGTCGGGCCACTCACCGCGCTCTTCCGACAGAAACCGCTCGAACAGCAACTCCCTGCCCGGCTGCACCGGATCGACCGCCGTGATCCCGAGGCTGTAGCAGACCGCGCTGTTGGCGGCCGACCCGCGACCCTGCACCAGGATGTCGTGCTGTCGGCAGAAGTTCACGATGTCCCAGACGATCAGAAAGTAGCCGGCGAGCTGGAGCTTCTCGATCAGATCGAGCTCGCGCGCCATCTGCGCGCGGGCCTTGTCGTGATACGGCCGGAAGCGATCGCGCGCGCCGGCGTCGGCGATGTGGCGCAGGAACGACGCCTGCGTCTCGCCGGGCGGCACTGGATAGTCCGGAAAGCGGTAGCCGAGATCGGCCATCGTGTACTGCAGGCGATCGGCCAGCTCGCCCGTGCGCGCGACCGCATCCGGGTGGTCGGAAAACAGCGACGCCATGTCGGCGGACGGTTTCAGGTAGCGTTCGGCGTTCGGCGCCAGGCGACGGCCGGCCGCGGCGAGATCGGTGTGGTGGTGGATACAGGTGAGGACGTCGAACAGCGGCCGCGCGGCGGGCGCGTCGAAGCGGACGCCGTTGGTCGCCAGCGTCGGCACGCGGAACGCCGACGCCAGGCTGACGAGCGCCGCGTTGTCGCGCTCCTCGTCGCGCCGGAAATGCCGCTGCAGCTCGACATACACGTGGTCGCGGCCGAAGATGCCGACGAGGCGATCGAGCAGGCCGCCGACCCCGTGCCGCCGGGCGTCGAGCGCCGCGCGGCCGGCCAGCACGACGAGCCCGTCGGTGCAGCCGTCCAGTTCCTCGAGGGTCAACGCCCCCTCGCCTTTGGGCGCGCGCAGCTTCATGCGCGTGATGAGCTTGCAGAGATTCCTGTACCCGTCCGCACTTTCACAGAGGACGGGCAGGACGAGGAACTGAGAACTGAAAACTGAGAACTGAGAACTCGAACTGCGAGCGATTACACCACGGCTCTGCTTGAGTTCTAAGTTCTGAGTTTTCAGTTCTAAGTTCCGTAAGGTGAGTTCCGCGCCGATGATCGGGCGGATCCCCGCGGCCTTGGCGGCCTTATGGAACCGCGGCGCGCCGTACACGCCGTCGCGATCGAGCAGCGCCAGCGCCGGATAGCCGAGCGCCGCCGCCCGCGCGACGAGCGCTTCGGGGAGCGACGCGCCCTGCAGGAAACTGAACGCTGACGCTGCGTGCAACTCGACGTACGCCACCGATCAAAGCTCGACTTCTAACTTCCAAGTTTTACGTGCTAAGTTTCCCGCGTGGTGGCCATTTCCTGATCGACTTCGGGCAGCAGCAATTCGGCAATCGTCATCTTTCGCTCCTCTTCATCCACTTCATCCACTTAATCCACGATCGCGTCAATGAACCAGCTGTTGGCCTCGCGGTCGCGAAACACGCGGTAGACCGCGCCGTCGCTCAACGAGACATCCCACTCGTCACGGTTCCAGGAGGTCTGGTGGGACGGATGGGTCGGGTAGGTTGCCCCACGTGACCTACCCG
>JANYHS010000288.1 GCA_025358945.1 Acidobacteriota bacterium
CCGGCGCCACGTCACCCAAGGACACCGGACGGGTCATGAAGGCGGCGATGACCAGACTGGCGGGCCAGAGCGTGGACGGCAAGACCGTCAGCGACCTCGTCCGCAAAAAACTGACGGGTCCCTCATCCATCCTCCCTTAGTTAGGCCCTGCCGCTCACGCGACCAGGGCCTTTTTTATGTCCATTTCCGAACACCCATCCCAGCTGCAGCCAGCCGGGGCCCCCTCGGCGTCGAAATGATACGATTCCGGCGACTCTGAACATGCGACGTCCTGCCTCACGGTACGCCTCCTCTTCCTTCTCGTTCGGCCCCGGCCCGATCTCGCAGACGCTCAAGATCCTGATCGGCGCCAACGTCGTGATGTTCCTGGTGACGTCGTTGGCGCCTTCGCTGCTGGCCTACCTGGGACTGGTGCCGGCGCTCGTGCTGGGCCGGTTCTGGGTGTGGACGCTCGCGACGTACATGTTTCTCCACGGCGGGATCTTCCACATCCTGTTCAACATGCTGGCGCTGTGGATGTTCGGATCCGAGCTCGAGCGGATCTGGGGCACGCGCTACTTCCTGAAGTTCTATTTCGTCACCGGCATCGGCGCCGGCGCGCTCACCGTGCTGTTCTCGCTCCTGCCGTTCGCGTTCGCGCAGCAGGTGCACGGCTCGGTGATCATCGGCGCCTCGGGCGCGATCTACGGCTTGCTGCTCGCCTACGCAATGTACTTCCCTGACCGCCCGATCCTGCTGGTGGTGTTCCCTGTCCCGGCGAAGATCGCCGTTGCGATTCTTGGCGCCATCGCGCTGTTTTCGTCGCTGAGCGATGCGGGTGGCACGGCCAACGCCACGCATCTGGGCGGACTGGTCGTCGGCTATCTGTTCCTGAAGGGCGCGCGGATTCATCCAATTTCCGAGGTGAAGTACCGCTACCTCAAGTGGAAGATCAGCCGCACGCGCAAGAAGTTCGACGTCTACTCCGGCGGCCGCTCCAACGACTTCGACCGCCGCGTGCATTAGCTGTTGTCACGCAATCAATTCGCCGCGCTTGTGCTCGCGGGGCTCCTGCTCCGCGTCGTGGCGTTGCCGGGTCCCGGCACGGGCGATGTCACGCTGTGGAAAATCTGGAGCTACAACGCGGCGCGGCACGGCGTCGGCGACATGTACGGCGTCGGCGGCACGCCGCCCGAACGGCGTGAGCTCGAGTTCGCGGGCGCAACGGCTGTGGTCGACTACCCGCCGCTCGCGCTGGCCGAACTGGGCGTCGCGGGACATGCGTTCTGGTTGTGGTCCCACCGGCATTTTCCAAACGACACGGCGCTGAACGCGTTCGTCAAGCTGCCGAGCATCGCGGCCGAAATCGCGTTGACGATGCTGCTGTTTGCAATCGCGCGGGCGTCTCTGGGAGTGGCCGCTGCGCGCATCACCGCCATCGCGTACTGGCTGAATCCGGCGGCGCTCATCAACGTCAGCGTGCTCGGTTACCTCGACGCGCAGTTCGTCCTGCCCGCGATCGCCGCGCTGGTGGCAGCCGCCTACGGATGGCCCACGCTCGCCGGGGCGTTGATCGCGGCGGCGGTGCTGACCAAGGCGCAGGCGATTTTCATCGCGCCGGCCGTCGCGCTGGCGATCTGGACGTTGGGTGGCGGGAGTGGACGTGCGATGCGGATCGCATCCGCCGCGGCCGGCACAGTTGCCGCCAGCGCCGTCATCGTCGCGCCAGTCATCGTCGCGGGCGGTTGGCCGAACATGGTGCAAGCGCTCAGCCGGCTCGCGCATCACGACATGCTGTCGGCCAACGCGCTGAACCTGTGGTGGATCGTCGGCTACGTGCTGCGCGTCTGGTACTCGATGCACGACATGGGTGTGTGGGCCGCAATCACGGCGCCGGCGACGATCCTTGGCATCCAGCGCCTCATCGATCTCGGCTATCCGAATCCGCGCAGCATCGGTATCGCGTTGACGGCCGCCGCAATCGCCTGGGCGCTGTGGACCGCGTACAAATCCACAATCCAATCCGCAATCCGCAATCCACGATCCGCAATGGACGCGTGGCTGCTGTCCGGCGTCGCCGCTTTTTGCGTGCACGCCTACGCCACGCTCTCCGCCCAGGTGCACGAGAACCACCTGTTCGCTGCGGTGCCGTTGCTTGTGATGGCGTCAGCGGGACGCCGCGCCTTCCGGCCGATCTGCGCGGCGGCCAGCGCGATGGTGGCGCTGAACCTGAATCTGTTTTACGGCTTCGGCGACGGCATCGGCTACGCGTTGCCGCGCGCGTGGACGGCAATCGACGTCACCGTGATCCTCGCACTGCTCAACTGCTCTTTGCTTTTATGGCACGCGACGGTTTTGAAGACCGAATGCTCCACGGCAGCCGGACGCCGCCAATCGCCAGCGCCAGCGTAGCCCCGAGCACCGGCAGCGCGTAGCCGCTGGTGAGAGCGTCGTACTTGAACAGTGCGCCGCTGGCGAACTGAAAGTTCAGCGCCATGAAGAAGGCGACGAGCGCGAAGAACGGTGTCCAGAATCCGGTCAACATCGCCACACCGGACGTGATCTCGCCAAGCGGCACGAGCCGAGCGAAGACGGTGGAGTACGGCATCGCCACCCGCTCGAGATACAGGTGACTCCACGAGCCGGCCGGCACCGACTGCGACCACGCCGCGAGCTGGCTCGTCAGCAGCGACGTGTTGGTGAGCCAGCCGATCTTGCCAATGCCCTCAAAAATGAAGAACACCCCGATGCAGATCCGCAGAATGGAGAGGCCGGCGCCCTGACGATCTATGGCCATAATGTTTTCGTGGCGCGCTGCAGCGCGCGGATGACGACGGTCGCCTGCTCGGCGGCACGCGTGTAGTTTCCAGAGTCCACCGCTTCCCGCACGCCCGGAATCGTCTTCACGCCGTAGCCCGTATACAGCCCCGGGGCGTAGACGACGTGACGGTACCACGGACGATCGGGCAAGCCCGCCGGCTCGATCAAGTCGCGTTCGGCCATCATCAGGCGATGGTTGATCTCGGCGAACGGGTCGGCGGGGTTCGAGCCTGCTCCACCCAGCAGCGACTCGCCGCGCGCGCGCACATCGGCGCCGGCCTTCGTAAACGCCTCAGCCGCCGCGCGCAGGCCCGCGAAATTCACTCGCTTCGCGCCGTCCGCGGACGCCTTCGTCGCCTGCTGTTCGATCTCCGCGATGTATTCGAGAATCTGTCGGCCGTAGCTCTCGTAGTCGAACGGCAACACCTCCGCATCAGCTAACCGCAGCAGTGCGACACCCGTCGTCTGCGAGGCGAGGACGCTGAACGTGAATTGCGGATCGATGTACTTCTTGAACCAGGTCGGGTTGTCGTAGGTCGAGTGGTAGCTGCCGTCGCCGCCGCGGCCGTTCAGCCCCATGTCCATCGACGGGATGCCGACGTGATCGAGAAACGCGGTGTAGTCGGACCCGGATCCCAACGCGCCGACCGGCGGCGTTGTCGCGGCAGGCGCCTGCTCCCGCGATCGCTCGAGCCATCCGTCGTACAGCGTCTTGCCGCCGCTCTCCGGCTGAATCGATTGCGCCAGCTCGTGGACGAACGGCGTCAGCGAGTGTACGGCGCTGCTCGAAAAATTCAATCCGCCGGCGCCCGCGTCGCGATTCACGTACACCGCGACCTTGGCTTTCAATTCAGCGGTGAGGTCCTCCACGAATTCGGTGGATCCGAGGAGCCCCTGCTCTTCGCCGTCCCAGCTGATGAACAGCACGCTGCGGCGCGGCTGCCACCCCTTCTTCATCATCGCGCTCATCGCGCGCGCGACCGCCATCATCGAGACATGGCCGCTGACCGAGTCCGATGCGCCGAACGTCCACGCATCGCGATGCGATCCGACGATGACCCACTCATCCGGCGCGACCGCGCCGGTGATCTTGCCGACGACGTTGATCAGGCGGCGCTGACCGTAGTCCATCTGCAGGTTGACGTGCACCTTCGCCGGGCCGGGACCGATGCGATAGGTGATCGGCAACGAGCCGCGCCACGATTCCGGCGCGGTGGGACCCTTCAGACGCTTGAGCAGCTCGACGCCATCGCGGTACGACATCGGCTGGACCGGGATCGGCGAGAACGTTTCGATCTTGTCCATTGGCAGCCGCTCGACGCCTGGCTTCGAGGGCCGACCGGGCGTTGACGGATCGCCGGGATACCGCGGCATGTCCATCACGCTGCCGCGCTGGATCATCCCCGCGCCGCGGAACGGTCCATCGGGGTAGACGTCGCCCTGGAAGTAGCCGTCCTCGTGGGGATCCGAATAAATCAGGCAGGCGATCGCGCCGTGCTCGGCCGCCACTTTGGGTTTGATACCGCGCCAGCTGCCGCCGTAGCGCACGAGCACGATCTTGCCCTTCACGCTGATGCCCAGCTTGTCGAGCGTCTCGTAGTCGGCCGGAACGCCGAAGTTCACGTAGACGATCTCGGCCGTCACGTCGCCCGACGGCGAGTAGGCGTTATAGGCCGGCAGGATGCCCGGTTTGTCGGCCCACTGGTCGCCGCGGATTTTTTCCTCTTCCACCTGCAGCTTCATCTGATCGGGCGCGACGATCTCGATGCGGCGCTCTTTCGGCCACGGCAGCAGCACGCTGTACTCGTACTTCGTCGACGCGATCCCCATCTGCTTGAACTGATCGGCGACGTAATCGGCCAGCTTGATCTCGTACGGCGAGCCGGTGTGATGCGGCTCGGCGGTCATGACGTCGAAGTCGGCTTCGGCGGCCTTGGCCGTCGGCATCGCTTTCAGCTCGCGCTCGCGGACGGTTTCGGCGGCACTCGACGCGACGGAAAAACCGCGAATCCGTGGAGTCTGTTGCGCCGACAGCCAGCTGGCGGCGGCAACAAGAGCGACAGCCGCCAGAAAGTACGAACTACGACGTCCGAAGTCCGAACGCTTCATCAGCCCCTCCCTTGAAACGCCATGTCCTTGAGCGCGGCAATCCGCGCCGCCATCGGCGGATGCGACGCGAACAGATTCGACCACGCGCTCTCTTTCAGATTCACCTGGCGGCCGAGCGGATCGGCAATGCACAAGTTCGCCGAGCCGCGGCTGACCGTCACGGTCGGCGCCGCCGCAGCGTCAATCTTTTCCAGCGCCCGCGCCAGGCCCATCGGATTGCGCGTCAGTTCCGCACCGGACGCGTCGGCCAGATACTCGCGCCGGCGCGACACCATCATCGCGAGCAACTGCGCCAGCAGTGGCGCAATCAGGATCGCCACCAGCCACACGACAAAGAGCATGATACCCAAGGCGCCGCTTCCGCGGTCATCACCACTACTGTCTCCCGAGTTGCGACGCCGCGAGCCGCCGCCCCACATCATCCCGCGCCGCGCCCAGTCTGACAGCAGCGCCACCCCGCCCACCAGCGCGGCGACCATCGTCATCACACGGACGTCGAGGTTGCGGATGTGGCTCATCTCGTGAGCGACGACGCCTTGCAGCTCCTCGCGGTCCAGGGTATCGAGAAGGCCGCGCGTGACGGCCAGCGACGCGTGTTCGGGATCACGACCGGTCGCGAACGCGTTCGGGTCCGCGTCGGGCACGACGTAGACTTTCGGCCGCGGCAGCCCTGCCGCAATCGCCATCTCGTCAACGACGTTCTCGAGCTGATGCAGCTTCAGTTTGTCCGCGTCGGTTGCAGCCGCCTCGAGCTCCTCCACCGGTCGAGCATTGGTGGACAGCAGCACGGCGCGATCGCCCGAGAAATAGCTGGAGGCGGCGGACACCGATCCCACGCCAAGCGCGACGACAGATCCGATCGGGAAGAAGCCGCCGGTGGCGCCGAGGGAGAACGCATCGAACCCGAGGCCGAGGATCAGGAAGAAGGCGATGAACGCAAGCATCACCAGCCACGTCTTGCGGCGGTTCGATGCCTGCTGTTGGTAGAGGTTCAATGGCGGGAGAGATCGACCGTCGGCACGTCACGGTCCTTCGTGTCCGTGACTTCGAAGAGCTCCGCGGGCTTGAAACCGAGCGTGGTCGCGAAGAGATTGGTCGGGAAGACTTGCTGCGCGGTGTTGAATTTGGTCGCGATGTCGTTGTAGAACTGCCGCGCGAAACCGACCTTGTTCTCCGTGCCGGACAGTTCTTCCTGCAGCATCTTGACGTTGTCGTTCGACTTCAGCGTCGGGTAGTTCTCAGCGACGGCGATCAGCCGGCCGAGCGCCTGCGTCAACTGTCCTTCCTTTTGCGCAGCGTCGGCGGGTCCGGTGGCGGTGAGGGCTTTCGAGCGCGCCTCCATCACGGCCGTCAGCGTGTCTTTCTCGAAGTCCATCGAGCCGCGGACCGCGTTCACGAGGTTGGGGATCAGGTCGTGGCGGCGCTTGAGCTGGACGTCAATCTGCCGCCAGCCGTTGAGCGCCTGATTGCGCATGCCGACGAGGCGGTTGTAGCTCCCGACGATCCAGACGGCCAACAGCACGACGCCGGCGAGAAGGACCAGGCCTGCCATCTATTATTTCTTCTGGAAGTAGTCGTCGGTGTGATCGAGCCAGTCCTGGCGGATCGGGCTGAACAGGTCGAGTTCGAACGTGTCTTCGAGCGCCTCGGCCTGATGCTCGACCCACGACGGGATGTGGAGCACCTCGCCTTCGCGCACGGTGATCTCCTTGCCGGCGATCAGGAACTTGAGCGAGCCCTGCAGGATGTAGGTCATCTGCTCGCTCTCGTGCGAGTGCATCGGCACCAGGCAGCCGCGCTTCAGGTAGATCTGCGCGAGCATTTCACGCTCGCCGGTCACGATCTTGCGCGACAACATTTCCGTGACTTTTTCGAGGGCGATCTCGTCCCATCGATGCAGGCGAACGGGCTGGGTGCTCATAAAAGTTGAGCATATACCAACAGTGCCGGATGATATAATTCCGCTCCGGATGAAAGCCGTTCTCCCCGAGCGCGACACACAGCTCTTCGAAGGCCTCACGCGCGATCAGTTGCTCGCGTCGCACCGCTGCATGCTGTTGTCGCGCAAGCTGGACGACAAGGAAATCACGCTCAGGAATCAGAGCCAGATTTTCTTTCAGATCAGCGGCGCCGGCCACGAGGCAGTGCTCGCCGCCGCCGGCCTCACGCTGCGGTCCGGCTACGACTGGTTTTTTCCCTACTATCGCGATCGCGCGCTCTGCCTGGCGCTCGGCGTCACGCCGCTCGAGATGCTGCTTGCCTCCGTCGGCGCGAAAGACGATCCCGCATCCGGCGGACGGCAGATGCCGTCCCACTGGGGCCACACGAAATACAACATCGTCTCGGGCTCGAGCCCGACCGGCACACAGGTGCTGCATGCGGTCGGCGCTGCCGAGGCCAGCCTCATCTACAGCCGCGTCTCGCAGATTCCCGATCGGGCTGGGCATTTCAAAGACGATGAGCTGACCTACGTCTCGCTCGGCGAGGGCGCCACGAGCGAAGGCGAATTCTGGGAAGCGCTCAACGCCACGTGCATCAAACAACTGCCGATCCTCTTTCTCGTCGAGGACAACGGCTACGCGATCTCGGTGCCGGTCGAAGCGCAGACCGCCGGCGGCGACATTTCACGCCTCGTGCGTTCCTTCCCCGGCCTCCACGTTGACTCGATTGACGGCACCGACTTCTTCGCCAGCCTGCGCGCGATGCGCGAAGCCACCGCGTATGTGCGCGCGCGCAAGGGTCCGGCGTTCGTCCACGCCCGCTGCATCCGCCCGTACTCGCACTCGCACTCGGACGACGAAAAGTTGTACAAGCCGAAGGCAGAGCGGGAGGCCGAGGCGCTCCGCGATCCGATCCTGCGGTTCACCCAATTCCTGAAGGCGAGCGGCCTCGTCACCGACGAGGAACTGGCGGCGATGGCCGCCGACGTCGAGCGCGAAGTGAACGACGCAGCCACCCAGGCGCTGGCCGCGGCGAAGCCGGCCAGGAGCACGGCCGAGCAATGGCTCTACTCACCCGATGTCGATCCGACCTCCTCGGCGTTTGAAACACCCGCGCAGCCAGAAGGCAAGATGGACACGATGGTGTCCGCGATCAACCGTACGCTGAAAGACGAGATGGCGCGCGACGCGCGGATCGTGGTCTTCGGCGAAGACGTCGCGGACGTCAGCAAGAAGGACGCGCTGGCGCTCGTCGCGGGCAAGGGTGGCGTCTTCAAGCTGACGCACGGCCTGCAACGCCTCTACGGCGACGATCGCGTCTTCAACGCCCCGATCGCCGAGGCCGGTATCGTCGGACGCGCAATCGGGATGGCGGCGCGCAAGCTGAAGCCGGTGGTGGAGATTCAGTTCTTCGACTACATCTGGCCGGCGATGATGCAGATTCGCGACGAGCTGACGATGATGCGGTATCGATCGGGAAACACCTGGTCGGCGCCGATGGTCATCCGCGTGCCGATCGGTGGGTATCTGCGCGGCGGCGGCCCGTACCACAGCCAGTCGGGCGAGAGTATTTTCGCGCACTGTCCGGGCATTCGCATCGCCTACCCGGCGACGGCGGTTGACGCGGCAGGACTGCTTCGCACGGCGATTCGGTGCGACGACCCGGTCCTTTTTCTCGAACACAAGCACCTCTATCGCCAGACGTACAACAAGGGCGAATACCCCGGTAAAGATTTCATGATCCCGTTCGGCAAGGCGAGCCTGCGGCGTGAAGGGGATCATGTGCTGGTCATCACGTGGGGCGCGCTCGTGCAGCGCTCGCTACTGGCGGCGCAGCAGGCGGAGAAGGATCATTTCAGCGTGGCCGTGCTCGATCTGCGGACCATCGTGCCGTACGACTGGGAGGCCATCACCACCCACGTGAAGCGCACCAACCGCGTCGTCATCGCGCACGAGGATCAGGTGATGTGCGGCTTCGGCGCCGAGCTGGCGGCACGAATTTCCGGCGAGTTGTTCGAGCACCTCGACGCACCGATCGCCCGCGTCGGCGCGAAGAATGTCCCCGTCGCCTACAGCCCAGACCTCGAAGAAGCGATCCTGCCAGGGGCGGCGGACGTCCTCAAGGCCATCAGAGAGACAGCCAGATACTGACGGGGTCGTGCAACCTTGCGTCCGCCGCCATGGTGCTGTTCGCAGCCGGCCGCCGCGCCGAGGACGACGAACAGTTGGAGGAGTTACGCAGCTGCGCCACGGCGCGATACGTGACGCCATTGGCGATGGCTCAGATCCTGGTGGCGCGCGGAGACGACAGCGAGGCGCTGACGAAGCGGATCGGTCTGCCGGCTGTGCCGCTTGTGTGATATCCTAAATAGGTATCATAAGTTGATATCTATGGCTGCTATCTCATTGAAGCTTCCGGAAGACCTCCTCGAGGCGTCCGGGCGGTGCGCGGACGCGCTGCAACTGACGCGGGCCGAGTACATGCGGCGCGCGCTGGAGGAAATGAACCGGGAGACCCAGGCCCGCCTGCGGGCTCGCCGCCTCGGTGATGCCTCGCGCAAGGTGCGCGGCGAGAGCATGCGTGTGAACGCAGAGTTCGACGCGATCGAGCGGGACGTCGATGCGTAGGCGAGGCGAGATCTGGCTGGCGGATCTCAATCCTCGACTTGGTACGGAGCCGGGAAAGACTCGCCCCGTGTTGATCGTGCAGGCCCAGGCCTTACTCGACGCTGAGCATCCGTCGACGCTCGTGGTGCCTCTCACGACGCGGCTCGTCGAGGACGCCCAACCGCTCCGTGTTCGTATTCGCGCGTCCGATACCCTGAAAAAGGATTCCGATGCCCTGCTTGACCAGCTGCGAGCGATCGACAATCGCCGTCTGGTCCGCGGCCCTCTGCTACGGCTTCAGCGCCAGCAGCTCGAGGTGATCGATCACGCGCTACTCGAAGTGTTGGAATTGGCGAGCCGGTAGAGACGTCAGCTGCACCTTGCACGGTCCTTGACATAGTTCCGTCACTGAATGAACATTCATTCAGTCATGCCGCTGAACGTCGTCGCCCGCCGCTCGCGGCCGGGTCCTTCCGCTGACACCCCGCCGGGCCCCAAGCGCGACGCCATTCTCCGCGCCGCCATTGACGTCTTCGCCGAGCGCGGCTATTTCAACGCCCAGGTCGCCGACGTCGCGCGCGCGGCCGGCGTCGCCGCCGGCACGGTCTACCTCTACTTCAAAAGCAAAGACGACCTCCTTGTTTCGATCTTCGAACGCAGCATGCGCGAAGGGCTGGCGAACGGCCGCGCGGCGGTCGCCAACCTCCAGGATCCGCGCGCGCGGCTCTTGCGCCTCGCACGCGGGCACCTCGCGCGCCTCGGTCACGACCGCAACCTCGCCATCGTCTTTCAGGTGGAGCTGCGGCAGTCGACGAAATTCATGGAGCAGTTTTCCTCGACACTGCTGCGCGACTACCTCGGACTGATCCGAGAGGCGATCGCCGACGGCCAGCGCGAAGGCCTGTTCCGCTCGGATGTGAAGGCGACCGCGATGGCCAAGATGCTGTTCGGTGCGCTGGACGAGATGGCGACCAACTGGATCCTCAGCCGCCGCCGCTATTCCCTCGAGGCCGACGCCGACGCGGTCGTCGATCTCTTCATCAACGGCGCGCGGGCGCGGTAAATGACAACAACGATTCGATCGGTGGCGGTACTCGGGGCGGGAACGATGGGCGCGCAGATCGCGGCGCACTTCGCGAACGCCGGCGTGCCGGTGCGGCTCCTCGATCTCACCGCGGACGTGGCGCGCGACGGGCTGAAACGCGCACGATCGCTCAAGCCCGATCCGTTCTTCACGGCTGAAGCCATCACGCGGATCACCACCGGCGGCTTCGACACCGACCTCGCCAAGATCGCCGACGCCGACTGGATTATGGAAGCCGTCGTCGAACAGCTCGACATCAAACGCGCCCTGCTCGAGCGCGTCGACGCCGTTCGCCGCCAGGGCGCGATTGTCAGCTCGAACACGTCGGGGATTCCGATCGCCACGCTCGCGGAAGGACGCAGCGACGATTTCCGCAAGCATTGGCTCGGCACACATTTCTTTAATCCGCCCCGCTACCTGCGACTGGTCGAAGTGATCCCGACTGCCGAGACCGACCCGACGGTCACCGAGCGCGTGTCGCAGTTCGCCGATCATCGTCTCGGCAAAGGCGTCGTCCTCGCCAAGGACAATCCGAACTTCATCGGCAACCACCTCGCGCTCTACGGCGTGATGCTGACGCTGAAAGCGCTCGAGAGTGGCCGCTACACCATCGAAGAGATCGATGCGATGACGGGCCCCGCGCTCGGCCGGCCGAAGAGCGCGACGTTCCGGACGATGGACATCGCCGGCGTGGACATTCTGGCGCACGTCGCGAAGAACCTCGGGTTCGAGTTGCCGGCATTCGTGCACACGATGATCGAGAAGGGGATGATCGGCGAAAAGGCCGGCCAGGGTTTCTACAAGCGCGTGCCTGCGACAGGCTCAGGCCAGGCACAGTCGGGGAGCGAGATTCTTACGCTGGATCCCGCAACGCTCACGTATCGCCCGAAGCAGTCCGCGCGGCTCGCGTCGATCGACGCCGCGCGATCGATCGAAGACACCGGCGAGCGGATCAAAGCGCTGTTCGAGGGTAAGGACAAAGTCGGCGATTTCCTGCGCGAGACGCTGGAGCCAACGCTGCGCTACACGGTCAAGGTGACGCCAGACATCGCGTACTCGACCGACGATGTGGACCGCGTGATGCGGTGGGGCTTCGGGTGGGAGATCGGGCCGTTCGAGATCATGAAGGCGATCGGGATAGACGCTGCGACGGACGTAGCGCGAAGGCTTCAGCCGAGCGATCTCCTGATCTTGAAGGACGCAAAGGATCGCCAGAAGATCGTGCGCACGAATTCGGGCGCGAGCCTCGTGGATCTCGGCGACGGCGTGCTCGCCCTCGAGTTCCACGCGAAGATGAACGCGCTCGGCGGCGATCAGATCCAGATGATGCACGCCGGCGTGAAGGAGGCTGCCGCGAACTTCGCGGCGCTCGTTGTCGGCAACGATGCGCCGAATTTCTCGGCCGGTGCGAACCTGATGCTGCTCCTGCTCGAAGCGCAGGAAGGCAACTGGGACGAGATCGACCTGATGATCCGCGCGTTCCAGGCGTCGACGCAGGCGCTCCGCTACGCCGACGTCCCGGTGATCGTCGCGCCCGCCGGGCTCACGCTCGGTGGCGGCTGCGAGATCACGCTGCACGGTGACCGCGTGCAGGCGGCCGCGGAGAGCTACATCGGCCTGGTCGAAGTCGGTGTCGGGTTGATCCCCGGCGGCGGCGGCACGAAGGAAATGCTGGCGCGCGCCACCGACGATCTGCCGTCGAATCCGACGGATCTGCTGCCGATCGTGCAGCGCGTGTTCGAGACGATCGGCTTCGCGAAAGTCTCGACAAGCGCCGCCAACGCCAGACAACTCGGGTTTCTGGCCCCGACCGATCGCGTGACGATGAACCGCGATCGGCTGATGGCGGATGCGAAAGCGCACGCGCTCGCACGCGTGCGCGAAGGGTATCAGCGGCCCGCGCCTCGCCCGGGGATCCCGGTCGGCGGCGAAACCGTGCTCGCGGCACTGAAGCTCGGCATCCACCTCGCGTGGCGCGGCGGGCGCATCAGCGATCACGACGCGGTGGTCGGTCGCGCGCTGGCCAACATCCTTGCCGGCGGCGCGCTCCCGCGCCAGACGACGGTCAGCGAGCAGTACCTGCTGGACCTCGAGCGCGAAGCGTTCCTGAAGCTTTGCGGAGAGCGCAAAACGCTGGAACGAATTGCGCACACGTTGAAGACTGGAAAGCCTTTACGAAACTAAGGATCTGAGGATTTCAGGATTTGTGGATTTGATTTGTGGAAGTGATTGATCGCGGCAACGGACCCGCGCTGGTGTTGATCCCCGGCCTGCAAGGCCGTTGGGAATACCTGCGCCCGGCCGTTGACGCGCTGTCGGCGTCGTTTCGCGTGCTGACATTTTCGCTGGGCTCCGAGGATCTGGACGGCTACGCGCGTCAGGTGACGGCAGTGATGGACGCCGCGCGCGTCGAGCGCGCGGCCATCTGCGGCGTGTCGTTCGGCGGCCTGATCGCCGTGCGGTTCGCGGCGCAGTACCCCACGCGATGCGACGCGCTGATTCTCGCATCCACCCCGCAGCCGAAGCTGCGTCTGAGGCCGCGTCATCAGTTCTATCTGCGTGCGCCGTGGATCTTCGGGCCGTTGTTTCTCGCGGAAACGCCGTTCCGGCTGCGGCCGGAAATCCGAATCGCGATTCCAGACGCGAAGGCGCGCCGGCAGTTCTCGTGGCGCTCGATGCGGACCGCCCTCGCGGCGCCAGTCTCGCTCGCGCAGATCGCCGCGCGGGCACGCATGATTTCCACCGAGGACGTGACGCCCGACTGCGCGCGCATCACTGCGCCGACGCTGGTCGTCACCGGCGAACGCGATCTCGATCATGTGGTGCCGGTCGACGGCTCCTCGCAGTACCTGCGGCTGATTGCCAACTCGCGGGCGGTCGTGCTCGCACGCACCGGCCACCTCGGTTCGATTACGCGCCCCGACGCGTTCGCCGCCATCATCCGTGCATTTACCGAAGGTCATCGCCATGCCGCTGCGTGAGATCGCCGGCCCGGCCGGCCGTCTCGAAGCGCTCCTCGACGAACCGATGCCGCCGGGCGCCATCGGTCATGACGGCCGCGTCAGCGCCGGATATCCCAACGGGCTGCGCGCGGCCGTGGTTCTCGCGCACCCGCACACGGAGTACGGCGGCACGATGCACACCAAGGCCGTGTATCAGACCGCGAAAGCGCTCAGCCGCATCGGCTGCGCGGTGCTGCGCTTCAATTTTCGTGGCGCCGGCGCGAGCCTGGGCACGTTCACCAACGGCCCTGGCGAGATGGACGATTTTCGCGCTGCACTCGACTACATGCAGGGTCAGTATCCCGGCGCCTCGCTGTGGGCCGGCGGCATGTCGTTCGGATCGTTCGTGGCGCTCACGGTCGGCGCCGAGGATGCTCGCGTGTCCACGCTCATCGGCCTTTGCCCGCCGCTGGCGCGCTACGAATTCGGACCGGTCGAGCGAAGCACGAAGGCGAAATTCTTTATCCAGGGTGAATTCGACGAGCTGTGCTTCCTGAAGGACATGCGTGCGTTTTATGCGCGCGCCGCCGAACCGAAGGAACTCGTCGTCATCGACGGCGCCGACCACTTATTCGACGGCCGGACGGCCGAAGTCGCCGACGCGATCGAGGATCTGCTTGGAGATTGGCAGGCCTGACAGGCCTGTGCGACGAGAACGTTATGCATGAAGCTGTGATCGTTTCGGCGGTGAGAACCGCATCGGGCAAGGCGCCTGGCGGCACGCTGCGGGGCACGCGACCCGACGAGCTCGGGGCGATCGCGATCGCCGAAGCGCTGCGACGCGCGCCAGGCATCGACCCGGCCGAGATCGACGATGTGATCCTCGGGTGCGCGATGCCGGAGGCGGAGCAAGGCATGAATGTCGCGCGCATTGCCAGCCTCCGCGCGGGCATCCCGGTGTCCGCCTCCGCGGTGACGGTGAACCGGTTCTGCTCCTCCGGCCTGCAGGCGATTGCCTACGCTGCCGAGCGCATCATGTGCGGATCGGCGACGGTGATCGTTGCCGGCGGCACCGAGTCGATGAGCCTGATTCCGATGGGCGGGCACACGATCGCGCCCAACCCGGCGCTGATCGATTCGTATCCCGACGTCTATTTGTCCACCGGCCTCGTCGCGGAAAATCATGCGCGGGAGTCGGGGATCTCGCGCGCTGAACAGGACGCTTTCGCACTGCGCAGTCATCAGCGGGCGCTGGCGGCGATCGACGCGGGGCGATTCGCCGACGAGATTGTGCCGGTCACGACAATGGTGATCGATGGTGGTCGGGATGGCGGGGTCAGACCCCAAGGCGGGTCTGACCCCGTGTTACGACAGATCACCTACGCGATCGACGAGGGGCCGCGACGCGACACGTCGATCGAGGCGCTCGCGAAACTGCGGCCGGCATTTCTTGCGGGCGGCAGCGTGACGGCAGGCAATTCCTCGCAGACCAGCGACGGAGCGGCAGCGGTGATCGTCACGTCCGCCGAACGCGCGCGCGCCGCCGGCCTGGCGCCGCTGGGCAGATTTCTCGCATTCGCCACCGCCGGCGTCGAACCCGAACGCTTCGGCATCGGCCCGGTGCCCGCGATCCGCAAGGCGTTAAAGCTTGCCGGCCTCACGCTCGATCAGATCGATCTCATCGAATTGAACGAAGCGTTCGCGGTGCAGGTTCTCGCCTGCCTGAAAGAACTGCCGATCGATCCCGATCGGCTGAACGTCAACGGCGGTGCGATCGCGCTCGGCCATCCGCTCGGCTGCACCGGCGCCAAGCTGACAACGACCCTGTTGTACGAAATGAAGAGACGAAACGCCCGCTACGGCATGGTCGCCATGTGCGTCGGTGGCGGGATGGGCGCTGCTGGTATCTTTGAAAGGGTCTGATTATGCCGACAACAACTGCAACCCCGATTCTGCGCGGCGGCGAGTGGCTGATTCAATCGTCCGAGGCCGACTCCGTCTTCACGCCCGAGCGTCTCACCGACGAGCACAAGCTGATTGGCCGGACGGCCCAGGAGTTCGTGACCAACGAAATCCTGCCGAAGCTCGATCGCCTGGAAACGAAGGACTGGGCGCTTGCGCGCGAGCTGGTGAAGGTCGGCGCCAGCCTCGGTCTGCTCGGCGTGGATGTTCCTGAGGCGTATGGCGGCCTCGGCCTCGACAAAGTCACCTCGCTCGTCGTCAGCGAGAAACTGGCGCTGTCGGCGTCCTTCGGCGCCACCTTCGGCGCCCACGCCAACCTCACCATCGTCCCCCTCGTGCTGTTCGGCACCGAAGCGCAGAAGCAGAAATATCTGCCGAAGCTCCTGTCCGGCGAGATCATCGGTGCATACGGACTGAGCGAGAGCGGATCCGGATCCGATGCGCTCGGGGCGCGGACGAAGGCCACGCGCCAGGCGGACGGCAGCTTCCTGCTGAATGGCGAGAAGATGTGGATCACCAACGGCGGCTTCGCCGACCTGTTCGTCATCTTCTGCAAGGTGGACGGCGATCAGTTCACCGCGCTCCTCGTCGAGCGCGAGTGGGGCGTCAAGAGCGGCAAGGAAGAGCACAAGATGGGCCTCCACGGCTCGTCGACAACGGCGCTGATTTTCCAGGACGTGAAGGTGCCGGCGGAAAACGTACTGTCGGACGTCGGCAAGGGTCACAAGGTCGCGTTCAACGTCCTGAACTTCGCGCGCTTCAAGCTGGGCGCGATGTGCGGCGGCGGCGCGATTGGCGCCATTGCCGAAAGCGCGAAGTACGCCGCGACGCGTCGGCAGTTCGGTCAGCCGATCGCCAACTTCGGCGCCATCAAGCACAAGCTCGGCGAGATGGTCGTGCGCACGTACGCGATCGAGAGTCTGCTCTATCGCATCGCCGGCCTCGTGGATGCGCGAATCGCCGCCACGCCGCACGACGCGACCGATGGCTCGGCGGCCCTCGCCGCGTTCGAGGAGTACGCCGTCGAAGCGTCGATCGCCAAGGTGGCCGGCAGCGAGACGCTGAACTACGTGCTCGACGAAAACATCCAGATCCACGGCGGCAACGGCTACGTCCACGACTACCCGGCGGAGCGTCACTTCCGCGACGCGCGCGTCAACCGCATCTTCGAAGGCACGAACGAGATCAACCGCCTGCTGATTCCGGGCATGCTGATCCGGCGCGCGGTGAAGGGCGATCTCCCGTTGATTCCGGCGGCCAAGGCGCTGCAGGAAGAGCTGCTCGGACCGCCGTCGATGCCGGCGTCTGGTGACGGTGACGGCGTGCTCGCCGACGAGCAGCGCGCGGTCGCGGCGTTCAAGAAGACGGCCCTGATGGTGTTCGGCGTCGCGATGCAGACGTACGGCGCGAAGCTCACCGACGAGCAGGAAGTGCTGATGCACCTGGCGGACATCGCGATCGACGTCTACAGCGCGGAAAGCGCGACGCTGCGGGCGCAGGCGGCAGCGAAGTCGAAGGCGCCGCGAGCGGCGCTGCATGCCGATGCCGCGCGCGTGTTCGTCAACGACGCGGCGCTGCGCATCGAGGCATCGGCACGCCAGGCGCTGCCGGCGATGGCGGAAGGCGATACGCTGCGGACGCTGCTGGCTGCGCTTCGGCGCGTGCTGAAGGTGACGCCCACCAACACTGTCGCTGCGCGGAGACGCCTCGCCGATGCCACGGTTGAGCGAGGCGGATATCCGCTTGCGTAGAGGTCACGTGGGTCTGGTGGGTCGGGTGGGTCGGGTAGCCATACCTGCCTTGATCGCGCTGATGTTCTTGGTGGGCGCGGCAGCCTGCAGTAGTGCGCCCCCTGATGATCGTGACTACCCGACGAAGATCGCCGCGGCGCGCGCGGCGAAAGACGCCGAGTTCGCACGCGGCGACGATCCGATCCCGACGGCCCGCCACGCGCAGTTTCTGCCGCTGGCGTACTTTCCGATCGACCCCGACTACAACGTGCCCGCTGCCCTGAAACCGATCGACGACAAGCAGGTCTATGAAATGCCGACGTCGACCGGCGCGAACCGGAAGATGCGGCGCGTGGGCATGCTCGAGTTCACGCTCAAGGGTCAGTTGATGAAGCTGCTGGCCTTCAACGAGGTGGGCACCGATCCCGGCTCGCTGTTCATCGCGTTCGGCGACCTGACCAGCGGCACGGAAACGTATGCGGCGGGCCGCTTCATGGATCTGTCGCGCAACATCACCGGCGTCTACGAGGTGGATTTCAACCGCGCCTACATCCCCTACTGCTACTACAACCCCACCTACGAGTGCCCGTATCCGCCCGCGGAGAACCGGCTGAAGATTCCGATCAGGGCAGGCGAGAAAATGAAAGTTAAAAGCTAAAAGTGAAAAGTGTCTTTACGCGCAATTGTCTTTGACTTCGACGGTGTGATCGCCAACAGCGAGCCGCTGCATTTCAGGGGCTTCCGCGACGTGGCGGCCGAAGAAGGCGTCACGCTCACCGAGCCGGACTACTACGCGCGCTATCTCGGCTTCGACGATGTGGGCGCATTCGAGGCGATGGGTGCGGAGCAGGGCGCGGCATGGACGCGCGAACAGATCCGCGCGATGGTGGCGCGGAAGGCCGTGAGACTCGAGGAGTTCGAGCACGGTGTGTCGGTCCTTTTTCCTGGCGCGGCCGACGCCATCCGCCGCGCGGCGGCGGCCATGCCGATCGCGATCGCGTCGGGCGCGCGCGGCGAGGAAATCCAACGCGTGCTGACCCGTGCAAATCTGATCGCCTGCTTCACCGCGATCGTCGCGGCCGAGGACACGCTTGCCAGCAAGCCGTCCCCGGATCCGTATCTGCGTGCGTTGACACTGCTCGCGGCGTCTTTTGGCGAGCGCCTGAATCCATCGGACTGCGTGGCGATCGAGGACTCCCGCTGGGGGCTTGATTCTGCGCGTGCTGCAGGATTGCGCACGGTGGCGGTGACCAACTCGTATCCGGCGGCTGAGCTACAGGCGGATCTCACGATCGCCTCTCTGGAAGCCATGGACTTGGATCGTCTCGCGTTTCTTTGTTTGAATCGGTAGTGTCATCTCGGACACAATCCAACCGCTTGGATTCTTCCCATCCTTGTTCGATTCTTACGGCCTTCCTTCTTTACTCACGTTCCTCACGGCGGAAATACTGGATGTATCCCGAACGTGAGCGATTTCAAGCGCTGTGCGTGTCCGGGATTGTTCCACCAGGCAATTGTTTTCAGGAGGTCGGATGAAATTCAAGGTAATCGTTCTCGCATTGGTGGCGTTGTTTGCCGCGAGCGCGATGGCGAGCGCGCAGAGTCAGACCGGCGAGATTTTCGGTAAGGTGACCGACTCGTCGAACGCGGTACTGCCGGGTGTGACGGTGACGCTCAGCGGGCCGAGCCTGCTGCAGCCGCTGACGGCGGCGACCAGCGCCACCGGCACCTATACGTTTCCGCGGCTCGGCATCGGCGCTTACAACGTCAAGTTCGAGCTGGTCGGTTTCAAGACGATCATCAACGACGGCATTCGCGTGACGGTGGGCTCGAGCCAGACGGTCAACGCGCTGCTCGGCATCTCCACCGTGCAGGAGACCATCACGGTCACCGGCGAGAGCCCGATCGTCGACACCAAGAACACCGGCACCAAGCAGACGTTCACCAACGAACTGCTGCAGAACATTCCGTCGGCCCGCGACCCGTGGGTCATCCTCCAGCAGACGGCGGGCATCGCCATGGACCGCGAGAACATCGGCGGCAACATGTCGGGTCAGCAGTCCAACTACGTGTCGCGCGGCGGCAACCCGACCAACAACAAGTGGTCGCTCGACGGCGTGGACGTCACCGACATGGCGGCGACCGGTTCGTCGGCCAACTACTTCGACTTCGACGCGTTCGAGGAAATGACGATCACCACCGGCGGCGTCGACGTGACGCAGCAGACTGGCGGCGTCGGCATCAACCTCGTCACCAAGAGCGGCACGGACCGTTTCAAGGGCTCGTCGCGCCTCTACAACACGAACAAGCGCGTTGAAAGCAACAACATCACCGACGCGCAGCGCACGCAGGGCGCCTCGTCGGGCAACCCGATTCAGGACATCCAGGACTACGGCTTTGAAATGGGCGGCCCGCTCAAGAAGGGCAAGGCCTGGATCTGGGGCGCACTCGGCAAGCAGAACGTCGGCGTCGGCGTGCTCGGCTTCTACCAGCCGACCACCGCGTGCCAGACGATCAAGGCCAACCCGCTCGCGTCCCCGATCGCCGACGTGAACGACTGTCTGAACACGGACCTTACGGAGCTGCAGAACACGAACCTGAAGGCCGAAGTGCAGCTCTTCAAGGGCAACAGGCTCTCAGTGTTCAACAACTTCGCCAAGAAGGTCCGCAACGCCCGCGGCGCCAGCGACCTGAGCCCGATCGAAACGACGACGCCACAGAATTCGGTGTCGGACAACTACGGCGTGGGCAAGCGGTTCTGGACGATCGGACCGGGCAACGCGACGTACAAGGTCGGCGATCAGTGGGTGCTCAGCGACAAGCTGCTGCTCGACGTCCAATGGG
>JANYHS010000299.1 GCA_025358945.1 Acidobacteriota bacterium
AGGTTGTTGTAGGCGGGCGGGTAGGCAGGCGCGAACTCGATGGCGCGATGGTAATGGTCGGTGGCCTCATCGAGGCGTCCCTCGGCCTGTAGGGCGGCGCCCAGATTCGTCTCCGTCACCGCTCGCATCAGCGTCGTCGAGAGCATCGGCCAGTTGCAGAACACCGCGACAGCCACGATTGTTGCGAGCGTCCGCAGGTGGCCGGGTACCGTGGCGCAGGCCTTGAGGTCTGCGACCGCGGAGCCAAAGCCCCGCGCCACGAAAAAATCGCGTGCCTCGACCAGACCAGCGGCCGCGAACAGGATCAGCAGCGGAACGAGCGGATAGCGGTACCGCGCGAACACATAGAAGAGGACGACCGATGCGGCGTAAGCGAGCGTCATCGCGTAGAGGATCCACAGCCGCGAACGCCTCGGCCACGTGACGATGACACCGAACACTGCCAGCGGGACGAGGATGCCGAAGTGTCCGACCAGCCCGAGGATGCGCAACGGCAGCGACCACTCGGCGTAGCTCTCCTGGCTCTCCGTGTCGAGCATCTCGGTGGCGTTCCACAACAGCGCGATCTTCCGGCCGGTCAGCGCGAGCCACGCGCTGGGCTTCGACGTGATGAAGCCGAGCGCTTTGTCGGTCCAGTAGCCAGAGACTTCAGCCGGTGTCAGTTTCTTGCCGAGCGCGCGCTCGGCCAGGTCGGTGGCGTCCTGACGTTCGTACTCCGGCGCGCCTCGACCAAATCGTAGCGACTGGTAGGTCCCGTCGGAGGACGCGTTGTTGCCGATGTAGAGGTTCGGGCCGAACTGCGATGTCGTGATGTAGAAGCCGCCGCCGACGTAGTTGTTCCGCGCGGCGACAGGTACGAGGACCACTGCCAGACCGGCGAGGAAGACACCGGCTCTCCTCGCAGCCAGGCCCAGATCCTCAGCCCCCAGCCCCTTCAGGATAATCCAGGCCACGATCACGACGATGAAGACCAGCGCGTTCTCGCGCGTCAGCGCCAGCCCGCCCATCGTCAAGCCAAGAGCCACGTACAGAAGGGCGGTTCCTTCTGATCGTGAAATCAACCACAGCGCCAGGCAGACGAAGAAGACGTCGAGCACGGATTTCTGCAGCAGGCCGTCGAAGAAGATGGCCGGGGCGTAGAGTGCCAGCATCAGGCCCGCCGCTATCCCCGCCCTGCGGCCCCGCTCGGGGCCCGCGTCGGAAAACAGCCGCGCCGCGGCGAGCGCGATCAGGGCGCAGGACGCCGATCCGATCACCGCCTGGACGATGCGGACGAGGAGGAGATGCCGTCCGGCGATGGCGTAGATCAGGCCGAGCAGATACGGGTAGAGCGGCGCCTGATAGAACACGTCGCGGCCGATCCACTCGCCCCCGGCGATGCGCTGCGCCCACTCGTCGTAGCCGCGCGAATCACCCATCAGCACGCTGAAAAACGGTGCGCGGCGAATCTGCCACACATGCACGAGCCGCACCAGCAGCGCAACCGCGAAGATCGCGACGGGCCACCACACGCGCGAGGGCTTTTTCTGCGGCAACGTTGGTATGCTAACGCACGATGCGAGCTCTCCACTACGTGCGAGCTCTCCACCACGGAGGACGCGGGGGACACGGCGTGAGAAACCCGCTGACGCCCAAGATCGTGCCCCTGTGTCCCCCGTGTCCTCTGTGGTGGAGCGTTTTGCTGGTACTCGTGCTGCCTGCATCGCCCGCCAACGCACAGTCGCAGCCGACCTTCACCCGCGATGTCGCGCCGATTGTCTGGACGCGCTGCGCGTCGTGCCACCGGCCGGGCGAGGTCGGTCCGTTCAATCTGCTCACCTACGATGACGTGCGCCGGCGCCTCACGCAGATCAAGGACGTCACCGCTCGCCGGATCATGCCACCGTGGAAGCCGCTGGCAGGCCAGGGTGATTTCCAGAGTGAGCGAAGGCTGACCGATGCCGAACTCCAGACGCTGCAGCAGTGGATCGCGGGTGGCGCGCCTGAAGGTGATCCCGCCGCGCTGCCACCGATGCCTGACTGGCGCGGCGGCTGGCAGCTCGGCGCGCCCGATCTCGTCATCAGCATGCCCTCGGCGTACGCCCTGCCCGCCGACGGCACGGATGTGTTCCGCACGTTCGTGATCCCGATTCCGGTCAACGCGCCGCGTTACGTGCGCGCGATCGAATTCCATCCCGGTAACGCGCGCGTGGTCCATCATGCGAACGTCGGTGTCGATCGCACGCGGTCGTCGCGTCAGCTCGATGCCCGCGATCCCGAGCCTGGCTACGAAGGCAGCATGGAGCGCGATGCGCGGTATCCGGAAGGGCAGTTGCTCGGGTGGACGCCGGGGCAGGCGCCGCATCCGGCGCCCGACGGGACGCAGTGGCGGCTCGAGCCGGGCAGCGACCTGGTCGTGCAGCTGCATCTGCAGCCGACCGGAAAGATCGAGCAGGTCGCCGTCACGGTTGGCTTTTTTTTCACCGACGTTGCCCCGACGCGCACGCCGTTTGGTCTGCGACTCGGTAGCGAGACGATCGAGATTCCGCCGGGCACGCGGGAGTACGTCGTCGCCGATCGGTACGAGCTGCCGGTGGACGTGGAGGTGCTGGCCATCCAGCCGCACGCCCACAACCTGGCGCGGCGGATGGAAGCGGCGGCCACCCTTCCCGATGGAACCCGGCGCCCGTTGATCGCGATCGACGATTGGGATTTCCGCTGGCAGGACGTGTACCGCTACGCCTCGCCGTTTGTGCTGCCCAAGGGCACGACGCTCTCAATGCGCTACACCTACGACAACTCCGCCGGCAATCCTCGCAATCCGCATCGACCGCCGGCGCGCGTCGTCTGGGGCCAGAACACGTCGGACGAGATGGGCGATCTTTGGATCCAGATGATTCCCCGCGCCAGCAGCGACGCCGCGGTGCTGACGGCGGACTTCCGGCGGAAGGCGCACACCGAAGATCTCGCCGCCTACGCGAAGCTCCTGCAGGCGGACCCGGCGAACCCGCTTCGGCACGATGCGGTCGCGAGCCTCCATCTGGATGCCGGTCAGTTCGACGAGGCGATGGCGGAGTATCGCCAGTCGCTTCGGCTCAACGACGATTCGGCGCCGACGCATTACAACCTCGGGTACGCGTTGTCGGCGCTCGGACGCCGCCAGGAAGCGGTCGTGGAGTTTCAGGCGGCGTTGCGGATCGATCCGGACTACGCGCAGGCCCACAACAATCTCGGCGCGCTGCTCCAGGTCGGCGGCCAGCCGGACGAGGCGCTCGATCACTACCGGCGCGCGGTCGCGCTTCGTCCCGACAACGTGGAGGCGCGGACGAACCTCGGT
>JANYHS010000335.1 GCA_025358945.1 Acidobacteriota bacterium
CGAGGCGCTGATGATGGCGGTGATCTTGTCGAGTTGCAGCGCGAGCGGCTCGAGATCCGTCGCGCCCGGCACGCAGTCCTCGAGGTTGATGCCGACGGCGCCGGCGGCGATGAAGCGCAACACGACCGCAGCCACCGCGTCCGGCGTCGCGCCATACGCGTGCTCGATGTCGGCAGACACGGGAATCTTTACCGCGCGCACAATACGCGCGGTGGCCTCGATCATCTCGTTGGCCGGCACCATGCCGCCGTCCGGATAGCCAAGCGTCGCGGCCACGCCCGCGCTCGTTGTCGCAATGGCGGGAAATCCTTCCGCTTCAATCAGTCGCGCGCTGGCAGCGTCCCACGCATTGGGCAAGACAAGAATCGGCGGCGTGCGGTGCAGGGCGCGAAGAATATCGGCGTTGTCCGGCATGTGGTTGAGTATAACGACGTATGACGCTGAACCCGCGTAGAACGGCTCAGCGGTGTTGTCGCTAGCTGTTAACATCGCGCCGATCCGGTTCGTCCTGTTCAATGACCGACTTGGATGGAGCCCCTGTTCACACTCTGGCCGCCACAGTCGGCGACACGATTCGCGCCATTGCTGACGGCGACCAGGACGCGTGACGAAACACTTCGGCCAAACGGGCGATCTCCGAATGCAGGACTGAAGTCCTGCGCTACGCAGAATGTGGGGCAAGGCTTCAAGCCTTGCCACTTCAGCACGCCCCGGTTTCATTTCAGCGTGAAGTGGAGCTCGACGCTGATGCGAACCGCGACTGGTTTGCTGTTCTTCGACCGTCGACGGAGTCTGACCGCCAGCCGTGGCGGCGACCAGCACCAGCGCGAGCAGCACGTTCATAAAACCTCCGGCAGGTTCGACGCCACAAGCTGCAAGAAAGGCGGTTCCTAACGGCGCAGCCCTACCTGAGGGCGGCCTCCGCATCGGCCTTGAGCGCCGTCCACTCTTTCATCAGCTGATTGAAGCGCTCGAACGCGCTGGCGCCGACCTTTTGGTCGGCGTCGTTGATCTCGCGGTTCACGTTCGACAGCTGATCCACGAACATCTGATCTTCGTACGGCCCGGTCTTGGTCGTCAGGCGCTCGAAGATACTCTGTAGCTTCGCGTCACCGCGCTTGGCGTCCCTCGCCTGACGCACGCGCGCCTGGAGCGCTCGCGCCTCGGCCAGCGCATCGCGCACCTTCAACCCGAACGTCGCCTGCGCGGCGAGATCCGCGACCGTCGTGCCGTCTTTCAGGACCCGCGGATCGATCTTCACCGTGAACGACTCGGTTTTCGTCACGCCGCCCGCGGTGAGTCTCGCTTTGAATGCGCCGGGCGCGACCAGCGGTCCGCCGCCAGCGACGAAACCACCTTCCGCATCACCGCCCGCCGGGCCTCCGGGATACCGAAGATCCCACGCGAAGCGGTTCATGCCGATCTTCACCGGCAACGTGGACGGCAACCCACCACCGCGCCGGCCGCCACCGCGTCCGCTCGGAGCCGCTGCTCGGGTTTCGCTCGAGTAGCTGCGCACAATTTTTCCGGCGGCGTCGAGGATGTCGAGTTTCACCTCGCCCGACGGGCTCGCAAGGAAGTAGTCGATCCGCACGCCGGCCGCCGGGTATTCCAGCCCGTCTGCGCGGCCGCTCATCGACGAGTAGCGCATCCGATACGCCGGCGTCGGCGTGAAGAGGAACACATTCGATCCGTCGAACGGCCTGATCGGTGTCTTCGCAAGGCCCACGCCTTGCGCCACGTTTCCGTCCTGCCCGACCCGACCCACTTGACCCGCCCGACCCGCCCGACCTGCCTGCCCTGCCTGCCCTGCCTGCCCCGCCTGCCCTGCCTGCCCTACCCGCCGCCCCGGCGCGTCGCCTGTCCGTCCACGCACGCTGGCTGCGATCTGACGAAGCGGCGCCACGTTATCCAGGATCCAGAACGCGCGCCCCATCGTCGACGCCACGATGTCGCCGTGGTGGACTTTGAAGTCGGTGACCGGCGTCGCCGGCAGATTCTGCTGCAGCGTTTGCCAGTGCTTGCCCTGATCGAACGAGACGTATGCACCCTGCAGCGTGCCGGCGTAGAGCAGACCTTCCTGTTCCGGATCCTCGCGCACGACGTGCATCGGCTGATCCGCCGGGATGCCGTTGGCGCCGTCGGTCAGCAGCGTCCAGTGCGCGCCGTAGTCGTTGGTCATGTAGAGGTACGGCTTGAAGTCGTTCTCGTACATGCGATAGACCGAGACGTACGCCGATCCCTTTCGGTGCGGCGAGTCTTCGATCGTATGAACGCGACCTCCCGGGGGCATCGCCGGGGTCACGTTTTTCCACGTCTTGCCGTTGTCACGCGTCACCCACACCGGACCGTCGTTCGATCCGGTCCAGAACACGCCAGGCTCGAGGCGCGACGAGCGCATCGAGTAGAGCGCCGCGTAGACCTCCTCGCCGGTCATGTCGCGCGTGATCGGCTCGCCGGAAACCACATGACCCTCGGGGCCGTTCGCGGTCACGTCCGGGCTGAACTTGGTCCAGTGCACGCCGCCGTCGATCGTCTTGTGCACGAACTGCGAGCCGGCGTAGACGATGGCCGGATTGTGCGCGTCGATTTCGATCGGCGCCTGCCGCACGAAGCGGAACATCATGTCCTGCGGCAGCTTGCCGTAGCGCTGCTGTGGGTTGATCCAGTAGCTCTGCTCCTGTCCGGTCTCCACGTTCATACGGCCGAACTCGCCCTTGCAGTCGCCGTAGACGATCTTGCCCGACGGAATCGGCCGCACCTGCCCGCTCTCGCATCCGGGCGCCGGCTGCCAGAACTGGATCGGGTCGTCTGGTCCCCAGGCCGTCGGCGGAAAGCTCGGCACCGTCAGGTTCTTGCCGGTGTCCTGCTGCGGACCGTAGACGTTGTAGGGGAACTGCTCGTCGGCGTCGACCATGTACATCTCGGCGGTCGGCTGGTTGTTGATCGACGACCAGCTTCTCCCGTTGTCCTGCGTGATGTTGGCGCCGCCGTCGTTGGTCTCGATGAAGATGCGCGGCTGATCGGGGTTGAACCAGACGATGTGGTTGTCGCCGTGCGGAGTGGTGACGTTCACGAACGTCTTGCCGCCGTCGGTGGAGTGATGAAAGTTCAACTCCGACACCCAGACGTCGTTCTCGTCCTTCGGGCTCACGAACACTTTGTTGAAATAGAACGGCCGCGCGCGCAGCGCCTGGCTGCTGTTGACCAGCGTCCACGTCGCGCCGCTGTCAACGCTGCGATAGAGCCCGCCCTTGGCGCCGACCGCTTCGACTTGCGCGTAGACGACTTTCGGGTTCGACTGCGCGACGTCCACCCACACCTTCCCGATCAGGTCGTCTGGGAACCCGCTGCTGACGCGCGACCAGTGATCGCCGCCGTCGGTTGTCTTGTAAACGCCGCCCTCGGCCGCCGGGCCGCCGCTGATGATCGTCCACGGCCTGCGCTGCCCGCGCCACGCGCCGGCGTACAGCTCGTTGGGATTCTGCCAGTTGATCGCGATCGACACGGCGCCGGTCTGATCGTTGATGAACAGCACCTTCTGCCAGGTCTTGCCGCCGTCTTTGGTGCGGTAGACGCCGCGCTCCGGTCCCCATCCGAACGGCTGTCCGATCGCCGCGACGTACGCGATGTCCGGATTCTTCGGATGGATCTTCAGCTGCCCGATTTGCCCGACGTCCTTGAGCCCCGCGTACTGCCACGTCTTCCCTGCGTCGATGGACTTGTAGACGCCGCGGCCGACGATCACGTTCGATCGGATCGCTTCACTACCCGTGCCGGCATACACGACGTTCGGATTGGAGTCGGAGACGTCGAGCGCGCCAATCGATCCGGTTGGAATCTGGCCATCGGACACCGGCAGCCAGCTGATGCCGTAGTTTTCCGTCTTCCACACGCCACCGCCGGTCGCGCCCATGTAGAACACGTTCGGCTGCGTGCGCACACCGGCCGCCGCGGTCGAGCGACCGCCGCGGGTGGGGCCGATCGATCGCCACCGCAGATCCTGATACGCGTTCGGATTGACGATGGTGTTGGCGTTGGCTTGCGCGAGCGCGCGCGTAGCCGATCGCGGGTCGCCGAACATGATGATGGCTAGAGCGGCGATCGCGAGCAGCAGGAGTTTTTTCATGGGCGGTCCTCGGAATGAATCCAGATTCTACTACCGGGCTGCGTTGAGAATATCGGTGCCTGCGGCAGGCCGAGTGTGCGCAGGATCCGGGGGCCCTGCGATCTACAATGCCGACCATGAACGCCCAACGCGTTATCGCTGATCTGCGCGAGCTTGCGGCTCTGACGTCAACGCCGGACGGCGCGCAGCGTCTGGCCTGGGGACCTGTGTGGCGCGACGCGCGCGCGTGGTTCGCGGCCAAGGTCGCCGAACTCGGTCTCGAGGTGAAGACCGATTCAGCGGGCAACAACTTCGTGACGCTGGCGGGCGCGTCCCCGAAGACGGTGATCGTGGGCAGCCATCTGGATTCCGTGCCCAACGGAGGATGGCTCGACGGCTGCCTCGGCGTCGTCGCGGGCCTGGAGGCGCTGCGGATGCACGCGGGAACCACTCCGCCGGTGACGCTGACGCTGGTGGACTGGGCGGATGAAGAGGGCGCGCGCTTCGGGCGCAGCCTGCTGGGATCCTCAGCGGCCGCAGGCAGTTTGAAGATCGACGAGGTCCGCGAGTTGAAGGATCGGCAGGGGACGCGGCTGGTTGACGCGCTTGCTGAAAACGGCGTCGCGCTCGACCGCATGCTCGACGCGCACGGCGAATTGAAACGCATCGACGCGCGCGCGTACCTCGAGTTGCATATCGAGCAGGGACCGGTCCTGGAGTCGTTGCAGAAGGCGACCGGCGTCGTGCTCGGCACGTTCGGCGTCGAGCGAAACATGATCCGCTTCACCGGTCAGGCGGCGCACTCCGGGTCCACGCCGATCCCGATGCGGAAGGACGCGTTCCTCGCCGCGGCGCAGATGGCGCTCGAATGCCGGGAGATCGGCTTGAAACATTCCACACCCGGCGCCGGCGTCGTCTGCACCGTCGGCGTGGTGAACGTCGAGCCGAAGATCGTCACCGCCGTGCCGGGCACCTGCGAGATCTCGCTCGATCAGCGCGCTCTGCACGCGGATGTCCTTGCCGCGATGCTGCGGGATGCGAAGGCCGCGTCAGAGCGCGCGGCCAGGGACAACAACGTGAAAGTGGAGTGGCGAGAGTTGTGGCGCATCAACCCGCGCCCGTTTGATCCGGCGTTGCTCCGGCTGTGCGCGGACGCTGTGCGCGAGGAGACCGGCGACGCGCCGCACCTGCCGTCGGGGCCGCTACACGATGCGGCCGAAATGGTGCCGCACATGCCGGCGGTCATGATGTTCGCGTATTCATCGAACGGCCTGTCGCACTGCAAGGAAGAGGACACCCCGGGCCCGCACCTCGAAACAACGATCCGCGCCTACTTACGACTCGTTGACAAAACAATCGAATATGTGGCGGTAACATAAACAACAAACACGTGCTGCACGTGTTTACGTGCTAACATACACGGCGTGGCGAATCAAAATCTGACGCTCAAGCTTCCCGCCGAGATCGTCCGGAAGGCCAAGGTCGTCGCTGCCGAGCGCGGCACCTCCATCAGCGCCCTCGTCACGAAAAAGATCGAAGAACTGGTCGGTGAAGACGCCGAATATCAGGCCGCGAAGCGCCGCGCGTTCGAGTGGCTCAAACAGGGCTGGCACCTTGGCGGCCGCTGAAAAGATCTTCGTCGACTCGAGCGTGCTGGTGCACGCGCACGACCTGGATAGCGGGCTGAAGCGCGCCATTGCGGAGCACGTGCTGAAGCAGTTGTGGCAGGACGAAACTGGCGTGCTCAGCACGCAGGTGCTGCAGGAGTTTTACGCGGCGCTGACCAGCGGCATCGCGTCGCCGGTGCCGCGACGCGCCGCGCGCGATCTGATCCATGCCTACAGTGTCTGGCCAGTCGTCACGCTGGACGCGGCGGACGTGCTGGCCGCGTCAGACTTCGAGGAGCGCTACCGCCTCAGTTTTCGCGACGCCCAGATCGTCGTCGCCGCGCGAAAGTCCGGTGCGGCGCTGCTGCTCTCCGACAGCTTGCAGCCGTACCGTTCGATCACCGGGCTGGAGCTGCAGAATCCATTCGCGTAACAGTGTCAAGGAACTCGTCAGGACTGAAGGCTGAGGCTCTGCGCCGAACGTCAGTGTGCGGCGGACGCCTGCGCGTGCGGCTGGGGATCGCCGACGTGCTGGCCGTTGATCGTCTGGTACTCGTAGGTCATCTTGAACGTCGATCGTCCGGCGATCAGGACGTGGGCAACCGACTCGATCGACATCGGCACGCGCACGCCGCCCTTGCGCTCGTAGCGGCGCACCACGTCGACGCGCCGCGTCCAGAATGATGGCGCCTTCGACAGCTTGCCTTCGATGCGCGCGAGCTCGCCGTCGGTCGGCTGCACGAAAATCGCGCCCTCGACCAGGAGCACATCCTTGCGGCGCGGCTTCACCACCACCGACGCCAGGCCGTCGGTCGCCGCGGCGCCGGTGTCGAACTCGTAGTTCTCGTGCGTGAACGATGCCTTCTGCGGCTCGCGGTTGGCCCAGATCTTCTGTTCGCCTTCGAGCGCGGCGCGCAGCACTCTGGTCCGGATGTACGAGGACCCGCCTTCGTCGACCACCTGGTAGCGGAACCCGTTCACGTGGTCGTACTCCGTCCACGCGAGCATCCACGCGCTCTGATGAAAGTGCGGGTTGTTCGCTTCCAGCCGCCGCAGCGCGCGGTACTCGACCGGCGGCTCTTCGCCGCGATCGAGAAATCGCTGCAGGACGGTGGCATGGCCCTGGACCATCGAACCCGCGTAGGGATGAGCCACCGCGATGGCGCACGTCACGGCAAGGCCGGCGACGAACAGGATGGATCGCGTCATGCGCAAATTATACGGCCGCGGGAGATTGCAGAATTCAGATTTCAGACTTCAGATTTTGAGGCGACACCTGGCCTCCAACACCAGGCGCCTCGCCTCGGGAGCCGTGGCGGCGAGCACGGTGAGATGGCCCATTTTCCGCCCGGAGCGAGCGGACGACTTGCCATAGAGGTGAAGCTTGACGTCCGGCATCGCCAGCGCCGCGGCCCAATTCGGCTCGCCACCCTCCCACAAATCGCCAAGCAGGTTCGCCATCGCCGCCGCCGGCTGCAGCATCTCCGGCGATCCGAGCGGCAAGCCGCAGATCGCGCGCAGTTGCTGCTCGAACTGACTGGTGCGGCACGCGTCGAACGTCAGGTGTCCGGAGTTGTGCGGCCGGGGCGCGAGTTCGTTGACGACCAGCGCGCCGTCGCGCGCGACGAAAAACTCGACGCAGAGGATGCCGATGAAATCGAGCGCGTCCATGACGCGGCGGATCACATCCACCGCAAGCGCCGCGGTCGCGGCAGGAACACGCGCGGGCATCACCGACACATCGAGAATGTGCTGCTCGTGCGCGTTCTCGATCGGCCCGAAATGCGACCACTCGCCACCAGCGCCGCGCGCGCCAATCACCGAGATCTCGAGTTCGAGATCGACAAACGATTCGAGAATCGCTTCGCGGCGGCCCATCGTCGTCCACGCCGCGTCGACGTCACCGGGTGTGGCGATGCGCACCTGCCCTTTGCCGTCGTAGCCGGATGTCGCGGTCTTCAGGACCGCCGGATACCCGACGGCCGTGATCGCTGCGGCAAGTTCGGCCTCGTTCCGGATCGGCGCAAACGGCGCCACCGGCAGCCCGTGCTCGACGAGAAATGTTTTTTCCTTGATGCGGTGCTGCGCGATGGAGAGCGATCGCCCGTTGGGCCGAACGATGGCGTGACGCTCCGCTTCAGCGACGGCGGCCGCCGACACATTCTCGAACTCGAAGGTGACGACGTCCACGGCTTGCGCGAACGCGCGCACAGCATCGAGATCATCGTACGACGCGTTGATCTCGACGTCGGCAATCTGCCCCGTCGGTGTGTCGTGGTCGGGCGAGAGCGTGTGGACCCGATAGCCGAGACGCCGCGCCGCCATGGCGAACATGCGGCCGAGTTGGCCGCCGCCAAGAACACCGATGGTGGAACCCGGTGGGATCACTGCGGACTCGACTGCGGATTACTGGACGTCACAGGGTCTGTTGGCGCACGTCGGCGGCGATGTTATCGCGGTACGCTTTGATTTTCGCACGCAGCTCAGGGCGTGACGTTGCGAGAATCGCGACGGCGAGCAGACCGGCGTTCGCAGCGCCGGATGGACCGATGGCGACCGTCGCGACCGGCACGCCTTTCGGCATCTGGACGATCGACAGCAGCGAATCGAGGCCGTTGAGCGCAGCGCTCTGCACCGGCACGCCGATCACCGGAAGGATCGTCTGCGCCGC
>JANYHS010000350.1 GCA_025358945.1 Acidobacteriota bacterium
TCTTCCATCGAGATGTCCTGCATCACGTTCGCGTTGGCGAGCGCGGCCTTGAGTCCGGCGGGGGCATCGGTCTCTCCCGGGAGCAGGACGTAGGCGTTGTGCTGCGTGTCGGTGTTCAGCCGCGCGACGGTGATCCCGACGTCGCAGTGCAGCACGTCGCCCGCCAGGATGATCGGATCCTCGCCGAGCTGCTCGCCCTTCACGCCCTTGCGCTGGATCTCGATGCTCGGCTGGAACCACGTCCCCAGCCCCTGATCGTTTGTCCGCTGGCGCCACCACCACACGAGTTCGCTGGCGTGAGTGGTCCCCGGCGTAATCACCTTGTCCGAGAACATCGTCTGCGTCATCTGCCAGACGAGGTCGGTCATCTTCCGAAAGAACGCTTCTTCTTCAGGCAGACGCGACTCGATCAGCTCGAGGGGCAGGCCCTCGGCATTCCGGAACCGCGACGTCCACGCCGGGCCCAGCGCTTCGCTCATGCCTTGCAGTTCCCCGCTGGACAAGCCGTCGCTGAACGCGAACACCGTGGAGCGATCGATGCCAATCACCTTCGGCTTGCGCTCCTCGATCACCTCTTTCAACGCGTACCACTGCTCGTCTCCCCAGAGTTCCGCCTGGCGTCCGCCGACGGCAGCGGTCACCGCTTTGGTCGAGGTGCGCGCGTCGAAGACGCCGCCTTGCGAGGTCCCGCCCAGCGCGATGCGCTCGACGCAACTCGTGGACACCGGCGTGCCGGCGGCGGCGCACTTGTCGAAGAAGACGTAAATCGTACGGCGGCGCGCGAAGAAGGTTTCCGGCGAGGTGATCGACGAGAACACCGGGTCCTCGTTGTACTCGCGCATCGGCACGACCCAGAGGTCGATGCCGTGCTTGCGCATCAGCGCCGGCAGGAACGTATCGAGCCGCTTCTTGAGCCACGCCTGCTGCATCGCAGCCTGTTCGCGCAGCGTGCCGAACGGACGTTCGGGCTGCGCGACGGCGGCGAGCGGCACGAGAACCAGACAGGCGGTGAGCACGACACGGCGGCAGGCGGTGAAGGTCATCGGAGGGATTCTCGCGGGAGGGTCTTGGCGAGCGCGAGCGTTGCCCAGTTCGTGCCGGCCGCCGAAATCCACGAGTCGGGTCCGTGCGGGAAGCCAATCTCGAACAGCGGCTGCAGCGCGATCGCCCGCGTCGCGACGTGCCAGGATCCGTCGGCGAACTGCGAGTTCAACAGGAACTGCACGCCGCGCGTAAAGGCCCGATCGCTCACCCGGACGGTTCCGCTCTCGGCCAGGGCGACCAGCGCTTGCCCGGTCGCGTAGGCGTCCGGCGTCATCGTGGAGAGCTGCGCCCACCCGCCGTCGGCCCGCTGCTGCCCCGCCAGTGCCCGGCCCGCGCGCTGGATGGCGCTCGCCGAGCCGCCGCCCCACTTCAAGCCGAGCAGCTTGAACACGCGGTCTTCGTTGCTCTCGACCGGTGTCTGTGCGAGCCAGGCGGCGGCGCGCCGGACCGCCTCCGGATAGCCAGCGGCGCCTTTGGGTGCATACAACTGTAACGCGCGCATCGACAAGGCTGTGACCTCGACGTCGCTCGATTCGATCGGCGGCCGGTGCGCGAGGATCTTCCACTTCCCATCCGGCATTTGCGAGCGTTTCAGAAAGAACGCCATCGCGTCGGTCGCCTTGTCCGCCGGATATTTCTCGGCCGCCATACCGAGCAGGATGTAGCTGACCGTATCCGCGTCCCCGGGAATCCCGACGCCCTGGAACGCGCGATCACGCCACCCGTCGATAAACTGCGCGATGGTGTGCAGGTTGTCCTTCGCCATCGACTCGTCGACGCGCACGCCCCTGCCGCGCGCCGCCGCGACACTCATTGCCGTCAGCGTGTTGTTGTGACACGAGACACACCCGGATTTCTTGAGAAAGACGCCGTCAGTCTTCTGCAGCAGCGGGATCGTGCGCGCGATCGCGTCCTTCGGCGACGCCGCCGGCGCGGGACTCGCGGCCACCGCGGCTGGGACGGCCGCGGCCTGCGCCTCAAGGGCGCCCGACTTCCGCAGCAGATCGACGATGGGCGTCGAGCCGCGCCGCAGGGCGTGCCCAAGGGCGGTCTCTCCCGTGGCGGTCTTCGCGTTGACGTCAATGCCGCTCGCGAGGAGCGCCTTCACCGCGTCCACCGGTATCGCATCGGAGGCAGCCGCCAGCATCAGCATCGTGTGACCCTGGCCATCCTTCGCGTCGGCCGCGGCGCCATGCTGCAGCAGCATGCCGGTCCGCGTGGCGGGTCCTAACGGCGGGGCCCCTACCTGCATTGCCGCGGTAATGAGCGGCGGTGGCGTCGTTTTCAGAAGGGCTTCGACGCACGACGCGCATTCGGCGCGCAGCGCCAGCGCCAGGGTGCCCGGCCCGGCGCCGCTCACGTCGGCGCCATGATCGAGCAGCAACTTGAATACGGCCGCGTCGCCGGAATACGCCGCCTCGGCGAGCGGAGTCATGTCGCCTATCAGCCCGGGCGCCTTCACATTCACATTGGCGCCATGCTCGATCAGCAATTTGACCACGGGCGCGCCGCCCGTCAGACCCGCCGCGATCTGCAGCGGCGTCCGTCCGGCCTCGGACTTCGCGTTGACGTCCGCGTGGTGATCGAGCAGCAGCCGCGTCTTTCCCAAATCGTTCACGGCCCACATCAGCGGCGTGGCGCCGGCTTCGTTGTGGGCGTTCGGATCCGCACCTTCGTCCAGTGCCGTCTTCATCGCCGCGACAGTTCCCCAGAGCGCGGCGTCCATCAGTTTCGCCGCCCGCGGCTCGAGCGGAACCGGCGGCGCCTCGTTGGCGTACTCGTCCGGCCACTCCGCGCCTTGGTCGATCCAGGCCTTGATCGTGGCGATCTGCTCCGCCTTGAGCGCGCCGGTCGGCGGCATCTGCGGCCCCCTTGCATTACCGGAGATCCGGAACATCAGGAAGCTCGCCTCGCTGTTGCCCGAGCGGATAAGTCCGGGAGTCCCCGTGCTGCCGCGCATCGCGTCGCTGCGCCGATCGAGACGGAAGCCGTTCTGGTGGATCGCGGGGCCGTGACAGCTGATGCAGGACTGCTTGAAAATTGGCTGCACATCACGCGCGAAATCCACCGTGGCTGGCTGCTGCGCGGAGTTGGTGACGCCGAACATCCCCGACGCAAGGACCGCAATCAAAAGCGAACGGTTCATCGTATGGCTTTCCTGTTAAGGCCGTGGTGAGACGCGAATGCCGCCTGGATCACCGGGCCGGAGCGGATTGGTGAAGGTCATGCCCGCGTGGCTCAAGTCGCCGTCGATCTCGTCGCCGGCGGGTTTGGTCCCCTTGTGCACCCACGCGGTGAGATCGTCGAACGACTTGATCATCTCGGGTTGCGAGAAACCGCAATGCCCGGCGATCCGGTAAATCCGCTGCGTCAGCAGCGACTCTTTCCCGGCGGCGACGACGGCGCGTTTCAGGGACTGCTCGAGAAAGATCGGCACGAACAGGTCGCCCGTCCCGTGCATCGTCAGGGTCGGCCGTTCGAGCTTGCCGTCGAACGGCACCAGTTCGTCGTACGGACCCTTCGAATCCCGCATCCCGGCATCCAGCGCCTTGCGGCGCGCGCCTTTATTGAGGGCGTCAGCGGTCAGACCCAGTCCATCGTCGATCGCGTAATTGAACTGCGTCGTCATGACGGCGCGATTTGACGGCGTGGTGCTGCCGGCCAGCGCACCCGGACTGATGTTGCCGGCGAAGCGCCCGCCCGAGGCGAGCCCTTCCATCGCAAACGGACGCGGTCCCCCGCTGATCTGGATCTCGACGCTCGCCAGCTGCCGTCCCTTGTCCGTGTAGTCAGGCGCCTTACCCAGCATCTCGTTCATCTTCGCGAGGTCGGCCGCCATCGTGTCCAGTTTTGTCGTCACACCGGTGATCACTTCCGCCGCGCCGGCCGTGGCCGCGAAGAAGTCGAACAGTTCCGGGCCGGCTGGACACATCGCGAGGCCCCCGACAAACGTCGTCGGAAACTCGTGCATGCCGAGCAGCGCGACGTGACCGCCCATCGATGTGCCGGTCAGGTACGTACGCTGGGGTGCGCGTCCGCCGTTGGCTTTCGTGAACAGATCCGTGAGCGCCATCGTATCGAGCAGGCCCTGCCCCGGCACGTAGCCGTTGCACCGGTAGCTCGACGCCGCCCAGGCGTAGCCTTCCTTGATCTGATGTTCGCGAATCGGCGAGTTGCCCACGCGCAGCGTCGAACCTTGCGCGCCGGCGTTCGAGACGAAGCCGTGCGCGTAGAGCACCAGCTCGCCGTTCCAGTTGTCCGGGATCTCGATCTTGTAGATCCCGCCTTCGTACTGGCCGAAAAACGCCTTCGCGTCGGGCAACGCCTCGAACGCCTGATCGCCCATCTGCCAGGTCTGCGCAGGGCAAGGCACCGGCGTGACGCCCGGGCGGCCGAGCGCCGTCGTCGTTCGCGGCGTGAGAGCGAGCGCGAGAACAGCAGCCAACGCCGCGCCGGTCAGAACTCGAACACGCACGCGAACCTCCTCACAGGCTGTCTCCGCACGACTGAAGTCGTGCGCCACATCGACAGACGTGCGTCACATCGACAGGCGTGCGCCACATCTACTTTGGTAAGGCGAACGCGGTCAGGTTCGTGCCTGACGGCATCACGACGAACTGCCGGCCATCGAGCTGGTAACTCGTCGGCGGCGCGTAAATCGCCGCGCCGGTCGGGAACGAATACAGCTTCTTCCCGGTCACCGAATCAGCCGCGAAGAACGTGCCCACGTCGTCGGCGCTGAAGACGACGCCTCCGGCGGTGGCGAGGACGCCGGCCCAACCGGCGTCGCCGTAGGTAATCTCCCACTTGCGCTCGCCGGTTGTCGGATCGATCGCGCGGAGCGCGCCGTAGCGCTTGGGATCGCCGACCATCGCCACCGTGCCGCCCATTGTGCGATCGCCGAGCCCGGCCGTCGCCGCTGTCGGCCGCTGCATGAAGCGCGCGCAGGTCTCTCGCGCCGTGACGAAGAACAAGTTCCGCTTGGCGTCGTAGGACGGCGACATGAAGTTCGTCCCGCCGTACCAGTCCGGGCAGCTGACCGTGCCGGCCGGCGTCGGATCGGTATCCGGCAGCACGCGCGGCCGTCCGTCAGATCCGATTTCCTTCGCCCACGTGGTATTGACGAATGGCTTGCCGACGAGGAATTCGCCGGTGATGCGGTCGTTCACGTAGAAGAAGCCGTTGCGGTTGGCCATGATCACGACTTTGCGCGGACGATCGTGAATCACCAGGTCGGCAAGGACCGGCACTTCGTTCGCGTCCCAGTCGTGCGTGTCGTGCGGCGTGTATTGGTAGTGCCATTTCAGCGTCCCGGTGTCCGGGTCGAGCGCCACCAGCGATCCCGTGTACAAGTTGTCGCCCGGACGCGCGGTGCCGTCCCAGTCGGGGTTCGGATTCCCGGTGCCCCAGTAAAGAAGATTCAACGCGGGATCGTAGGTGCCGGTGAGCCAGGTTGGCCCTCCGCCGCGCGCCCAGATTTCACCCTTCCACGTCTCGCTGCCTTTCTCGCCTGGAGCCGGAATGGTGTAGAAGCGCCACGCAAGTTTGCCGGTGGCCGCGTCGTACGCATCGATGAAGCCACGATTCGCGTACTCGCCTCCGGCGACGCCGACGATGACCTTGTCCTTGATGATGAGCGGCGCGCCGGTGGCTGCAAAGCCGTCCTTCACCTTCGCCATCTCGATGTCGTAGATCACTTTGCCGGTCTTCATCTCGAGTGCGACGAAATGCGCGTCGAGCGTGACCATGAACAGGCGATCGCCCAGCACGGCGAAGCCGCGGTTGACGAGTCCGCAGCAGACCTTCAGTCCTTCGGGCAGCGTGCGCTGGTAATGCCAGATCTGGCGGCCGGTGCGCCCGTCGATCGCCCACGCATGGTTCAGCGATCCGGTGACGTAGAGCACGCCATCGATGACGATCGGCGTCGCTTCAAACTTGTTCACGACGTTGGTCTGAAACGTCCACTGCGCGGCCAGCTGTCCGACGTTGGCCGGTGTGATCTGGGTCAGCGGGCTGAAGCGGTGCCCCGCGTAATCGCCCGAGTGGGTCAGCCACCTCGATGGGTTCGCGAGCCCGTCGAGCAGATCTTTGTTGGTGATGTCCTGAGCGTGCAGGACGGACATGGTCGCGATCGTCAGCAGGGCGGCGGCTGACAGAGTGAAGCGCGCGTTCAGGGTCATAGGCCTCGGGGCGTGGAAGGTGTGCGCGCATAGTAGCGCGAAATTTTCGATCCGCGGCTCGCGCCGGCTGATATTCGCGTTATGTTCGCCACTGCATTTCTCGCTTTGGCCCGGCGTCGCCGCCGTGATACAGTTTCCCAACTTCGAGGGAACCGTTCCTCGTCCATCCCCTTTACGAGCAAGTCGATAGCGGTAATCAGGAGGCTATGAGCGCACGGCGTTACACGGTAGTGATTGCGGATCGGACCAGCGGCGTCATGCGTCAGGTCACCCTCAATGTGCGGACAACGGTAATTGCCGTTGGTGCCGTACTGGCGCTGCCGATCCTCATGGGCCTCGGCGCCAAGTGGAGTTCGCGGCTCGAGATCGATCAACTGCGCACGGCCAACTCATCCCTCGCGGTGGAAAACGGCAGCTACCGGGCGGCGACCGGCGAACTGACCGCACAGATTCAATCGCTCGAGGGCGTCATCGACGATCTCGGCGTCCGCGCCACCCTCGATCCAGCTCAGTCGCGTGCGATGGCGAAACTGCCCGCGATCGTCAAGACGCGAGCCGCCGGCGGCACCAGCGTGGCGCCCAGCCCGGCGATGACCGAGATCGCGACCGCCGCCCTCTCGTCGCCGGAAGACACGTTCGGCGTCCTGCGCAATCTGCTGCAGGGACTTGAGAGCCGCCTCACCTACGTCCGTCGTGACGTCGAGCGGCGTGAGGCGCTGGCGGCGGCGACCCCGTCGATCTGGCCCGCCCAAGGTTGGTTGAGCGATCGGTTCGGCGTCCGAAGCGATCCGTTCACGGGGGAGCACGGCTATCACCAGGGACTCGATATCTCCGCCGACAAGGGCCAGCCGGTGTTTGCCACGGCCGACGGCCTCGTCGAATCCGCGTCCTACAACGGTGATTACGGCAACATGGTCGTCCTGAAGCACGGGTTCGACCTGACGACGCGCTACGGCCACATGAGCGGTTTCGCGGTCAAGGTGGGCCAGAAGGTCAAGCGCGGCACGGTCATCGGCTTTGTCGGGGCGACTGGCCGGGCTACTGGCGCGCACGTCCACTACGAAATCCTCGCGAACGGCAAGCTCATCGACCCGTTGCAACTCCTCACCCAGCCCGCGAACCGCTAAGCCTCACGCAGGCGTCTCTGCTACAATCAGTGGATACCCTTTTCCGGGTCATCCCAATCAGTAGATGCTCGATACCCTACTCGCCAAAGTCGTCGGAACCCAGAACGAACGCGAACTGAAGCGTCTGCGCCCGCTCGTGGCCGAGGTCAACGGCCTCGAGCCCGCGATCACGGCGCTGTCGGACGAGCAGTTGCGCGCCAAGACCGCCGAGTTCCGCCAGCGCATTGCCGCCGGCGAGACGCTCGACGATCTGCTGCCTGAAGCCTTCGCCGTTGTGCGCGAGGCGGGTCGCCGCGTGCTTAACATGCGGCACTTCGACGTGCAGCTGATCGGCGGATCGGTCCTTCACAAAGGCAAGATCGCCGAGATGAAGACCGGCGAGGGCAAGACCCTGGTCGCGACGCTCCCGGCCTACCTGAACGCGCTCGATGGCAACGGCGTCCACGTCGTCACCGTGAACGACTACCTCGCCCGCCGCGACTCCGAGTGGATGGGCAAGATCTACCGTTTCCTCGGCATGACCGTCGGGGTCATCCAGCACGACCTCAACGACATGGAGCGTCAGCAGGCTTACGCCTCGGACATTACCTACGGCACGAACAACGAGTTCGGCTTCGACTACCTCCGCGACAACATGAAGTTCGAGCTGACGCACTACGTGCAGCGCGGGCATCAGTTCGCCATCGTGGACGAGGTCGATAGCATCCTGATCGACGAAGCCCGGACGCCGCTGATCATTTCCGGCCCGGCGGAAGAATCGACCGACAAGTACTACAAGGTCGATCGCATCATCCCGAAGCTGAAAATGGGCGCCGTCGTGCGGGGCGACACCAAGGCCGAGGACCGCGAGGCACTCGAGGCGACCGGCGACTACATCAAGGACGAGAAACACAAGACCGTCACGCTGACCGAAAGCGGCATGGCGATGGCCGAGGAACTCCTGGCCGGCGAGCTCGAGCCCGGCGGCCTCTACGATCCGGCGAACATGCCGTTCCTCCACCACGTCAACCAGGCGCTGCGCGCGCACGTCCTGTTCCACCGCGACGTGGACTATATGGTGAAGGACGGTGAAGTCGTCATCGTCGACGAGTTCACCGGCCGCCTGATGCCCGGACGCCGCTGGAGCGACGGTCTGCACCAGGCCGTGGAAGCCAAGGAGAAGGTGAAGATCGAGCGCGAGAACCAGACGCTCGCCACCGTCACCTTCCAGAACTACTTCCGCAAGTACAAGAAGCTCTCCGGCATGACCGGCACCGCCGACACGGAAGCCGAAGAGTTCAACAAGATTTACAAGCTCGACGTCGTCGTCATTCCGGCAAACCGGGTGCTGCGCCGTCTCGAGAACCCCGACCTCGTCTACCGGACCGAAAAGGAAAAGTGGGACGCGATCGTCACGGAAATCGTCGACGAACATGCCAAGGGACGTCCGGTCCTGGTCGGCACGGTATCGATTGAGAAATCCGAAAAGCTCTCGAGCATGCTCGACCGCCGCGGCCTCAAGCGCGGGACGACGACGGGCGGCGGCGCGGATAAGCATGTCGTGCTGAACGCGAAATACCACGCGCAGGAAGCCGAGTTCGTCGCGCAGGCCGGCCGCAAAGGCTCGGTCACGATCGCGACCAACATGGCCGGCCGCGGCACCGACATCCTGCTCGGTGGCAACGCCGAGTTCATGGCGCGGCAGCAGTGCCTGGCGGAAGAGATTGCGGAGCGTCTGCCCAAAGGTGAAGAGCGTTTCGTCGAAGACGAACAGTTCGCCTACTTCTACCACCTCGACGCGTTCTACCGCGTGCCGAAGGCGGCGTATCAGCGTATTTTTGAACACTTCAAGGCGCAGTGCGACGCCGAGCACGACGAGGTCGTCGCGCTGCAGGGTCTGCACATCGTCGCCACCGAGCGACACGAGGCGCGGCGCATCGACAACCAGCTGCGCGGCCGCGCCGGCCGTCAGGGCGACCCGGGCGCGTCACGCTTCTATCTGTCGCTCGAAGACGACCTGATGCGCATCTTCGGCTCGGACCGCATTTCCGGTCTGATGCAGAAACTCGGCATGGAAGAAAACGTGCCGATCGAGCACGGCATGGTTTCGCGCGCGATCGAGCGGGCGCAGAAACAGGTTGAGGCGCAGAACTTCTCCGTCCGCAAACATCTTCTCGAGTACGACGACGTGATGAACAAGCAGCGCGAGAACATCTACGCGCTGCGCCGTCAGGTTCTCGAGGGCAAGATCCAGTTTCAGGACGAGGACGGCCATGAAACCGTCGTCGGCACGCGCGACTACCTGATGGACCTCGCGGAGGAGATCCTCGACTCGCTGGTCGAGGCCTATGCGGCGCGGCAGGCCGACTTCGAGCAGTGGGATCTCGACGCGCTCAAACTCGAGGTCAGCCGCGTGTTCGCGATCGACACCTCCGCGGTGGACTTCACCGATCGAACGTCGGACGAAATCCGCGACGCGCTCTGGGAGGCGGTCGGCCTTTCGTACGCGGAGAAGGAACAGACCGTCGGCCGCGAGGTGCTGGAGCGGGTCGAACGCGACATCATGCTCCAGATTGTCGACAGCCAGTGGAAGGATCATCTCTACAGCCTCGATCACCTGAAAGAAGGCATCGGCCTGCGAGGCTACGGTCAGAAGGATCCGCTGATCGAATACAAGAAGGAGAGCTTCGATCTCTTCCAGGCGATGAAGGATCGCGTCGACGAGGAAATCGTCCGCTACCTGTGGTGGCTGCGTCCGGTCGTCAACGACGAGGCCGCGCCGGTGGTGCGACGTCCGGCGCCCCGTCGCGCGGCTCCGCTGATCCTCAACGATCCGTCCGCGGAATCACAATCGCTCCTGAGCAGCGCACGAGGCCAGGCGCCCGAGCAGGCCAGTCCATTCGGTCCGTCTCACGACAGGCAGCCGGCCCGCGTCGGCGGCGACGATGCCGCGCTGAAGACCATCCGCCGGGACGAACCGAAGGTCGGCCGCAACGACCCCTGCCCGTGCGGCAGCGGAAAAAAATACAAGAAATGTCACGGGACAGCCGCGTGAACACTACCGACGAACTCGAGACCGCCCTGACGTTCGACGACATCCTTCTCGTACCCCGGCATTCGTCCGTCGTCCCCACCGCGGTGGACGTCTCCACCCAGCTGACGCGGAATATCCGCCTCGCGGTCCCGCTGGTCAGCGCGGCAATGGATACGGTTACCGAGTCGCGGCTCGCGATCGCCATGGCGCAGCAGGGCGGCCTTGGGGTGATTCACAAGAATCTGACGATCGAGGAGCAGGCGTCAGAAGTGGACCGGGTCAAGCGGTCGGAGAGCGGCATGATCGTCGATCCGATCACGCTCTCCCCCACTCACCGGATCTTCGAAGCGCTCGATCTGATGAAGAAGTACAGCATCTCGGGCGTGCCGATCACCGAGGACGGCAGCAAGGAGGGACGCCTCGTCGGCATCCTGACGAACCGCGATCTGCGCTTCGAGACGAACGTCAACCGCCCGATCTCCGAGCTGATGACGCGCGATCCGTTGTTCACGGTACCGGTCGGCACGACACTCGACGCGGCGCGCGAGATCCTGCATCGTCACAAGGTCGAAAAGTTGCTCGTCGTCGATCGCGACTTCCGGCTCAAGGGGCTGATCACCGTCAAGGACATCCAGAAGGCGGTGACCTACCCGAACGCGTCAAAGGACTCGCTCGGCCGGCTGCGCTGCGGCGCCGCGGTCGGCACCGCCAAGGACACGGTGGAGCGCGCCGACGCACTGGTCGCGGCCAACGTGGATGTCCTGGTCGTCGACACGGCGCACGGCCACTCGCAGAACGTGCTGGACATGGTCAGCACGCTGCGCAAACGGTTCCCGCAGGTGGACCTCGTCGCCGGCAACGTCGCGACAGCCGAAGGCACTGAAGCCCTGATCGCGTTGGGCGTGGACGCGGTGAAGGTCGGCATCGGCGCCGGCTCGATCTGCACCACCCGAATCATCGCCGGCATCGGCGTCCCGATGATCACCGCCGTGATGGCGTGCTCGCGCGCGGCCGCCGCGCACGGCATACCGGTGATCTCTGACGGCGGCATCCGTTACTCCGGCGACATCACCAAAGCGATCGCCGTCGGGGCGAGCACCGCGATGATCGGCAACCTGTTTGCCGGCACCGACGAGAGCCCGGGCGAAATCATTCTGTATCAGGGCCGGAGCTTCAAGGAATACCGCGGCATGGGATCGATGGGTGCGATGCGCCGCGGCAGCCGCGATCGGTATTTTCAGGACGATTTCGACCTCGAGGCGCCTGGCGGGACCGAGAAGCTGGTGCCTGAAGGCATCGAAGGCCGCGTCGCGCACAAAGGCAGCGTCGCGGCGATGGTCCACCAACTGGTCGGCGGTCTGCGCGCCGGGATGGGCTACTGCGGCGCGCCGACGATTCCGGCGCTACAGCGCGACGCGAAATTGATTCGGATCACGCCGGCCGGCGCGCGCGAGAGCCACGTGCACGACGTCGCGATTACGAAGGAAGCGCCGAACTACCGGTCAGAATAGTCCGCGTGTCGCCGTCGCCGTGCTCGATGTGGACCGATACGTAGCGCGAAGGCTGTAGCCGAGCGGCGAGTTTCTCCGCCCATTCGATCGCCAGCACACCGTCCTCGGCAATCTCGTCCAGCCCAAGCTCGTCGAACTCACGCGGATCCTCGATGCGGTATAAGTCGACGTGAAACAGCGGCAGCCGTCCACCACGGTATTCCTGAATCAGCGTGAACGTCGGGCTGCTGACCTCGTCTCGCTCCACGCCGAGGCCTTCCGCCAGCCCACGCACGAACGCCGTCTTCCCTGCCCCGAGATCGCCGTACAGCAGGAGAACATCGCCAGCCGACAGCGTCGCCGCCAGCTCGCGCCCGACCGCCGCGGTCTCATCCTCGGAATGCGTGGTGATTGTCCTGGTCACGAACTGAACAACCCTAGCTCGCCTCGTCCCGGCTGACGACCTTGCGGCGGGCCGTCAGCTCCAGGATCGCATCACCCAGGTGACCGGCAAGGTCGCCCGACGTCATCGCCACCTCACCTTCGTCGGCCTCGGCGAGATCGCCCGCCAGGCCGTGGAGGTACACCGCGATGCGGCACGCAGCCTCCGCGTCGAGCAGCTGCGCCAGCCACGCCGCAATCATTCCCGTGAGAATGTCGCCGGTGCCGCCCGTGGCCATTCCCGGATTGCCCGTCGGGTTGATGAAGACCTTCGCGTCCGGCGTCGCGATCAGCGTCCGATGACCCTTGAGCACCACGAACACGTGGTGCGCGATCGCAAAGTTGCGCGCGATCTCGAGTCGGCTCGCCTGCACTTCGTCGGTGGACATCCCCACCAGCCGCGCCATTTCGCCAGGGTGCGGCGTGATGATGACGTCACGCCCTTCCCGTCCGGCGAGGTGTTCGGGATCGCCGGCGAAGGCGTTCAGCCCATCCGCATCGATCACCAGAGGCATCGTCGCGCGATCGACGAGCTGCCGGATGAACTCGCGCGTGCCCGGCGCCGAGCCCAGGCCAGGACCAATCGCCAGGACGTCGCGCGCCATCTCGATCACCCGATCGACTTCGTCGGGATCGATCCCGTCGGCGGCGCCGCCTAGCGCCTCCGTCATGTACTCCGGCCCCATCGCCGAGAGGATCGGCTGGCACATCGCCGGCGTGGCGACGGTGACCAGGCCTGCGCCGGATCGCAGCGCGCCCACCGCGGACAGGTGCGCGGCGCCGGTCTTCCCCATCGAGCCGGCAACGATCAGCACGTGACCGTAGTCGCCTTTGTGACCGTCCGGGGTGCGCGGCGTGATCAGCTCGCGCATTGACGCGCGCGTCGAAAGGTCCACCTGCGGGCCGTCGAGTGATTCGAGGACCTCGCTCGGGATGCCGATGTCGGCGATGACGATGTCGCCAGCGTGCGTCTCGGCCGGCGGCAGCACCAGCGGGATCTTCGGCGCCGCAAGCGTGATCGTCAGTCCCGCTTCAATGGATGGCCCGATCGAGTCCGCCGAATCCGCCGACAGCCCGGACGGCAGATCGATCGCGACCACCGGAATGCCCGACGCGTTCACGTCGGTGACGACCGATTCGATGTACCCGGAAATCGGCGCGTTCAGACCGGTTCCGAAGATCGCGTCGACGATCAGCGTGCAGTCGCTGACCTCGGAGAAATGCAGTTCCCACGCCTGGCTGTCGGCGATCTCGACAACGGACACACTCAGACGTCCCAGGATGTCGAGGTTGATGCGCGCGTCGCCGCGCACCTCGGCGACCCGGCCGATCAGGAACACCGACACGTCCACGCCGCGCTGGGCGAGCGTCCGCGCCACCACGAATCCGTCGCCGCCGTTGTTGCCGCGGCCGCAGAGCACCGCGACCTGCCGCTCGAGCAGATCGCCATACATCGCTTCCATTGCGGCCACCGCCTGACGGCCGGCGTTTTCCATGAGGACGAGGGACGGAATGCCGATGTCGTCGATGGTGCGACGATCGGCTTCTTTCATCTGGGCGGAATTCAGGACGCGCATCTATGGGTATACTCTCCCTCTATGGCAGCCACCGTCAACGTCAACGGCCGCGTGTCCGATCAGGA
>JANYHS010000371.1 GCA_025358945.1 Acidobacteriota bacterium
GATCACGAAGCCGTTCTCGAAACCGGAGATGGCGTTTCGAGTGAAGACCGCGGTGACGTCATTCTGGCCGTATCCGAGTTGGTCGGTGGTCACCAGGACACCCGCGGTGCCCGGAGTGTGACGGCCGTCCACGACGTTATCGGTAAAGGTAGTCGTGACCGCCTGTGCTTGACCGAAAACCGACAGCCCCACCTCGACCTGTGCGATCCGGTTATCGCGAACCACCACCGGCACGTACGGGACGAAGACGAAAATGCCGTACGCGCCAGGCGCACCGTCCTCGATGCGATTGCCCGCGATCACGTCGCCGGCGCCCACGCCGTCTCCCCCGCTGTTGTCCGTATGGATGCCGCTGCCGGACTGCCGGACGGTATTGTTCAGAAACTGCACGCCGCTCGACCAGTTCGAGCTGATGGCATCCTTCGCCTTTGACACGGTGTTGCGCGTCATCCGTCCCGAGCCACCGTGGTTGAACATCGCGATGGACGCGTCCTCGCCCTGCACGTTGCGCACGGTGTTGCGATCGAACGTGAAGGTCCCGCCGCTGGACGCGTAGATCCCGCGCAGGTAGATGTTCTGCACGGTGACGTTGGTGACCGTCAAATTGTTGTAGGGGATCCCCGTCAGATGATTCGTAATAATCCCGTTCCGCGCATCGAGATCGGCGCCGTCGCGTACCACGCCGCTCGTGAGAGCGGGATTGTCGCCATCGAGCGTCAGATTGCGGATGACGACGTTGCTGGCCTGGACGAGGATGATGTTGCTGGCGCCGGCGCAGAGCGACCCTTCGCCGGGGCACGGATTGGGATTCGAGACCGCGGGCATGAGGACGGCGCCGCCGCCGATTCCCGTGAGCGTCAGCGGCTTATCGATGACGACGTTTTCGGCGTAGTGGCCGTCGGTGATCACCACCACGTCGCCGGCCGCGCTCGCCGAGATCGCGATGTTAATGGAACTCAAGCAACCGTATGCGCCGCCGAGCGCGACGCAGCGGGTCGCGGCGTGGACCGATGCGGCGGTCGCCAGTGACGAGAGGGCGAGGCACAGGAGGTGCCCAACAAGGCGGCGCGGGGTGATTCGCATGAGGTGTGTCGCTCCGTAAAGGGCGCAACTGTCCGAGCGAGAGTCGGTACCGCGTGCTGCGCGCGTGTTCGAATCCGGGTGGCCCTGAGCCGCGCATTGTATCCGAGTTGTCGTCTACGAAGCAGATAAAATCAACCCGCATCGCCAGACGCCCGCCGAATGGAGCGATGCCGCGGCGTGTCAGCGACGAGATCATCGCGTTTGTCGTGCCGAAAAACTGATGCACTCAGCGACGCTGGTATGATGCGCATAATTCGTCAACGAGGAGAGCGTAATGAACAAGACCATGATGGTGGCGGCGCTGGTGGCGGGCGTGATGTTCGGGTACTCCGGCCGGGCGTGGGCCCAGACGGATCAGAAGCTGCCGATGGCCGGCGTCGCCCCGGCGAAAGACTTTGCCGGCGCGAAGGAGCTGCCAAATCCAGAGATTGACTACAAGGTGGTGTTCTCCGTCGCGGCCGTCGCGAAAGAGAACGAGGTCCACCCCATGCTGAAGACGATCGCGCTCTACCTGAACACGCTCGCCCACAACGGCGTGCCGGCAAATCATCGACACCTCGCCGCGGTGTTCCACCAGGGCGGCGGCGACGCCGTGCTCGCTAACGACGTCTACAAGGCGCGCCACAACGGCGTCAGCAATCCGAACATCGCGCTGCTCCACGAGCTGAAACAGGCGGGCGTCGAACTTCGCGTCTGCGGACAGGGGCTGCTCGGCAAGAAGCTCGAACCGAAAGACGTGCTGCCCGATGTCCAGGCGGACCTCTGGGCGATGACGACGATGGTCAACCTGCAGCTGCGGGGCTACGTCCGCATCGGCGGCTAGCGGCCGCTTGCCGAGTCGTGATCGGGACGCAGGGAAACCAGGGTCGGAGTCCATCAACCATTCACGGAGTGCCCACATGAAGAAGACGTTTCTCCTGATCGCCAGCCTGGTCGCCGCGGTTCCCGCGCACGCGCAGGATACGCTCAAGACCACGAATATCCAGCGGTACTACAATCCGGTGAAGCTCGACCTGCTCGGTGCCGCGTCCGTGATGCCCGCCGACAAGTACGGCTTCACGCTGGACCCAGCGCAGATGGACTTTGGCCAGTGGATCAACCACTCGACCGAGCGCAACTACCTCGACTGCTCGACGCTGCGCGGCGAGCCGAACCCGATGCCGAAGGCCAAGACCGACCTGCTCACGACCAAGGCCGAGATCGCCAAGGCGCTGGCGGAGTCGTTCGACTACTGCGACGCGACGTTCGAGCAGCTCAACGACCAGAAGATTCTCGCGTCGCCGCAGATGGTGACGTCGTTCCTGCACACCACCGTTCACAACAACGAGATCTACGGCAACGTCGTCGGCTACCTGCGCGCGAACCACATCCTCCCGCCGTCCACGGAGATGATGCAGGAGATGCGGAAGGGCAACAAGACGGCCGCGGAGGTGATGAAAGAGATGATGGAGAAGTACACCAAGAAATAGCATCCCGCCTTCGCCCGGGACCCTTAGCGCGGCGGCCGCGGCGCATCGGCCACGACGAGCATCGACAGCATCATGCTCAACAGGCTGACGACGAGCCCGCCCCAGAACGCCGCCCAGAATCCGCTCACGTGAAATCCGAGTCCCAGCGCTGACGACAGCGAGCTGGTCAGCCACAGCATCAGCCCGTTGATCACCAGCGCGAAGATCCCCAGCGTGACGATGATCAGCGGGAACGTCAGGATCTTGGCAACAGGCCGCAGCGACGCGTTCAGCACGCCGAAGACCAGCGCTACGCCGAGCATGGGCACCGGGCCACCGGCATAGCTGACGCCAGGAACGACCTGCGTCGCCACCCACAGGGCCGCCGCGTTGACGAGCAGTCGAATCAGAAACGGCATAGGGGTATTATTCATCCCTATGGCATCCAAAACGCGCCGCTCCTTCCTTTCGGGTCTTGGCGTGGCCGCATCGGCCGCCGGCGCGACGTTCGCCGCTGGCTCGACGGCCGCACACGCCCAGACCGCAACCGATAGCCGCTGGCAGGCCGCACGTCACCCGCAGGACGACTGGTTCGACGAGCTGCCGGGCAAGCACCGCCTGTTCTTCGACACAACGAAGCCCGACGCTCTCGAGGACGCCATCCAGTTCGCCGGGAATTTCTACACGGCGAACAAGGGCGACTACGGACTGGAGAACGCCGAGCTCGCCGTCATCATCGGCATGCGGCACCGCTCCGCGCCGTTCGCGTTCAACGACGCGATTTGGGCGAAGTACGGCGTGACGCTGGCCAAGCGTGCGGAGTGGACCGATCCGAAATCGACCGACGCGCCGAAGGTCAACCCGTTCACGCCGGTGGCAGCCGCGGCGCCGGCGCGCGCGCGAGGTCTGGCCGGCGCGATGAAGCTCGGCGTGCAGTTCGCCGTCTGCAACCTCTCGACCCACGGCATCGCCGGCCTGATCGCGAACGCCACCGGCGGCAAGGCTGATGACATCTACAAGGAGCTGGCCGCCAACCTGATCGATAAGGCCCGGCTGGTGCCGGCGGGGATCGTGGCGGTGAACCGCGCGCAGGAGCGCGGCTACTCGATCACCGGTTCATGATCCGCCGCACAGACGACCTTCGCATCCGCGACGTCCGGCCGCTGATCTCACCCGCGATTCTGCTCGAGGAGATCCCGATCACCGAGCGCGCGGCCGACGTCATCGCAGACGCGCGCGGCGCGATCACCGACGTCATCGAAGGCAAGGACCCGCGCCTCGTCATCGTCGTTGGCCCGTGCTCCATTCACGATCCGAAGTCCGCGCTCGAATACGCGGAACGCCTGAAGCCGATTGCGGACCGCCTGGCGGACAGCCTCGTGATCGTGATGCGCACCTATTTCGAGAAACCGCGGACAGTCGTCGGCTGGAAAGGCTTGATCAACGATCCGGATCTCGACGAAAGCTTTCACATCAACAAGGGCCTGCGTCTGGCGCGGCAGTTGCTGCTGGACGTGAACCACCTCGGGCTGCCGACGGGATCTGAGTTTCTCGACGTGCAGATTCCGCAACACATCGCGGACCTGACGTCGTGGGTCGCGATCGGCGCGCGCACGGCGGAGAGCCAGGTACACCGCGAGCTGGCTTCGGGTTTGTCGATGCCGGTGGGTTTCAAGAACAGCACCGACGGCAGCACGCAGATCGCGGTCGACGCGGTGCTCACCGCGCGGTCGCCGCATTGGTTCCCGTCCGTCACCAAGCAGGGCGTGTCCGCCATTTTCCAGACCGTCGGCAACGACGCGTGCCACGTGATCCTGCGGGGCGGCACCCGCACCGGCCCGAACTACGACGCGGAGCACGTCGCCAAAGTCGGTGCGCGCCTGGCCGCCAAGGGTCTGCGCGAAAGCGTGATGGTCGACTGTTCGCACGGCAACAGTCTCAAGGATCACGAGAAGCAGGCTGACGTCGCCGCGGCGATCTGCGAGCAGGTGGCCGCCGGCTCGCGGCGCATCTTCGGCGCGATGCTCGAAAGCCATCTGGTCGACGGCCGTCAGGATTTCGTGCCGGGCCAGCCCGCGGTGTACGGGCAAAGCATCACCGACGCGTGCCTGTCGCTGGAACACACCGAGCCCCTGCTCGAGCGCTTCGCACTGGCCCAGCGCGCACGCGGATAGATCTTGATCCCGCTCCCGCCGTTCGCCATACTCTGACCGCTCGTACCGTCCGAACCCGCCACAGGAGGCTCACGTGAAACACATCGTCATCGCACTCGTCGTACTGCTCGGCGCCACGGCGTCGCCCGCGCAAGCCCAGGTCCCCGAAATCCCATTCGAAGGCAACATCAACTTTCTGAAGCTGCCGGCCGACATGAACGTCGGCGAAGTGTCCGGCGTCGCCGTCAACTCCAAGGGCGACGTCGCCATCTTCACCCGTTCGAACAGCGCGGGCGGTCCCGCGTATGGCGCCACCGCGTCGCAGGTGCTGCTGTTTGACAAGACCGGCAAGTTCCTGCGCGAGGTGGGCAAGGGTCTGTACGCGTGGTCATACGCGCACGCCATCCGCTTCGACAAGGACGACAACCTCTGGGCCATCGACAAGGGCTCCGACATGATCGTCCGCATTAACCCCGAAGGGCACGTGACGATGGTGTTCGGTCGGAAGAAGGAAGCGTCCGACGATGCGGAGCCGTGGAAGCGGGTGACGCCGCCGCTGGCGCCGGTCAACGCCCAGTTCCGTCAGCCGACCGACGTCGCGTGGGATACCGAGGGGAACATCTACATCAGCGACGGCTACATCAACTCGCGCGTCGCGAAGTTCACCAAGGACGGCGACTGGGTCGCGTCGATCGGCGAGCCTGGCCGTACGAAGATTGGCGAACTGAACACGCCGCACACGATCTCGTACGATGCGAAGGGCAACATCTACGTCGGCGATCGCGGCAACCGCCGCATCCAGGTGATCGATCCGAAGACGAACACGCTGGTGCGTGAGATCAAGATCGATGTGCCGCTGCCGCCCGACGCGAAGCCGTGGATGGGCGCCACACCGACCGCCGAGGGCGCCGCCGGCCAGAACGGTGCGCCGTGGGCGATCTGCGTCACGCCGCCCAACGCCGCCGGGCAGCAGTTCCTCTATAGCGCGGACGCGTTCCCCGGCCGCGTGTACAAGCTGTCGGTTCCCGACGGCAAGGTGCTTGGCTATTTCGGTAAGTCAGGGCACCAGGCGAAACAGTTCGGCTGGATTCACGAGATCGCGTGCCCGAGCGAGAACGAGATTTACGTCGCCGAGCTGCTGAACTGGCGGCTGCAGAAGCTGACGCTGAAGCCGGCGGCGGCGAAGAGTTCGGCCGCGGGCCAGTAGCCAGATCAGTCAAGTGGGGCGGGTGGGTCAGGTAGGTGCTTCACTTACCCGACCTACCCGACCCGTCTGCATTCTCGTGGCGCACGACTTCAGTGGTGCGAGGCTCATCGCACCACTTCGGCTGCAATCGCCCCGAGGTCATCCTTCCCGTGTCCTTTTGCGATCGCCTCGTCCATCGCCTTCGCGATGCTCGGCAGCACGGTCAGCGGTTGGCCGGCTGCCGCATCCAGCATCAGTCGCATGTCCTTCCGCGCCATCGTCAGCTCGAAGGTGGCGGAGAAATCGCCGCGCGCCATCTTGTCGCCGCGCGACGTGATCAAGCCGCCGGGTTGAAACTTCGAGAACACCGCGAGCGCGTCAGTCGGCGCGATCCCGAGTCCCTTCGCCATCGCGAAGACGTCGGTGACGCCGGCGGCAATCACGAACAGCATCGAGTTGCCGAAGATCTTGTACGACGCCGCGAGATCGCCCTGCTCTCCGAGATACCAGACCTCACCCGTCATCGCGTCGAGGGTATCGAGAGCTAGGTCGTACACCGCCTGCGGACCGGAGGCGAGGATCATGCCGATCGAGTCCCGCGCCATTTGCGGAGACATGAAGACCGGCGCGTGGAGGAACTGGACGCCGGCCGCGTTCATGCGCGCGACGCGCGCCTTGGCGCCGCGAGGGGACGCCGTGGTGTGGTCAATCACGAGCGTGCCCGGCTGCAGGCGAGGCGTGAACGCCGCCAGCATGCGATCAACGACCTCGTCGTCCGAGAACGTCATGTGCACGCGATCGGCGCCGGCCACGGCGTCACCGGGCGTGGCGGCGACCGTCGCGCCGTACGACTCCAGCGCGCGCGCTTTTGCTTCGGTACGATTCCACACCGTGACCCTGTCGCCGCGGCGCAGCATGCCTTCCACCATCGCTCCGCCGAGGAGCCCGGTCCCCAGAAACCCCACACTCGCCATCGCATACCTCCAGCTAGAATCTACTCCAGTGCATCGTCATGTGGCGCAGGCCTTGAGACCCCGTGTGGCGCAAGTCTTCAGACTTGGTGTGGCGCAAGTCTTCAGACTTGGTGTGGCGCAAGTCTTCAGACTTGCGATCGTCCTGCCGCTGGCTTCGGTCTGGCTGGGCGCGGTACCGGCACCGTCGGGCGTGCTGCGCTGGGCCGGCGACCCCGAAGGCGGAGCGCCGTTTGTCGAGGCCGATCCCGCGCATCCCGACACCGTCGTCGGCTTCGACGTGGACGTGGCCGGGCTCCTGGCTCGCGGGCTCGGCCGCCGCCCGGAGTTCCTCAACGTCACGTTCACCTCGATCGACCAGAGCATCAAGCGTGGCGACGCCGAGATCGGCCTCAGCGGCATCGAGGACACACCCGCGCGCCGCGCAACGATGGCGGTGACGATGCCGTATTACGAATTCCGGGAAGTCCTGAGCGTCCGCGACGCCGACGCGCCCCGATTTCGGACGCTGGCGGATCTGCGCGGGAGAACCATCGGCACCCTCGCTGGCACGATCGCCTACGGCATCCTGCTGCGAGCGGAACGTGAGCACGGGATCCATGTCGTGTCGTACGAAGACGACGTGCATCCGTACAGCGATCTGGTGATCGGGCGAGTGGACGCCGTGCTGCTCGACAACGTGCTGGCGGAGCGGCGTCATCGCACGGTGCCGGGCTTCACGATCCAGCCGCAGACCGTGGCCGTGGGTCACTATGTCGGCGTGCTCGGACCCGGGAACGCGGCGCTGCGCGACCGCATGAACGAGATCCTCCGCGCGTCCATGCGCGACGGATCGCTTGAGCAGATCCTGCGCAAGTGGTCGGTGTGGAACGACGATCAGCCTCTGCTGCACGCAAAACTGCTGGCCGGCGAGAGTGTGCCGGCCGTGGTCGGCCTCGACTCGTCTTCGGACGTTGCGACGGCGAGCCGCTGGGAAGCGGCGCGGCGGTATTTTCCGTCGCTGCTGCGGGCGTCGGTGATCACGATTGTGCTGTCGTGCCTGTCGATGGCTTTGGCCGTGGCGATCGGCGTCCTGATCGCGACCGGCCGCGTCTACGGCGGATCGATCACGCGAACGGCGCTCACCGCCTACGTCGAACTGATCCGCGGCACGCCGATTCTGCTGCAGCTCTTCGTGCTCTATTACGGCCTCGCGTCAGCGATCCGCCTGCCCGCGTTCGTGGCTGCGTTGCTCGGCCTGGCCCTGAATTACGCCGCCTACGAAAGCGAGATCTACCGCTCCGCGCTCGAGGCGATTCCCGTCGGGCAACTCGAAGCCGCGCGGACGCTCGGGCTCAGCGAGCGGCAGGTGCTGACGCTGGTGCGCGCGCCTCAGGCGTTCCGGCTCGCGCTCGCGCCGATGACCAACGACTTCGTCGCGCTGCTGAAGGACTCGTCGCTCGTGTCGGTGCTCACCGTGCTCGAGCTGACCAAGCAAACGCAGATCTTCGCGACAAATCTTGGCAGCTGGGTCATTCCCGGGACGTTGTGCGCGGGTCTGTATCTCGCGATGTCGCTGCCGCTCGCCGCGCTGGCGCGCCGCCTCGAGGAACGCTGGAGGGCGACACCGCAATGAATAAGGACGTGGCGCACGACGCGAACGTGGCGCACGACTTCAGTCGTGCGATGGTCACCGTGGCCGATCTTCATCTGCAGCGCGGCGCGCGCCCGATCCTGACCGGCGTCAACCTGACCGTCGCGCGCGGTGAACTCGTCGCGATCATGGGACCATCTGGTTCAGGCAAGACAACGATCCTGCGCGCGATCGCCGGCCTCGAGCGGTTCGACGCCGGCCGTATCAGTGTGGACGGCGTCGAGTTGGATGGCGGCGCGGCCATCCCTGGATCGACGCTGCGCGATTTGCGCCGCAAGGTCGGCATGGTCTTCCAGTTCCATTGCCTGTTCGAGCACCTCGCGGCCATCGACAACGTCTGTCTGGCGCCGGTGCATGCGCACGGCGTATCGCGGCCGGACGCCCTGCGTCGCGCGCTCGACCTGATGACGGCGTTCGGCGTCGAGCATCGTGCTCATGCGCTGCCGCGCCAGTTGTCCGGCGGCGAAGCGCAACGCGTCGCCATCGCCCGCGCGCTGGCCGTCGATCCGCCAGTGCTGTTGATGGATGAACCGACGGCGTCGCTCGATCCGGAGCGCCGTGTTGAGCTCGGCAAGCTGTTGAAGGGACTCCTCCGCCAGAACCGTACGCTGATCGTCGCGACGCACGACGAGGATTTTGCGCGCGAGTGCGCAACGCGCATCCTCCGCGTACGCGATGGCGTCGCGGTCTAGCGGCTGTTCAACGCCGCCAGCCGTTGCTCGATCTTCGCGGCGCTCTTGCGCTCCTTGCGGCTCCGCTGCTGATGCGGCCGGGTCGCATAAAACGCGTTGAGATCCTGACGCAGGGCCGTCGGGACTGCGACGGATCGGCGCTCCGTCAGCCGATCGAGCAGCGTGGCGTAGGCCTCGTCGGCCAGGCGGTATTCGCCACGCGCGCTGGGCCGACCGGTGTCGAAGTCGGTGTTCGGCAGATCGAGACGTCCGGCGGCGAGCGCATCGAGCGCCGCATGGTACCGCTCGCGCGTACCCTTGAAACTCTCGAGAAACAGCGCTTCGGCTTCCTGCGTCGGCGCCTTGAATTGCAGCGGCCGCAGAGGTCCAACTTTCGGCAGCAGGCGGAAGAGCTGCGCCAGGAATCGCGCCAGCAGACCCGGCTTCTCGTACTCCGTGCCGTAGGCTTTGGCGTATTCCGACCGCGACAGGTTGAAAATGAATTTCTCTTTCGCCGCGCCAGGATTCAGCGCTTCGATCGCCTCCCGCTTGTCGCGCCAGGCGATGCGCGTGATCTCAGGGATTGTCTGGCTGACGGCGTGCCGATACGAACCGATCGCCAGGTCCTCGCTGAAGAACACGTCGTTCATCTCCAGGCCGTAGGTGTCGAGAAACGCGCGGTCGAGCACCGGCTTCGCCACCTGAAAACCGACGAAGCTCCGATACATGTCGGACACGTAGGCGCCACTCGCCGCCTGCACGACGTCGAACGAGAACTCCACGAGCACGTGCGTTGCCGGAGAATCAGCATAGGTGACCGAGCGGCCATGCTGCGCACGGAGCTTGGGGTACATCAGCGAGACGGCGAGATTCACGCCGTCGGGATGACCGACGTTGTCGCCGGCGTAGTGCGCGAGGGCGCCGAGGGCGAACGCGTACTCATTCACGTCGTGCGATTCGCGGATCAGCGCCTCGACGAAATCACCGGTCCTGACGTAGTGCACCAGATTGCTGAACAGGTGACTGCCGAACGGGTAGTAGCCGAGGTCCTGAATCACCGCGCCGCCGTAGGCGTACGCGCGCGCCTGCGTCACCTCGTCTCGCGTCGCGCGCGGAAAGCGGCGCGCCAGCATCGGGCGCAGGCTCGTCTCCCAGAGCGCATCGATGTTGGCCTCGTGCGCGAGCACCGAGTACGCGCGTGCCTCGCGCGGCACGGTGAGTACCGACACGACGATCGCGCAAGCGATGAGGGCGAGTTTCACGCGTTCTGCGCGCCCTTACGACTGGTGGCTGGGGAAACGGTGGCCGACGCACAGGTCGTACACCCAGCCGCCCAGCACGCCGCCCACACATGGTGCGACGATCGGCACCCACCACCAGGCATTGCCGGCGGTGAAGACTTCCCCGCCCCAGCCCGCGACGAACGTGAAGAGCCGCGGACCGAAATCGCGCGCGGGATTGATCGCGTAGCCGGAGTTGAATCCGAACGTCGCGCCGATCAGCACCACCAGCAGGCCGACGACGACGGGCGCGAGGCCCGCGGGCGCGGGCGAGTTGCGGCTGTCGGTGATCCCGAAGATCACCGCGATGAGCAGCGCCGTGCCGACAACCTGGTCGATGAAGCCGCCCGGGAACGTGCTCAGAAACGGCTGCGGGTACGTCGCCCAGATCCCGCCCGTTCCCTGCGCGCCAAGCACCTGCCGCACGCCGCCGTCAAACGCGTTGATGGCTTCGTGATACGTCAGGTACACGACCGCCGACGCGACGAATGCGCCGGCGAGTTGCGCGAGCGAGTACGGCAGCACCTTGCCCCACGGAAATTTCCGGTGCGCGGCCAGCGCCAGCGTGACCGCAGGATTCAGATGCGCCCCCGTCACCCCCGCCGACACATAACACCCCATCGTCACCGCCAGCCCCCACGCGACGTTGATCGACAGGCTGTCGCCCGCCCCGTGCTTGCTCAGCACGACCTGCGCCACGACGCCGACGCCAAACACGATCAGAATGAACGTGCCGAAGAACTCGGCCAGCAGCTCGCGCGATAGGCCCTTTTGCATGGGCCGTATTGTAGACTGACGTCCGACAAATATGTCTTACATCCTTGCGCTTGATCAGGGGACGACCAGCTCGCGGGCTATCGTGTTCGACCACGATGGCGCCATCAAAGCGGTCGCTCAAAAGGAATTCACGCAGATCTTCCCGACCGCCGGCTGGGTCGAGCACGATCCGGGCGAGATCTGGGCGTCGCAAATCGGCGTGGCGGTCGAGGCGCTCGGCCGCGCGCAGGTGCGGCCGAAGGACGTCGCCGCTATCGGCATCACCAACCAGCGCGAGACGACGATCGTCTGGGATCGCGACACCGGCGAACCGGTCTACAACGCGATCGTCTGGCAGGACCGCCGCACCGCGGACTACTGCCAGAAGTTGAAAGCGCAAGGCGCCGGCGAAACGATTCAGGCCAAGACCGGCCTGCTGATCGACGCGTATTTCTCGGCCAGCAAGATCCGC
>JANYHS010000022.1 GCA_025358945.1 Acidobacteriota bacterium
GTGCCGACCGGGCGCAGTATTCCGACTCTTGGCGCCCTGCTGTCTGGCGCGCGGCTCGCGTTGCCCGACGTCGGCGGGACGTCCGGCATGCAGAACCGCGATCTCACGGTGCATGGGTCCGACGGCCGCGACACGACGTTCCAGGTTGACGGCATGACGCTGAACGGCATCGAGGGCGACGGCAGCGTCCAGAGCTACTTCAACGAAGCGATGTTCGAGGAGATCAGCTACCAGACAAGCGCGATCGGCGCCGAAGTATCGGCCGGCGGTGTGCGCGCGAACATGATTCCGAAAGACGGCGGCAATCAGTTCAAGGGCACCATGTTTCTGTCAGGCGCCAACCAGAACCAGCAGAGCAACAACAGCACGGATGCCCGTGCGCTGGGTCTGGCTGCGCCAGACAGCCTCAACAAGGTGTGGGACTTCAACGCGTCGGAAGGCGGTCCGATTCTCCGGGACAGATTGTGGTTTTTCTCGTCCTACCGCGACTGGGGCGTCTATCAGTACATCGCGAACAGCTTCTTCAAGAACGGCGACCAGACCATTGACGACGCGAACATCCGGAGCGGCGTCGTGCGCCTGACCGCGCAGTTCACCCCGAAGAACAAGTTCTCGGTGTACCTCGACCGGATCCGGAAGTTTCGCGGGCACGAAAATTCCGCGCCCGCAGGTTACGCGATCTCGGGCGAAGCGACCGACATCCGTGCGCCGAAGCAGTACTACACGACCGAAGCCAAGTGGACGAGCACGGTCAGCAGCAAGTTGCTGATCGAGGCGGGCCTCGCCATCAACAACGAAAGCTACACGCTCGAGCCGCAGCTCGGGTCGTTGTTGGCGATTCCGCGTCGCGATACGATTCTTCAGACCGCGTTCAGCTCGTATGACGGCGGGCTGTACTACCGTGAGCCGATCCGCCGCACGGCGGTCGCGTCGGCCTCGTATGTCACCGGTTCGCACGCGTTCAAAGCCGGCATCCAGTACGGCTGGGGCTATTTCTGGCGGCAGCGCAGCGAGACGGCCGACTTGATTCAACTGTACCGGAGCGGCGCGCCCGCGCAGGTGATCATTCACAACACACCGCAGGATTCGTATGCGCAGATGAACGCCGACGAGGGCATCTACGCCCAGGATTCGTGGACCGTCGGGCGGCTGACGATCAATCCTGGCGTCCGCCTCGAACACTTCAACGGATCCATCGATGGCCACGACGTGGCGCCGGGGCGGTTCGTCTCCGCGCGCCATTTCGAGTCGCGGCCGGACGTGCCGAACTGGAACGACGTGGCCCCGCGATTCGGTATGGCGTGGGACGTCCAGGGCAACGGCAAGACCGCGGTGAAGTTCGGGATCGGCAAGTACGTGCGCGCCTACAGCACGGGTTTCGCTGAAACCTACGATCCGAATTTTTACACCAGCGCGACGCTGACCTGGGCGGACCTCAACGGCGACGACGTCGCGCAGGGTGCGCGCGGGTGTGTCTACCGCACGCCTGGGTGCGAGATCGATTTCTCGACGCTGCCTGCGAGCTTCGGGGCCAAGCCGCTCCAGAATCCGGCTGACGGGATCAGCCGCCCGTATCAGATCGAGACCAACCTCAGCGTGCAGCGCGAGGTTGTGCCGGGCACGTCGGTGACCGCCAGCTACTTCCGGCGCGACTACAAGAATCTGATCTGGTCGGACAATCTCGGCATCGATCCATCGGATTACACCGCTGTGCCGATTGTGAGCCCGACCGGCGAGACGGTGACGATCTACAACCTGAATCCGACGAAGGCGAGCGCGTTGAACCTGCTCGACGCGAATTCCTCGGCCAACTACCGGAAGTACACCGGTGTTGACGTGAACTTCAACAGCCGGATGAAAGGGCTGACGCTGTTCGGCGGTGTGAGCGTCGGTCATCAGATTTCGAACACGTGCCAGGTGGAGGATCCCAACCAGCTGCGCTTCTGCGACCAGGCGCCGCTCGGCATCCCGTACTACACCCAGATCAAACTGTCGGGGAGCTACTCGCTGCCGTGGGCGCTGCAGGTGAGCGGATCGTTTCAGAGCTATCCCGGTGACGCGCGTAACAGCACCGTGGATGGCACGACCGCGCTGAATAACGGGACGATCCTGGCGGAAGATCCGTCGCTTCGCGTGGTCTGGAGCGTCGATCGTGCGACCTTCAAGACCCTGACCGGTCAGACGCTGACCCAGTCGTCTGTCAACGTGCCGCTCAACGCGCCCGGGACGAAGTTCCTGGACCGCCAGAATCAACTGGATATGCGTATTACCCGAAGCTTCAAGTTTCGAGGCGTTAACCTCCAGGCGCAGGCCGATGCGTACAACGCCCTCAATACCGGCGTGGTGCTGAGCGCCGTGCAGACGTACGGCACTGCGCTCGATCGTCCCGCGTCCATTCTGCAGGGACGGCTGGTGCGGTTCGGGCTGCAGGCGAAGTTCTGAGGAACTCAGAACTCAGCAGGGAGAGCTGATGGAGGGTCGCCTCGACTATCACCAATTCAATCTGGAACCGTTGCAGGCCATGCTGGCGATGGAGACATACATCGCCGGGTGCGGGCTGGATCACAAGTTCGTCCATCTGCTGAAGCTGCGCGCGTCGCAAATCAACGGCTGCGCGTACTGCATCGACATGCACTCGATTGATGCACGGGCGTGCGGGGAGACGGAGCAGCGGCTGTACGCCCTGGATGCGTGGCGCGAGACGCCCTTCTACGACGACCGCGAACGCGCGGCGCTGGCATGGGTGGAGGCGATCACGCTCGTCGCGCAGACGCACGTGCCCGACAGCGTCTACGACGAGGTGCGGAAGCAGTTCACCGAGCAGCAAATCGTTGATCTCACCTACGTCGCGGCGACAATCAACGCGTGGAACCGCATCGCGGTGTCGTTGCGGGCGATGCCTGGCCACTATCGATCAGCCAAGACGACCACGTAGCGGACCCGTGCGAGAATCACAGCGTGCAGCGCGATAAGGCGCACCTCGCCGCCATCGCAGTTCTCCTCGTCGGCCTGTCGCTCATCGTCGCGACCGCAGCGTCGATGGGGCAGCTGACGGAGCGGCCGTTGGCTGGCGCACTCGGGCACCCTGCCATTCGGTACTACGCCCAGCCGACGCACGATCTGGTCTCAGATCTGAATCGCCGGCTCGAAGACGGCGACGCGCGGATCACGTTCGACGAAGGGACCGGGTATTTGCGATCGGTCCTCGACGCGCTGCACCTGCCCGTGAACTCGCAGATGCTGGTGATGTCGAAGACGGGCGTCCAGGGCTTGTATACCGAGCCCTCGAATCCGCGCGCGATCTATTTCAGCGACGCGGTCACGGTCGGCTACATTCGCGGCGCGCCGCTACTGGAACTCGCCGTCCACGATCCGCAGCAGGGCGTCGTGTTCTACACCATCGAACAGAAACCGCAGCCGCACCCGTTGTTCGAGCGGCGTCCGGCCTGTCTGAGCTGTCATCAGGTGCTCGGCACGCTTCATGTGCCTGGCCTGGTCGCCCGCAGTGTGTCCATCGCGCCGGACGGCCTTCCGCTCGGGCAATTCGGGACCTACGACGCCGACGACCGCACGCCGTTTCACAAGCGCTGGGGCGGGTGGTACGTCACCGGCACACACGGCTCGATGCAGCACATGGGACGGGCCGTCGATGGCGCGTTCGACGCGCGCGGATACCTGTCCTCGCAGAGCGACATCGCCGCGCTGATGGTGTTTCAGCACCAGACGCACATGACCAACCTGATCACGCGCATCGGGTGGGAAGCCCGGATAGCGGAGTACGACCATCGCGGCGATCTGGCCAGCGGCTCGTTGCGCGATGCCGTGGTTGAACTGGTGGACTATCTGCTGTTTGTCGATGAACAACCGCTGACCGCGGCGATCAAGGGCCCGACAGACTTCGCCGCGACGTTTTCCGCGCAAGGTCCGGCCGACAGCCGTGGACGATCCCTGCGCCAGCTCGATCTCGAGCAGCGCCTGCTGCGCTATCCCTGCAGCTACATGATCTACTCGGCGGCGTTCGCCGCGTTGCCCGACGCTGTGCGAGGGGCAATCTACGGCCGGATGTGGGCCGTACTGTCGGGTCACGAGACGGCGCAGAAATACGGGAAGCTGTCCGCCGCCGACCGCCGTGCCGTCGTGGAAATCCTGCGCGACACGCTGCACGATCAGCGCTTTTTGCAGACTCCGCAGGTTCCGTGATCCTTCGCGCAATGTTTGCAGTACGTGCAGTTCTTGCAAGCCTTGCATGGCGTGTCTCCAGTGCAGGTCGCCGCTTCTGCAATGAACGCCGGTGCAAATAACGTGATGCCGATCATGAGTGCCAGAACGAGGCGCATTTTCCGGCGAGGTTGCCGCCGCTGCCCCGACATCGAGCGTGCCCGTCCGCGGAGCCGAGAAGCATGTGGAGGTTGATACACCGCTCAAGCAGGCGCCGAAGTTGGTCGCGGCTGTGGCCGATCCCAACGAAATCGTTCCGAATCCGGTCGAGATCGCAGCGGAAG
>JANYHS010000065.1 GCA_025358945.1 Acidobacteriota bacterium
CCGTCCCAATGTGATCGGTGTCCTCGAGGGGCGTGTGAAGGGGCGGACGCTGATGCTCTGCGGTCACACCGATACCGTGGGTGTGACGGGGATGACCGATCCGTTCACGCCGGCCGAGCGCGACGGACGGATCTACGGCCGTGGTGCGCAGGACATGAAAGGCGGCGTCGCCGCGATGATGTCCGCGGCCGCCACGATTGCAGCGCACGGTGGCCTCGCCTCCGGCCGCCTCATCGTCGCAGCCGTTGTTGACGAAGAGCATTCGAGCATCGGCGCGGATGTGCTGGTGAAGACGTGGCGCGCGGACGCGGCGATCGTCACCGAGCCGACCGATCTCGAGATCGCGGTTGGCCACAAAGGATTCGCCTGGGTCGAGATTCTTGTCGAGGGGAAGGCGGCGCACGGCAGCCGGCCGGCTGAGGGGCAGGATGCGATCCTGCGCCTGGGGCGCGTGCTCAACCGCCTGGAGGCGCTCGACCGAATGTTGCAGGCGCGTGCCCCGCATCCGCTGGTGGGTACGGGATCGCTGCACGCGTCGATCGTCGAGGGTGGCCGCGAACTCAGCAGTTATCCCGATCGCGCCGTGCTGCAGATGGAACGGCGGACGCTGCCGAGCGAACCTGAAGAGATCGCGTTGGAAGAAGTGCAGCGAATTCTGGACGAGCTGGCGAAAGAGGATCCGACGTTCCGCGGATTCGCAACCGCGCGGTTCAGCCGGCCCGGTTACGAAGTGTCCGCAGACCACGAGCTCCCGCTTATGTTGACGACGGCGCTCGCGCATGTGGGCGGCCGTCCACGCATCACCGGTGCGAGTTTCTGGACCGATGCGGCGGTGCTGGGACACGCCGGCATTCCATCCATCCTCTTTGGTCCCGGCGGCGCCGGTCTGCATTCCATCAAGGAATACGTCAATGTGGCGGACGTGCTGATGTGCCGCGACGCGCTGGTCGAGATGGCGCGACGATTCTGCTGAACAGAATCGCTGCTCTGAACCCTTACGCGACGCGGCGCACGAATTGGGGCTGCGCCAGCATGTGGCGACGCGCGTCACCCCGGACGGTCACTCTCGGCGGCGTCTCGTTCAACTCCCAGCCCGGCGTCTCGTGGTCGCATGAGACGCAGCGCAGCGACAAGCGATCGTCTTCGAAATGCAGCAGCGTATCGTGCCCATGAAATCCACAGAACAGTTGTCGCAGATGCTGACCGAAACCGCTCGTACGCGCGTGAGGCGCGGCCGCCTGGTGCGTGTCGATCGCCGTGAGCGTGTGGGGATAGTTCGTAACCATGTCGCCTCCTCTGCCGTGTCTTCTGACTCGGGGAGCTTCAAGAGCCGTGCCGATTGCGGCCGCGCGCTTCTAAGTGATGAGGCGAATGAGGGTTGCGAACGGACTGCACTGTAGAGTCGGCCGTCGGGAAGGGGAATCCGGCGAGCGTGTGTATTACCCGCGTTCCCCAAGGATGCCGCGCACGACGAACATGACGTTGGCCGGTCGCTCGCCGAGCCGGCGCATGAAGTACGGGAACCACTCACGCCCGAACGGGATGTAGACGCGGACCCGGTAGCCTTCCTTGACCAGCATCGCCTGCAGATCGCGACGGACGCCGTACAGCATCTGAAACTCGAATCGATCCGCCGCGACGTTGTGCTCGCGCGCGATCTGCCGCGTCAACGCGATCATCTTCGGATCGTGCGTCGCGATGGCGGGGTAGTGGCCTTCCGTGAGCAGCGTCTTCAGCATGCGCGCGTAGGCTGCGTCCACGTCGGCTTTCTTCTGATAGGCGACCGACTTCGGTTCCTTGTACGCGCCTTTGACGAGGCGTACGCGTCCGCCGAGCGCGTTCACGGTCTGCAGGTCCGCCTCGCTACGGTACAACGCCGACTGCAGGACGACCCCGATCTGGCGATAGCTGTGACGCCACAGGGTCTCGAAGATCTCCATCGTCCCTTCGGTGTACGGCGAGTTCTCCATGTCGATGCGCACGAAGAAGCCCTCGGGCTCGGCGCGCTCGAGAATCTTCCGGAAGTTGTCGATCGCGATCGCTTTGTCGACGTCGAGTCCGAGTTGGGTCAGCTTCAGCGAGATGTTGCGCTCGACGCCGGACGCGATGATCGCTTCGATCACGGCGAGGTAGTCGCGCGTGGCCGCGTCGGCCTTGTCGAGGCTGGTGACGCTTTCGCCGAGCAGGTCCAGCGTGGCCGTCATCCCGAGCGCGGCGACGCGGCGCGCCGCCGCGATCGCTTCCTCGGCGGATTCGCCGGCGATGAACCGCCGCGCGAAGCTCGACGGCTTGCGCATCCCGTATCGCGACGCGAGCTTCTTGAGGGTCTGGCTGTGAGCGATGAGGTGGAAAAACGTCTTTGAGGCGCTATCCAGCATCAGTGAGTCCGGCCGGTGGTGACGAGCAGGTGCTCGATCGTGCGCGCGTAGTACTTCAGCACCGTGCGCTCGCGGACGCGGAAGCGTCCGCGTTCGGCGACGATGATGCCGCGCGTTTCGAGCAGTTCAGCGGCTTCCTCGACCGCCTGCCGTCCGCTCGTCACGGCCAGGTTGGCGTGGCGCGCGGCGAGCTCTTCGATCAGCCGATCGATGCGCGACTCGAGATCGCGGCGCGTGATTGACGGACGCATGGCCGAGGCGAACACGGCGGTCGGCAGCACTTTGTACAGCGCGCCCGTGCGCGCCCGCACGAGACGCGCCAGTTCCAGAACGTCGCTGCGTGAATGCACGTCGCGGTCACCCGCGCTGATCGGCGCGCCGAAGGTGACGAACGCGCGCGAGCGGTAGCCGACGGCGTAGCGCACCATTTCCGCCACTTCGCGGCCGAACGGCCGCTGCCGCTTCTTCACACTCTGATGCGCGAGGATGTGATCCTCGAGCACGAGATCGTAGGCCACCGCGACCGGGATGATGACCAGGTCCGGGCGTTCCGCACCGAGCGCCGCGTTGAACAACCCGGTCTTCGACGGTTTCAGCTCGCCGCTGTAGCTGCGGCCGCCTTCGGGATAAAAGAACAGATCGTGCTTCTTGAGAATTTCCGAGACGTAGGCCTTCAGCGTGATCAGGTAGGCCGGGTCCTTCGTGGCGCGCCGGATCGGGATCGCCCCGGTCACATGTTTGTGAATCAGGCCGAGCGGGCCCCCGAACAAATTGATGCCGGCGACGATCAGCGGCGGGCGGACGTCGTTGTCGTCAAGCACCAGCGGCTCGACGAGGTAGTCGCAATGGCTCTTGTGGTTCGACGCGTAGAGGATGCGGTGTGTGCCGACCGCGTTCAGGACGTGGTGCAGATTCTCGTGCTTGCGCTCGATCTTGCGGAGAATCGGATACAGCGGGTGCTGCAGCGCGCGGTAAAACTTGTGGCGCTGCGTCGTGCGCAGTTCCTCGAGGTAGCCGTTGATTTTCTCGCGCGCCTGCGCGCCGCTCTCGCCAGCACCGCCGCGGAGGTACTTGAGCACGTCCTCATGCGCGAGTACGGCCTGAGAAATGTCATCCTGCATCAGAGAGAACCGTCTCGGACTATAGCAGGTCTCAAGTCGCAACTGGCAACTCTCACGCGCACTCCTCGCTGAGACTTGAGACCTGAGACTTGAGACTTGAACCCTGAGGGCTGAGACGTGGTCACAGCTCGTGACACACCGCGTCGGCGAACTCGAGCGTCGACGCCGTGCCTCCGAGATCGCGCGTGCGCACGGTCTTCGCGATCAGCACGGTGCCGAGCGCTTGCATGATGCGCTCCGCTGCAGGTCCCTCGTCGATGTGCCGCAGCATCATCACCGCCGACAGCAGCAGTGCCGTCGGGTTGGCGATGTGCTTGCCGGCAATATCCGGCGCACTGCCATGCACGGCTTCGAACACACCGATGTCGATGCCCAGATTCGCTGCGCCGACCACGCCGAGCCCCCCGACCAGACCGGCGCACAGATCCGAGACGATGTCGCCGTACAGATTCGGCAGCACCAGCACGTCGAACTGCTCCGGGTGCATCACCAGTTGCATGCACGCGGCGTCAACGATCCGCTCCTCGTACGTGATCTCGATGTACTCGCGCGCAGCGCGGCGGACGCAATCGATGAACAGCCCGTCGCTGAGCTTCATGATGTTCGCTTTGTGAATCGACGTCACTTTCTTGCGGCCGTGCTTGCGCGCGTGCGCAAACGCAAAGTGCGCGATGCGCGACGACGCTTTTTCCGTGATGATCTTCAGGCTCTCGACGACACCCGGCACCACTTCGTGCTCGAGCCCCGCGTACAGATCCTCAGTGTTCTCGCGCACGATCACCAGGTCGATCCCCTGGAACCGCGCGTCGACACCCGGAAGATTCCACACCGGCCGCAGATTGGCGAACAGATCGAGCGCCTTGCGCAGTCCGACGTTCACGCTCGTGAACCCCTGCCCGATCGGCGTCGTCACCGGCCCTTTGAGCGCCACCTTGTTGCGGCGGATCGAATCGACCAGCTCCACAGGCAGCGCCTGGCCGGTGCGCTCGAAAGCGAGGAGGCCCGCGACGTGTTCCTCCCACTCGATCGAGACACCTGAGGCTTTCAGAATGCGGACGACCGCTTCGGTGACTTCAGGCCCGATGCCGTCGCCGGGAATCAGTGTGATGGTGTGTGTCATGCGCCTCTGTACCCGTCAATCGGCGGCGCCGGCCGCAACGTGAGGATCATCTCCTGATTATAATTGCGGACTTGCAGGATCCGAGGATGGCTGATCTGGAGGTGGTGACGGCGCGTCTGATCGACGCGATCGCGCGAGAGGAGGCCGTCACGGCCGTTGTGCCGACGTTCTTGTTGCGTCACTACCTGGGCGCCGATCGCGATGATCTGCGCGATGCGCTCGGCGGGGTCCTGGCGCGTGCGCTCGAGTGCGCGGACCGCGAGCCCAGCGTCATCGGCCGCGCCGCGTGGCTGACGTTGTTCGTCGAGGCCACCGCGGTGGCCGACGATGAGCGCATTCGAGTCGAGGCGGATCGATTGCTGGCGGGCTTGCAGGCCGAGTGGCCGGCGCAGGATCGGGTGGCAGACGCGTCGGCGTCCGTGGAAGCGTGCCTGCGTGCCGCGGCACTCGACGATCCCGGCGCGCTCATCCAGCGCGCGATCGATCATCTTGAACACGTGATCGGCGGCAGCTATCGTCCCGGCGACGGTCTCATGCGCGACGTGAACGGCGTCAGCGTCCGCTGCAGCGCCGGCGATCACGTGCGTGCCGCGTCGGCGCTGCTGACCGCCTTCGAACTCACCGGGCGCTTGCCGTATTCGATGCTCGCGGAGGAACTGATGCTGATCGCCAGGCGCGAACCGTCGGCTAGTGTGGACGCCGCGATTCACTGCGACGCCGCGCGTGTGCTGTGCCGTTTGGCGTCGCTCCACACGGACCCCGAGTATCGCGCCGCCGCGGTCATCGCCGCCGATGCCGACTACCGCGCCGACGCGTCGCTCATGCTCGCCGCGCAGTCCGGGTGCGCGTCCGGTGGCACAACCGCGGAGGCCGCCGCGTACGGCCTCGCGCTTTTGGACCTTCTGAAATAGAATTTGCAGTCCATGTCCATTGACCGCGCGTCGCTCATCCCCGCACTGAAGAACATCGCCACCAGGCTCCGCATCGATTCGGTGCGCGCCACGTCGGAGTCCGGCACCGGGCACCCGACAAGTTGCATGTCGATGGCCGAGATCACGGCCGCACTCTTCTTCGCGGAGATGCGATTTGATCCGAAGGATCCCAGGAATCCGGAAAGCGACCGGTTCGTCCTGTCGAAGGGGCACGCCGCGCCGATCCTGTATGCCGCGTGGGCTGAAGCCGGACTCTTCGACCGCGCCGAGTTGCTGAAGCTGCGGACCATCGGATCCGATCTCGAAGGACACCCGACACCACGGCTGTCGTTTGTCGACGTCGCCACCGGCTCGCTCGGCCAGGGCATCTGCGCCGCGATTGGCACGGCGCTCAACGCGCGCCGCATCAAGTCGGACTATCGCACCTACGTGCTGATGGGCGACGGCGAGTCGGCGGAAGGTTCCGTCTGGGAAGCGGCCGACGTGGCGGCTATCGACAAGCTCGATAACCTGTGCGGCATCACCGACGTCAACGCCCTCGGACAGAGCCGTCCGACGATGTTCGAGCACGACATGGCGCAATTCGAGCGCCGCTGGAACGCGTTCGGCTGGCACGCGATCGTGATCGACGGTCACGATCTCGGGCAGATCCTCGACGCGCTCGCGGAAGCCAAGGCGACCAAAGGGCAGCCGACGATGATCCTGGCGCGCACGATCAAGGGCAAGGGCGTCGCGTCCGTCGAGGGACATCAGGGCTGGCACGGACGGGCGTTCAAGAAGGGCGAAGAACTCGACAAGGCGCTCGCGGAACTCGAGACGCAGTTCGTGCCGGTGCCCGACGCCGGTCCCGCCGCGAATCTGGCTGGGAAGATTTCGAAGCCGGCCTCCAAACCGCGCGGAGTCGACACGCCCAAGCCGATCCCCGCGCCGGACTACACGATGGGCGATCTGGTGGCGACGCGCGAAGCGTTCGGCACGGCGCTCGCCAAACTCGGCGTCTCCGATCCGCGCATCGTCGCACTCGACGCCGACGTGAAGAACTCCACGTTCAGCGATCGGTTCGAGAAGGTGGCGCCCGAGCGCTTCTACCAGAATTTCATCGCCGAGCAGGTGATGGTCGGTGCGGCGATGGGGCTGGCCGCGCGCGGCGCGATTCCGTTCCCCTCCACCTTCGCGTGCTTCCTGTCGCGCGCCGCCGACTTCGTGCGCATGGCCGCGATCAGCAACGTCGGCATCAAGCTTGTGGGATCGCACGCCGGCGTGTCGATCGGTGAAGACGGGCCATCGCAGATGGCGCTCGAAGATCTCGCGATGTACCGCGCCGAGCCGAACTACACCGTGTTCTACCCGTCAGACGCGGTCAGCGCGGAGCGTCTGCTGGCCGTGATGGCGTATCACCCGGGCCCGGCCTATATGCGCACGAGCCGTCCGAAGACTCCGGTGATCTACGCGAACGACGAGGTGTTCACGGTCGGCGGGCTGAAGGTGCTGCGCGAGAGTGCCGCGGACGTGGCGACGGTGATCGGCGCTGGGATCACGGTGTTTGAGGCGCTGAAGGCGTACGATCTGCTGAAAGCGGCGGGCACGTCGATTCGGGTGATCGATCTCTACTCGGTGGCGCCGGTCGATCGGGTGGGCCTGGTTGCGGCGGGACGCGCCACCGGCGGCCGCCTGATCACGGTCGAGGATCACTACGCCGCAGGCGGGATTGGCGATGCGGTGGCCGAAGCGGTGTCCGATGCCGGTCTCACCGTTCATCGTCTTGCGGTGCGCGAAATTCCGCGAAGCGGAAAACCCGAAGAACTCGTGGAGCGCTTTGGGATTTCCGCCTCGCACATCGTCGAGGCCGTGAAGCGTGTGACGTAGGGCGTTACAGCCCGGAGCGCTCGAGCAGCGCCTTGCGGTGGCCCCGCCTGGCGTCCTTGCCCGCCGCCCGCATGTTCTTCATCTGCGCCTGCATCTCCTTCATCCGGGCCTTCTGCTCAGCGGTGAGCATCTGGAAGACTTCCGCGCGCGCGTGCGCCCGCGCCACCGCCATGTCGGCGTCCACGAACGCCGCTTCGGCGCTTTTCTGGCGGATGACGCCATCGTCGACCGTGTCGGCGTTGACGGCGTCGTTGACCGCGTCGCGTGATGCGCGTGCACGATCGGCCAGCGCTGTCCACTCGGCCCTGTGCGAGTCGACGATCGCCTTGATCTGATCCTGCTGCGCGTCGGTGAGTCCGATCTGCGGGCCGAGCATCGGCAGCATGCCCATCGGTCCGCCGGGCCCTCCTGGTCCACCCGGACCGCGCCCCGGTCCACCGGGTCCCATCCCCCGGCCGCGAAACGGCGGCGGCTGCGGGCTCGTATGCTGATCTTGAGCGTGCACATAGGCGCCTGCGCCGACGCCGAGTGCGATGAGCCCCGCGCCGAATGTGAGGGCCATGCGTGTAACTGCTGCGGTCATGTCGTCTCCTTCTAGTAGATTGGACTGTGCCCGGGTGACCGGGCCATGGACAAAGGGTGAAAAAACTGTGACCGATGCCCTTCGCGTGCTCGTCGTCGAAGACGAGCCGAACATTCGCGAGCTCGTCTGCCTGCATCTCGGTCTGGAAGGCTACGCGTGCGAGGGCGCGGGGGACGGCCAGGCGGCGCTCGCGCGAACCGAACGCGAGCGCTTCGACCTGCTCGTGCTCGACGTCATGCTGCCGGGGCTCGACGGCGTGTCGTTGTGCCGCGCGGTGCGACGCGGGGGCGTGAACCGCGACGTACCGATCCTGATGCTGACCGCGAGGGACCAGGAGTCGGACAAGGTGATCGGCCTCGAGAGCGGCGCCGACGACTACCTCACGAAACCGTTCGGCGTGCGCGAGCTCGTCGCACGGACGCGCGCACTGCTGCGGCGTCCGCGTCAGACCGCCGCCGCAGCCGCCGTCGACCGGGGAGACGACGCCAGCGGACCGCCGGTCAGGATTCACGGGATCGACATCGACATGGCTCGCCGCCGCGTGCGCATCGAAGGTCGCGAGGTCGAGCTGACCGATCAGGAATTCCGTTTGCTCCACCTGCTCGCGACGCACGCCGGCATCGTGTTCAGCCGGGAGGCGCTACTGACGAGGATCTGGCGCGGCGATACCTACGTCACGGTCCGCAGCGTCGACACACTGGTCAAGCGTCTGCGCCGCCGCATCGAAGCGGATCCGGCCAACCCGCGATTCCTGCTGACCGTCTGGGGCGTGGGGTACAAGTTCGCGGATGTGTAGAAATTTCCACCACTGTGGCGGAGCGCTTTAGTCCGCGTCCGGCATTGGCGGGAGCGCGCGTTTGTGTTCGCTGGATCGGATCAGCCGCTCGATTTTCATCGCCAGCGCCGGTGAGACGCCTTGCGGCCCCTCTTCCAGGTAGCGCTCGAGATCGGCATAGCGGAAGCCCATTTCCTCTTCGTCGGTCTGGCCCAGCCACAGCCCCGCGCTCGGCGTACGGTCGACGATCGAGGGCGGCAGGTGCATGTCGCGAGCGAGCGCGCGGACTTCGCTTTTCAGCAGGTGGCCAATCGGCAGCAGATCTCCGGCGCCGTCGCCGTGTTTGGTGAAGTAACCGATCGACAGCTCGGATCGATTGCTCGTGCAGGCGACGAGGTAGCCCAGGCTGTTGGCCAGGAAATACAGCGTCGTCATGCGGAGGCGCGGCTTGATGTTGGCGAGTGGACGCCGGTTGCTGATCGGATCGGCGGACGTCACACCATGCGCCGGATCAGGCAGCTCCCGCAGGGCGGCGTGCGCGGTGGCGATCATCGCGTCGTAGGCGGGGGACACATCGGCGCGGATCACCGGCAGCGCGAACTGCCGGGCGACAATGTCGGCGTCGCGTTCGTCTTCGGGATCGCTATAGCAGGGCAGCATCACGGCAAGCACGTGGTCTGGCGCCGCCAGCTGCGCGAGGCGGGCGACGACCGCGGAATCGAGGCCGCCGCTGAGGCCGACCACGAACCCGCGCGCGCCCGTCGCGGCGAGCTGACGTCGCATCCATCCGGCAATCCGCTCGGCTGTGCGCATGCGGGGCGATTCTATCGCGAGGATCCCGGCGGGCCGATTGCGATGATTCATCGTATGACTGCATTGAATGCAGTATTATGACTGCATGAAAGTGCTCACCATCAGAGGCGTATCAAAGCGGCTGGCCGAGGCGCTGGAGCGTGAAAAACGGCGCCGCGGAGCGTCGCTGAACCAGACAGTGCTGGATGTGCTGAGCGACCGCCTGGGCGTCGGCGACGCCGGCCCGCGCCGCAACGGACTCGCACGGCTATCCGGCACGTGGTCGGTGGACGAGGCGCGGCAATTCGACCAGGCGATCGCGTCGGCTGATCGGATCGACGACGAGCTCTGGCGCTGATGCGCTGCTGCCTCGACACATCGGCATACAGCCAATTCAAACGCGGCGACGGCCAGGTGGTCGAACTGATCGACCGCGCCGACTGGGTGGGCCTGCCAACGGTGGTGCTCGGCGAGTTGTGGCTCGGGTTCCTGCTCGGCACACGGCTCCGACAGAACCAGACCGAGCTCGCGGCGTTTGTGGCCAACCCCTCGGTCGAAACGCTGGCGGTCGACGAAGAGGTGGCGCGGATCTACGCCGAGATCGTCGTCGATCTTCGCAAGGCCGGGACGCCTTTGCCCACCAACGACATCTGGGTGGCGGCGACCTCCGTGCGCGCCGGGGCGTCGGTGATCACATACGGCGCGCATTTCTCGAAGATCAAACGGGTCGCTTCAATCGTGTTCGATCCGCCCAACGATCCTCTATAGTCTGGCACTTCACCGATCAACAGGCGGTGGCCCGCGATGGTCAGCGCGTTCTGATGATGTGGCCGTCAGAGGATCAACAGCAGACGCAGCTGCGCGGCGTCCTGAACTGGCCGTCGCTCGTCCCCACTAGATAGCGTCGGCGGCCGGAGACTCGGGCCAGGTCGGCTGTGCGCGGACGACGTACCCGGAGTGTCCAAGCCGCGCCTGGAAGAGTGCGGTCTCTGACGCCCAGAACGTCAGCTTGATCCCGAGCCGCGCCAGGACGTACGCCTGGCCGGCGCCCACGCCGAGCCACATCGCCAGCCCTGAGCGTCCCGCGCCAGGCGCGACGAGTGCGTAGAGTCCCAGCATGATCGCGAACACGCCGAAGTCCAGGAGGAACAGCGTGACCGCGGCGCCGGCGTTGCGCCTGATGAAGCCCATCGCCGTGGCGATCGCGCCGACCATGCTGCGGCGATCCTCGACCACCGCGCGCACCTTTGCGTAGTCGAAGATCATCGTGCACGCCGCCACCGGGATGCCGAATACCAGGTAGAGCCCCAGGCGGATCAGGAACGCGGTCCGTTCGACGGTGATCTCGTGCGTGAGGCGTGGATACAACGTGTCGAACAGCCACGGGTGCAGCAGCAGAAACAGCACGGCGTACACAAGGCCCTGCACCACCGCGAGCCGCAGGAATCGGAAGAAGAACTCCCCGGCGCCGGCGAAGAACCCGAAGGCGCGCGTCGGCCGATCGCGCGCAAAGCGATCGATGATGCCGCCCGCGACGAAGATCCACAGGACGATGTAGACGGCCGTGGCGCCGATGACGACGACAGGGCGCGGCGTGGCGTCGGCAAACGCGCTCAGGTTGTCGAGCACCGCGCCGAAGCCGATGACGGTCGGCTTGAACGTCGTGCCGAGGCCGGTCGCCTGCTCCGCGAACTCCTGCATCCAGTCATAGTTCACGCTGCCGGCCGCTGAATCGGCCGCGAGACTGTCGCCGAGGTGCTGCGCCAGCATCCCGCGCAGCGCCAGCGCCAGCGGCAGGCTGACGAGCAGCGTCATCGCCCAGACGCCGATCAGGATCGCCGGCGCCCGGTACACGCGGCGCATCCCTTCGATCGCAGCCCTCAATGGGCTGCGCCACTTTCCGATGTGGCGCACGCCTTCAGTCGTGCGATCCGCGGTGCGCTCCGTCATGCGAGCGCCGCCCATCCAAGCAGGCAGTCCTGCAGCCACACCATCCACGTCAGTGACCATTTCGTCGCCGCCGCAGGGCCCTTGGGATTAAGCGTTTTCGAGTTGTTCGTGTAGTTCACGTCGAGCAGCAGCACGCGGTTGGGATCCACTTGTGCGGACACCGCCGGCGCGAGACGGTCGTAAGTGTACAGCTTCCAGCGATCCTGGCCCTCCCAGTGCTCGGTGACGTACTCGCCGTTCTTGAACGTGACCAGCATGTCCACCGGAAACGTCGCCTCGCCGTAGCGCCGGACGATGACGTTGGTGCGGTACTGATCGCCGTCGCGCGCGCTGGTCAGATGCTGCACGCCGTAGTCGAACACGTGTGAGCTGCGATACACCTGGTCGAAATACCAACCGAGGTCCTGGCCAGTGACGCGGTTGACGTTCGCGAAGAAATCAGCCGGCTTCGGATGTTTGAACGCCCACGCATTGAAATGTGTCGACATGATGCGCTGCAGCACCGGCCATCCGAGCCAGCGCTCCATCGTGTTGAGCCACAGCGCGGTCTTGTTGTAGCTGATGCTGCCGCCAGTCTGAGGCGCGTACCGGTACGTCGGCGTCGACTGCGCGTCGCTCTTCGCGTCGCGGCGATAGCCGGCGAGGCGGTTCCCGTCCGTCTCGCGGCTGAGCCTGACATCCTTGAAGACCCACGGGATGAATCCACCGAAATAGCGGAGCGCGAGCACGTTGGGGCTGTAGGCCTGCGCGATCGCGCGCGAGGTCGAGAACGTGTTGAACCCTTCGTCCATCCACGCGTCTTCGAACTCGTTGTTGCCGACGATGCCATACCAGAACTGGTGGCCGGCCTCGTGAACGGTGACGCCTTCCGGTGTGGTGACGCCGGCGGGTGCGAGCCACCGCGTGCCCGCGGTGAACAGCGTCGGATACTCCATGCCGCCCGCTTCACTTTGAAACGCGGGATCAACGATTGTGATGTGGCCGTACGGGTACGCGCCGAACCACTCGCCGTAGTACCGCAACGTCGTCCGCGTCGCGTCGAAATGGCGCTCCGCCTGGCCGGCGTGTTCCGGTTGCAGCAACAGGCGCATCTCGACCGGCGGCAGCCGCCCGTACTCGAAGCGCGCCGTCCGCTCAATGTAGTCGGGGCTCGTCGTCCACGCGAAATCGTGCACGTCCTCCTGGACGTACCGGTGCGTCGTCGTGCCGTCGCCGTTGTCGAGGCGAGCACGCTGCACGCCCGTGGCGCCGAGCGGCCATGTGGCCGGCACGGTCAGCGAGACGTCGTAGACGCCGTAGTCCGAGAAGAACTCCGTGCCGGCGTGGAACTGATGACAGTTCCATCCGTCTTCCTGCAGCACGCCGAGTTTGGGAAACCACTGCGCGATGAAAAAGAAGTTGCCGATCGCGCCAGTCCGGTCGAACGTGCGAGGCACGTGCGCCGTCCACGCGACCTGGATGACCGCCGTCCCTCCCGGCTCGATCGGCTGCGCGAGGGGGACGGCCATCACCGTCTCGTCGTTCGTGTTCTCATCATCCGGCGCGATGAAGCGTCTGGAGCCGGTGCGATCGCTCCCGGCAACCGTGATCGCCGTGACGTCGAAGCGCGCCCATTCGTCGGCACGGCGCTGACGATCCTCGCCAGCCGACCCCAGCGCGCGCTCGCGCATGAAGGTTGAGCGCGTGTTCTTCCACGCGTTCCAGTAGAGATGAAATTGCAACTCCGTCGCCGCCCTGGCGGTGATGTTGCGCCAGGTGATGGTTTCGGACCCGGTGATTGTGCGCGTCGCGGGATCGAGGCGCGCGGCGATCGTGTAACTGGCGTTGCGGGGTGACAGCGGCGTGGCAAACGCGCCCGTCCGGCCCGGCTGAGCCGACGCGGCGGACGCCAGCGCGAAGAGAAGCACGGTCGCAAGCGCGCGGCGCATGCGAGGCATGCTATCACTCCGGATCAGGAGGGCGCCCAGACGGTGATGCCGGCGTGCCGCGCTGCTTCGGCCAGGCGGAGGTCATAGACAACCATTCCCGCCAACTCATGACCGAGCGACACGGCGGTGGCCAGATGAATCGCGTCGAGCGTCCGGACGATCGGAGGGTTGGTCGTGCATGCCGCGGCGAACGTGGCGTGGTCAGGATGTACGAGGTTGATGCCGTTGAGGATATCGCGCGCCTCCCGGTGGATGTCGTCGTCGTCCACACGCCGAACGCTGACCATGACCTCGACTCGCGCGAGAGCGCTCGATGTGCGATTCGGCCAGTCGCGCAGGAACTCGACGAGCGCGTCGGTCTCGCGCTCCTGGAAGACCAACTTCATCACCGCGGACGAGTCGAGATAGATCAATCCCCTGTTCACAGCCGGTCAGCTCGCGTTTGTTGCAGCAGTCGGCTTCCGCGCTGCGACGTTCGGCCGGTCCGCGGACGCATCGCGGCCAGGAGATCTCCGGTCGCGGCGATCAGCAGGCCTTCACGCTCCAGCCGCTCCAGGACCGGAACGTGTTTTGGCAGCGGCGCCAGAATCGCCACCGCCTGACCCCGGTCGGTGACCTCGAGTGTTTCGCCACGCGCAATGCGCGCCAGGTACACGCTCAGGTTCTGCCGCAGTTCACGGACGCCAACCTCGTGTGTTTTCATGTAGCACATTGTAGCACATGCGCCTTTGGCCGCTATCGAGCCGCTATGTTGCGGGTGTCAGGACGACCGAAACCAGCGCCTCGCCAGGAGCGGCTTCGATCACCGCACCGATGCTCCCGTCTTCGATGCGGTGTGCGCGGTAGCCGAGCGCCGCGATCTGCGCGAGAAATTCCTGTGCAGTGATCCCCGACGCGCGTTCGAGCTGCGTCGGATGCAGCTCGGACAGAATCACCGGTTTGTCTTCCGCCAGGATCCGCGCCGCGCCGCGAAGCACCTGCGGCTCGGCGCCTTCCACGTCCATCTTGATGAAGCGCACCGGACGGCGCAGCTCCAGGGCATCGAGTGCGACCACCGGCACGTCCTTTTTCTGATTGCCAGCCAAGGGCGCGCTGCCGTCCCGCAGCAAGTAGGCGCCGCCGGAGTTCAGTGTCTCGACCGGAAACGTCAAGGTGGCCATGCCGGGCGTTGCGCCAACCGCAGCGCGCTGGAAGCGGACGCGGTCGCTGAATCCGTTCTCGGCGATCGATCGCTCGAGCAGGCTCGCGTTCGAATCCATCGGCTCGAACGCGTACACGCGCCCCTCCGCCCCGACGGCCGCCGCCATCTGCATCGTGAAGAAGCCGATATGTCCGCCGACGTCTATCGCGGAATCGCCAGGGCGCAGCGTCCGGCGCACGAAGCGGATCTCGTTCTGTTCGTAGTGGCCGCGGAGGATATTCAAACCGATCACGTGGTCGGACAGGTCGATGAACAGGCGCACGCCTGGTGCGACTTCTTTGATCACCACCGTCGGGTCATTGGTGTGGGCGAAGTCCGGGTTCTTGTCGCGGAACTCGGCGGACGTGATCAGGTGATGCCGGAGCTCGGCCGTCGTCTGCGACCCGGCGAGCTTCGGGCCGATCACATCCTCGCTCTCGGGGTCGCGGTCGAGCAGCAGCCGGTACGCCCAGACGACGTGATCGCGGCTCAAGCCGCCGGAATGGTCAGAGGCCATGGATTGTGAATCGTACCACCAAGGCTCGGGATATAATCCGCTGCTTATGGCGAACATTCGAGTGATGCACTTCGGACTCGGGCCGATCGGCGCAGCCATCGTCAAGCAGGTGGCCACGCGTCCCGGATTCAAGATTGTCGGCGCGATCGACATCGATCCCGCGAAGGTCGGCCGCGATCTCGGCGACGTGGTCGGCCTGTCGAAGCGGATTGGCGTGAAAGTGTCCGCCGACGCGGCCAAGGCGCTGAAGTCGGCGAAGCCTGACGTCGTCGTGCTATGCACCAGTTCGTCGATCAAGAAGGTGTTGCCGCAGATTGAAGTGATTCTCAAGTCGAAGACCGCAATCGTGTCGACGACCGAGGAACTCTCGTACCCCGGCTACACGCACGTGCGTCCCGCGCGGGCGATCGACAAGCTGGCGAAGAAGGCCAAGGTGGCGGTGCTCGGCACCGGCGTTAATCCGGGCTTCGCGATGGACGCGCTTCCGATCGCGTTGACCGCCGTCTGCGAGCGCGTGGATCGCATCGTCGTCCACCGCGTGCAGGACGCGCGGATCCGCCGGCTGCCGTTCCAGCAGAAGATCGGCGCGGGACTCACCACCGAACAGTTCCAGAAGAAAGTGGACGATGGGAGCGTGCGGCACGTCGGGTTGACGGAATCGATCGCGATGATTGCCGACGCGATGGGCTGGACCCTCGATCGCATCACTGACGACATCCAGCCGAAGCTGGCGCAGGTGACGATTTCGAGCGAGTTCCTCGCCGTCGATCCCGGCTACGTGTGCGGCATCATCCAGGACGGCGTCGGCTACCGCAAGAACGAGCCGGTGATCCGCCTGCACATGGAGGCCTACCTCGGCGCGCCGGAGTCGTACGACTCGGTCGAGATCGAAGGCTCGCCGAACATCTCGTCGAAGGTCACCGGCGGCATTCACGGCGACGTGGCGACGGCGTCGATCGTCGTCAATTCGATTCCGAAGGTGCTGGCGGCGACGCCCGGCCTGCACACGATGCTCGACCTCGCGCTGCCATCATTCTTCCCCGGCCGCTGAGTGGAGTTTCTCGCGAAGTGCCCGAAGTGCGACGCCGGCCTGCCGGTGCCCGCCCTCAACGCGCCATCGTCGATCACCTGCGGCGGTTGCGGCTGCGACATTCCTCTTGTCGTGTCCGATGCGCTGCGCGAGGATCGCGCGGTCGATCAGTGCCCGGTCTGCAGCGGCGGTGATTTTTACATCCGCAAGGATTTCGATCCGAAGATCGGGCTCAGCGTCGTCATCGTCGGCGCGCTGATCAGCGCCGCGTTCTACTGGTACGGCCGCGACCTGATTGCCTACAGCATCCTCGGCTTCGCGACGCTGATCGATCTCGCGATCTACGGCCGGCTGAAGGATCTGACGGTCTGCTATCGCTGCCGCAGCGAGTTCCGGGGCGCCTTCGAGCACAAGGCGGTCGCCTTCGACCTGCACACCGCCGACGTGCTCGAGATGGAATACGAACGTCGAATCGGCCGGCGGTAATTCAGAAGAGCGTGACGTCGACCGGCGCGCCCTCTTCGACGCCGCCCTGATCGGCGGGGATTTCGATGTAGCCATCGGCCTGCGACAAGCTGGTGATGTCGCCGGATCCCTTGAAGGCCGGAAACGCGACGCCGTCCCGCAGGCGCACCGTGTAGAACTGGTGACGGCTGACGGCGGATGCGATGCGGCGGCCGAGCGGTGCGCGGATGATTCTCGGCGTGTGCAGCGGCAGGCGGGCGAGTGCGCGCAGGAACGGCGCCAGCAGAATGTAGGCGTTCGACAGGCATGATGTCGGGTTGCCGGGCATACCGAAGAACGGCGTGCCGCCGCTCGCGTTTCTGAGTTGCGCGAACGCCGTCGGCTTCCCTGGGCGAACCGCGATGCCGTGAAAGATCATCTCGCCGCGGGCGGCGATCGCGTCAACGACCAGATCGCGCTCGCCGACCGAACTCCCTCCGGAAAACACGATCAGATCGGCGGTCGCGCAGGCGTCGAGCGCCTCGATGAGCGCCGCCACCGTATCCTGTGCGGCGCGATGCGGTTCGGCGATGCCGCCATGTGCGGAGACGATCGCGCCGAGCGTGAAGCGGTTGACGTCGAAGATCTGGCCGGGCGCCAACGCGCTGCCCGGCTCGATGACCTCGTTGCCGGTGGACAGAATGGCCACGCGCGGCTTCGCGAAGACCGCGACGTCCGCGCTGCCGATGGCGGCGATGGCGCCGACGCGGCCTGGAGACAGCAGATCGCCGGACGCGATCACGCGATCGCCCATCGCGATATCCGCACCGCGCCGGCCGATGTGTTGCCCGGCCGTGGCCGCCGCGAGGATCTCGATCTCGTCCCCGGTCTTGCGCGTCTCCTCGACCATGACGACGGCGTCAGCGCCGGCCGGCAACGGCGCGCCCGTCGCGATCTCTGCGCAGGTGCCGCGTTCGATAACGGCCGACGACATGTGTCCGGTGTAGATGCGATCGAGCTGCCGCAGGCGGGCCGGCGTGGACGCCGTCGCACCGGCCGTGTCCGACGCCACGACCGCGTAGCCGTCCATCGCGGACCGCGCGAACGGCGGCACGTCGAGCGGCGACGTGACGTCTGCGGCGCAGACGCGGCCGGCGGCATCCTCGAGCCGGACGCGCTCCGCGCGTGCAATCGGCCGCACGGCGGCATCCAGCCGCCGCCGCGCTTCGTCGAGAGAGATCGTTGATGTAAATGGTCGCATGTCACTTCGGCTCGGCTAAAGCCTTCGCCCTACGTGGTTCGCCTTGGTTCCCGGCGTGGTTCGCTTGGTCCGGGCGATCGTAGCGCGAAGGCTTCAGCCGAGCGTCATTTCGCCGCCTGCTGCACGAGATGTCCGAGTTCCGGGATGATCAGCCGCTCCATCGCCAGGCGCACAGCTCCTTCGGATCCCGGCAGCGAGACGACGATGTGTCCGGCGGCGAGGCCAGCGCAGGCGCGGCTCATCATCGCGGCCGGGCCGATCTGTTCGAAGCTGAGCATCCGGAACAGTTCTCCGAACCCGTCGAGGCGTTTCTGCAGCAGTCCGATGACGACTTCGTAGGTGCTGTCGCGGGAGGTGAGTCCGGTGCCGCCGGTCAGGATGATTGCCTGCGCGCTCATGCTCGTCAGCTGGTGTTCGACGGTGCTCCGCACGAGGTCCGGATCGTCTTTCACGATGCGGCGTCCGGCGACCTGGTGTCCGGCCGCCGTCAGCAGTTCGGCGATCGCGCGGCCGCTGCTATCGGTGGCCTCCGTGCGCGTGTCGCTGACCGTGACGATGAAGCAGCGCACCGATTGCGGCGCGCCGGCTTTGTGTTCCGCCTGGCTCATTCGGGGTCATTGTAGCGCGGGCGCATGCTACGATCCGCGCATGAAGAGCGTTGGCCACGAAGGCACGAAGGCACGAAGAAGAACAATTCTGGCTTCGTGTCTTTGTGTCTTCGTGGCAATGGCTCTTCGCGCCGCCCCGCGCGATCCGTTCACGCTCGACGCGGCGGCCGAGCGCTGGGTCGCGCAGACCCTGAACACACTGACTCCGGACGAGAAGATCGGGCAGCTGATCGTTCCGTCCTTCGAGTCGAATTTCCTGAGCACCGACAGCGACGCGTTCGAGATGCTGACCCGTCTGGTGCGCGAGTATCACGTTGGCGGATTCCACGTGTTCGGCGCCTCGCAACCGGCGCCGTCGGTCCTGCTGAACTCGGGGTACGGCACGGTGATTCTCGGTCAGCCGTTCTCCGCCGCGTTCCTGATCAACCGGCTGCAGGCGATGTCGAAGGCGCCGCTGCTGAACACGGCGGACTTCGAGACCGGCGTGGGTTTCCGGATCGCCGGCGCGACGGCGTTCCCGCGCCAGATGGCGATGGGCGCGATCCCGGAAGCCGACGGTCTGCGTCTGGTGCGCGAAGAGGCGCGGATCACCGCGATCGAGTCGCGGGCGCTGGGCGTACAGGTTAATTTCGCGCCGGTCGCCGACGTGAACAACAACCCGCGCAACCCGGTGATCAACATCCGTTCGTACGGCGAAAATCCCGAGCGCGTCGCGGCGCTGGTCGGCGCGTACCTCAGTGGTGCGCGCGCCGGGAAGATGATCGCCACGATCAAACATTTCCCCGGACACGGCGACACCGACGTCGATAGCCACCTCGGCCTGCCGGTGATCACGTTCGACCGCGCGCGGTTGCAGCGCGTGGAACTGCTGCCGTTCCGGCGCGGCGTGGAACAAGGCGCGGAGGCGGTGATGGCCGCGCACATCGTGCTGCCGGCGCTCGATCCCGCGCCGTTGACGCCGGCCACCTTCAGCCGTCCGATTCTCCACGACCTGCTGCGGACCGAGATGGGTTTCGGCGGCCTCGTCTACACCGACTCGATGTCGATGGACGCGGTGGCCAGGATGGTGACCCCGGAGGAGGGCGCCGTGCGCGCGGTGCTGGCGGGCGCCGATCAGGTGCTGCATTCGCCCGATCCGATTGCCGCGTTCAAGGGGATCCAGTCGGCGCTGGCCAGCGGCCGCCTTTCGCAGGCGCACATCGACGACTCGGTGACGCGCGTGCTGCGCGCCAAGGCGTCGGTGGGTTTGCACCTGCAGCGCGTCATCGATCTCGACGCGGTGCCGTCGGTCGTCGGCGGACGCGCGCACGAAGCCGTGGCGCAGGACGCATTCGCGCGCGCGATCACACTGGTGAAGGACGAGCGCCGTCAGGTGCCGCTGACCGTTCCGCGCGACGCCTCGATTCTCTATCTCTCGATCCTCGACTACCCGTCGGGGTGGCAGATCGCGGCGCCGAGCCGGACCTTCATCCCCGAGTTGAAAAAGCGATGGGCGAACGTGACGTCGATCGAAGTCTCCGACCACACGCCGATGTCGGAGCTCGATCTGGTCCGCGCCGTCGCGCCGCGCTACCGCGCCGTCGTCGCTTCGGTATTCGTGCGATCGACGTCGGGCAGTGGACGCCTGGATCTGGGACCTGAACTCGTGCGGCTGCTCAAGGATCTCTCGCGCATCACCGACCGGTCGAGCGTTCCTTTCGTCACCACGATCTTTGGCAACCCCTACACCACGTCGTTCCTGTCCGAGTTGCCGGCGGTGCTGCTGACGTACGACTTCTACGATCAGACGGAGCGCGCCGCCGTCCGCGCGATCGCCGGCGAGGCGCCGATCGGCGGCCGCCTGCCGATCACGCTCACGCCGGAGTTGCGCGCCGGCTTCGGCCTCGACCGGCCCTGAATGCTTCAAGACAGCAACTGGCGCGGCTCGCCCAAATGGGCGATGCGCTTCTCGCGGCTCGCGCGCCGTGCGTCAACGCGACCCACATCGAGCGCCTTGACCAGCACAGACTGAACCGTCTAAACTCAGAGATTCGTCCGTCCCGACAGCGCGCCTTTAGCTCAGTTGGATAGAGCGTCTGGCTACGAACCAGGAGGTCGCAGGTTCGAGTCCTGCAAGGCGCACCAACTCGCGGTCGCGAGTTGGCTTCCTTCGCCGTCCTCAGTCACGCCGCGGTTCGCTGCGCTCACCGCGAGCGGGAGCGAGTCCTGCAAGGCGCACCACAATCGTTGCCTCCGCAACGAGTTGAACGAACACTCAAACCAGACACGGGGGCACGAGCCCCGCGCGCTAGTTCGGCTGCGTGCGCGCGGTGCGGATCGCCTGCCGAATCGCGTTCATCAACGCGTCCGGATCGTTCAGGTGATCGGTGACTGTCACGAACGGCACGCCGCTCGGCCACGCGGCGCGCTGCAGTGGCGACACATCGTTCCCACGCGCGACAATGATGTCGGGCAGCAGCGTCGAGATCACCGAGATCGCCTTGTCGACCGAGTCGACACGGGCGACCGCGAAGCGCAGTGTGCCCAGCAGGGTCTCGCACATATCGCCGCTGGCCTGGTCTTCGTCGGCGACGAGCACGAGCGGCGCGAAGCCGGATCTGTCCGCAGGGCGCCGGCCGCCGCGCGGTTCCCTCCGCCGATCGGGTCCCTGGCGCAGTTCAGATGTCACGCGCCCATCCTACGTCAAATTCGGTCGCGCGCAAACGAACCTGTCGGCAGAGCGCAGTAAGATCCGGACGTGAACCGGAACGTCAAAAAAGAGGGACGCAGCGTGCCGTGTGTGACGGTCATCGCGGAGTTGCGTCATGCCGCCTGCTGAGTACCAGACATTGATGGACGCGGCGCTCGTCGAGGCCCGGCGCGCTCGCGATGCGGGCGAAGTGCCGATTGGCGCCGTCGTGACGTTGAACGGCGCGATCGTCGGACGCGGGTTCAATCAACCGATTTCATCCGGTGATCCGACGGCGCACGCGGAGATCGTCGCGATCCGCGACGCGGCGCGCAACGTGGGAAATTACCGGCTGACCGGCGCGGTGCTGTGCGTGACGATCGAGCCCTGCATGATGTGCGTCGGCGCGCTGGTGCATGCGCGGATCGGCACGCTGGTGTATGGCGCAGGCGAACCGAGGACAGGCGCGGTCGCGTCCACGGTTCGCGGCGGCGAACTGCCTGGACACAATCACCGGTTCGACGTCGTGGCCGGTGTCCGAGAGGAGGAATGCCGCGCCCTGATGCAGGACTTCTTCAAGGCGCGCCGTCCGGTGTAGAATCAGAGGTTCGGAGAGGTGGCTGAGTGGTCGAAAGCGGCGGTCTCGAAAACCGTTATACTCGTAAGGGTATCTAGGGTTCGAATCCCTACCTCTCCGCCAGCCTTCGCGCTCGATCCCGCGCGAAGGTGTGCCGCCTGATTTTCATTTCCTGCGCGACACGTCCGCGACGAGCTCCGCATCCAGTAGAAGGATCAGGCCCTCGTCCATCATCTCCCGCAGCTGAGGCAGCACCGCGCGAAGTTTGGCTTCCTCGTCGACCACGGTGATCGTGATCGGCCGATCGTCGGCGATCCCGAACAGGCCTTTGTGATGAACGCGCGTGTGATGACCGAAGCCGACGATGCCGGCCTGCGCCGTCGCACCGGCCATGTGAAGATGCCGCAGCCGGTCGACGATCGCCTGGTACAGCGGCATGTCGTTCCAGCGATCGGACTCGTTCACGAACATCAGCAACAGCTTCACCGGTTCAGTCATGCGTCACCTTGTCTTTCGGACATGCGAC